>DKOA01000001.1:14597-15563 GCA_002469895.1 Opitutia bacterium UBA7374
TCCAATAACTGCATTAAAGCATCAATTTCAGCTTTTGGACGGTTCCAATTTTCTACGCTGAAGGCATATAACGTTAGGCATTGGATACCTTTTTTGTAGGCGGCTTCTATCGTGCGGCGTACGGCATCGGCGCCGCGGCGATGACCTTCAATTCGGGGAAGCCCTTGTTTCTTTGCCCAACGACCATTGCCATCCATAATAATGGCTATGTGGGCCGGAAAATCTTCCGTTGATAAATCTGGCATATCAGTCATTCAACAAAGCGAGCAAAGTTTTGTGTATAGTGTCTTTACCTTTTGGGGCAAGGTGGGATTCTCTGGACACCAGCAAAAAGAACACAGCAACATTTAATTCGACGGTTTAGACAATGGAAAAAATCAGACAGATTGATTACGCAGCACCGAGAACATTGGTTGCCTACAGCGGAAAGCGTAGCGTTCGCCTGACCGGACGTGAGACTCGCTACCAGTTTTCCGGTGTGCTCGTAGAGGGCTTAGAGGATGATTTTGCGAAAATAGGCGAGGAGCGCGAAGATTGGCAAAAAAGTGCATTTCCCTTACCGTGGAGTGATTCTCCGGATGTTGTTCGGGCCGATTAATCCACGATTTGCGCTTTCTCCGTACTTGACAGTACGCCGATGCACTTTTTTTCTCTTCGGTTTTCTCAAACTGCCGGACTTTATCGGGCAAACTTTAATAACATGGCACTTAAGATACGTTTACAACGACACGGAGCATCCCACCGTCCCTTCTACCGCATGGTAGTGGCCGAGGCAGCAGCGCGCCGTGACGGTCGCTTTGTCGAGGTTCTCGGCACCTATGAACCACAGGCAAGCAAACCTGAAAACGAATTGAGTGTGAAGCTCGATCGGGTGGATTATTGGAAGTCTGTCGGCGCCAAGGAAAGCGATACAGCAGCCAGCTTGATTCGCAAGGCTCGTCGCAGTGCTCCGATTGCCGAGGCCAC
>DKOA01000026.1:0-34442 GCA_002469895.1 Opitutia bacterium UBA7374
AAGTTCAACTTTAGGACTCCTCTAAGCCCCTTCATGCCCTTTTTAGTCACTGTGTAGCCTCCGGTTACGCACCCTTCTTGAAGTCGTTGTGGATCAAAATAAAGCGATTGTGGACCCCTTCAGCTATAGCCCCAGCACGTGTAACCCCATTATTATTGATTGGAAATTTTTTATTGTGGAATCTGACATCTCGCCTGTCAAAGCCACCTCTTTGAGCAATATAAGCCATGCAGCGATACGCCTTACGCTCCAGTGGTGGCAAATCTAGGATAATTTTGTATTTAGTCTGATAAAGTTCAGGAGAATATGCGGGCATGGAAGTGATCTATTTATTCAGTATTATGACACCACGCCATCTAAATTCCAACAAGCCCTAGACATCATAAAGAAGCGCTCTTCCAACGATAAGGAGAAGGGAGAAGCCTTTGAAAGGCCTGCCAGTTCATACAGCTGATACCGCTGAAGATTTTATTAGGGCCGAAGAAATTAAGCACCTCTGCGCGATAACGATTGTAGTCACGTTTTGTTACGCTGGCTTTGTCTTGGCAGTCAGGATTCTCTTTGAGTGCCTTGATCGCTTGGGCAAAGGTAGTCTTGTATCCCATTGACGGAAGGGTACTAATAAAGCGCTTCACTGCATCGACTAATGCTTCGGGCGTATCGATGCCTTTTTATCTAAGTAGCGTGAAGGCCCGCTCGCTCGCTTTCAAGAGTTTGGGATCTTCGAAGAGTCGAGCGGTATCGACGCCAACTTTTGCATCCTGCTCACTGTAGTTTTTTTAAAAGGCCTCTGCTTCAGCCTGCGTGCGAAAATACTTGTCAATACGGCCGGTCTGCCTACAAGGTGGGATTATTGGGCGCGGTAGCCAAGTGGTAAGGCCGAGGACTGCAAATCCTTTATCGTCGGTTCGATTCCGACCCGCGCCTCCATCCTGAATACTTGACTTGTTTTGTGTCTAGGGTGGGAAATTCTCCTATCAGCTGGGGCGATGCAGTTTCGGCAGGTTATTTTTTTCGGTTTTCCTATGGTTCATACTATTAAATCGACGGATTATGCCGTAATTAATCCGACTACGGGCGAGGTGGTTGACCGCTTCGACTGCCACTCGGAAGGCGAAATCCAGTGCCGCCTCGAACAAGCGTCTGCCTGTTTTCCGGAATGGAGCACGGTAGGCTTTGCTCATCGTGCGGATTGTTTCAAAAAGTTGTCGGCCTGCTTGCGGGAGAAGTCGGAAGAGCTTGCCGGTACCATGGCTCTGGAAATGGGGAAGCCCCTTACCCAGGGGCGTACAGAGGTAGAGAAATGTGCCTTTGTCTGCGAGTATTACGCGACGCATGCGGAATCCTTTTTGCATCCTTATGAGGTAAAGACAGAGATGAGTGAAAGCCGAGTGGTGTATCAGGCGCTAGGCAGCATATTCGCCATTATGCCATGGAATTTTCCGCTTTGGCAGGTCTTTCGTGCGGCGGCACCGATCCTAATGGCGGGTAATACGATGATCCTGAAACATGCCCCGCGGGTTCCGAACACGGCTAATAGCATCCTCGATCTATTCGATCTGGCCGGGTTTCCCGACGGTGCTCTGGTCAATGTTTTTGCATCCAATGAGCAAGCGTCGAGGATCATCGCGGAGCGTTCGGTAAAGGGTGTCTGTTTGACCGGAAGCGGTGCGGCTGGGCGCGCTGTGGCATCGGAGGCTGGACGTCACCTCAAGCCGGTCTTGTTAGAGCTTGGCGGCAGCGATCCGTATATCGTACTAGAGGATGCTGATCTAGAGCTGGCTGCAGAGAAAACGGTTTTCAGCCGGATGTTGAATAATGGCCAGACCTGTATCTCGGCGAAACGCTTCATCGTCGTGGATTCAGTGGCTGCTGAATTTACAGATCGCGTGCAGGCCGCTCTGGAGCAACAGGTCATGGGCGATCCTCTCGAGGCAGGGGTGACACAGGGGCCAATGGCCCGCGAGGACCTTTGCCGGAATCTGCATGATCAAGTGGAGCGCAGTATAGGGTCTGGGGCTCGGCTGATCTGTGGTGGCAGTTTGCCTAAAGGAGCGGGGTTCTTTTATCCGGCAACTTTGTTGACTGGAGTGAAGCCCGGAATGGCCGCATTTGAGGAAGAACTTTTCGGCCCTGTCGGATCGATCATAACCGTTCGTTCAACCGAAGAGGCGGTCGCTCTGGCCAATCAATCTTCTTATGGACTCGGCGCGGCTGTTTTTACCCGGGATATTGATTTAGGACGCGATTTAGCGACTTCCCACATTCATGCAGGTACTTGTGTGGTTAATGATTTTGTCCGCTCCGATCCCCGCCTGCCTTTTGGTGGAATCAATGATTCCGGATTTGGCAGAGAACTTGGCGTTGAGGGAATTCGCCAATTCGTTAATATTAAAACTGTCGCCGTCGGCTGTAAGTAATTGTGTTGCCGATGAAATTTCAGACCCAAGGCCACAGGTCATTATACAGCAAGTGCTTAACTAGAGGCGGTAGCCAAGTGGTAAGGCCGAGGATGGCTAATCCTCTACGGACGGTTCAACGCCGACCGGCGCCTTAAACTTTTATCTACTGGAAATGTCTTATGTCTGCGACCCGCTATCTGCTGATTGATGCTTACAATGTGATCTGTGCAACGGATCGCTTGCGGGAGTGCTTGGCCGAGAGCGTGGATGCAGCGCGGGATCAATTGGCACAGGATGTACTCATGATCCACGATGTGGAGGGCGTTCGGGTGGCCTTTATCTTAGACAGTCCGAACGATAAGCTGGAGGTGCAGCATCCTTTTAAGCGGGATACTTTTGAGTATCTCTATGCGCCGGCTGCGCTTTCGGCCGATGGAGTGATCGAGCGGATTGTTGCACGAGCATCGCGTCCGGACTTGGTCAGCGTAGTGAGTAATGACAATCTGGTGCGGGAGTCGACTCGTGCTCAAGGTGCACTGGCATTACGCCCGGAGGCCCTTTTTGAGTGGGTAACGGCTTGTGCGACTCGATTAGAGGGCGATGCGCTGCGTCGACAGCGGGCGCAAGCCAAGGATTTCCGCAACAGTGTAAACATCGATCTCGACTTGTAGCGGGCGCATGCGTCCGCGGGGTTTGCTTTGGGCTTCCCCATGGGGTTATATGTAGCTATGCTACAAAACGTTGGTTAATTGCCGCTATGGGTATATCTGA
The DNA here is from genome assembly GCA_002469895.1 of Opitutia bacterium UBA7374. Taxonomy (GTDB): domain Bacteria; phylum Verrucomicrobiota; class Verrucomicrobiia; order Opitutales; family Coraliomargaritaceae; genus UBA7374. The sequence goes on from DKOA01000026.1 coordinate 3,174, forward strand.
AAAAAGAATGAGCGTCTGTCAGATGCAGGGGCTCTATGGGCCTTACTACTTGAGTGAACGGGTCTTGCAGAAAATCTGGCTGCGGCAGGATTTTAGCACGGATGCATTGCGGACGGTTTCCGGGCGGAGCCTACGGATTGCGTTTTCGGGCAACTGGAATCACCTCGGTGGGCCGGACTTCAAGGACGCACGATTTGAGATTGAAGGAACTGGATATTGTGCGGATGTGGAGATTCATTTCAGCCCGGAGGATTGGATTCACCACGGGCATGAACGCAATCGGGCTTTTAATCGTGTTCGACTGCATGTCGTCTTACACGGGGAACGAGGCAATCCGGTAGCGGTAAGAACAGAGGATGGCAATTGCCCGGAAATGCTGGTGCTTTTGCCGCATCTGCACCAAGACTTGGAAGCCTATGCGATGGACGAGGCGTTGATTGAAATGGAGCGTATTTGTGAGCATCCGAATCTCTCGGAATTCAGCAGTCTGCCGGAGAGAGATCGGGTGAGCTTATTACGAGAGCAGGGGGAAGCACGCTGGGGGCAGAAGGTTCGGTTCGCGAGGAAGCGTTTGGAGTCGGTTGATTGGGAGTCGGCCTGCCACCAGTATTGTCTGGAGGTGCTGGGCTATGCCCGCAATCGTGAGCCCATGTCGCGACTGGCCCTGCGGCATCCACTGAGTGGCTTTGCCGGGTACTCGCCGGAGGCTTTGTTCGCTGAACCGGATTTAAACTGGCGACTGGACGGGTTGCGTCCGGCCAATCATCCACGTTTACGCCTGCAGCAATACGTAAACCGGGTGGCAGGCTGTCCGGACTGGCCAGTCGCCTTGAAAGAGATGATTGCTCGCTGGATGGTGCCGGACCGGACAGACGCGACCCGCGCCTTCCGGCAGAAATCGGATCTAAACCGCCTGCTGGAAGATCTGCGGGTGCGTGTACTGCCAGAAGGTCTCGGTGCGACTCGTTGCCACACCCTCATGGTCGATGCTTTTTTGCCCCTCGCTGAGGCGGCAGGTCTGCTCGATTCGTCTGCCTTATTTTACTATTGGTGGCATTGGCCGCCGGGCGATTGCCCCGCAGTGGTTGGACGATTGCTGCGCCAGTCCGGGGTATGCGGATCGCATCGCACCTTTTGTAATGGTCTGCATCAGGGAGCGATTGGTTTGTTCTTAGGTGTCGGTACCACTTGCCTCGGCTGGGATTGACCGATGCCCCTGCAGGTGGTTTGCTGGCAATTTTCCAGATGGCTGGTTTCGACGAAAATATAGTGCGCGAGTATTTTGAACTGAACGGATTTTTTGTTCGGCAGTTGCGCAAGTATGCCGTGCAGTCTCGTAAGAAGCGGGCAGATGAGGAGATTGATTTGGTTATCTACAATCCGCAGGGCGAGGCCGAGGGCGAGGGATCGGAGCGCGGCTTTCAGCTGTTTTCTGCCGATGTAGCCCGTATTCGCCGGGCCATTGTCGTGGTCAAGGGTTGGCATACCATGCGCTTTACGCCGGCCACTCTGCGAAGCAGTACGAAGGTCTTCGATTTTCTGAAGAAGGATGTGCTCAATAAGGCGGATGACTATTTTAACCTCGATGGATCCGAGGAGGATCTAAAGGAGCCGGGTTTTGCCAAGATTCTTGTATTGCCGGGCTTGCCCACTGCCGAACCGCACCGTTCAGAGAGTATCCACTTATTGCGGGAGCGGGGAGTCGATGGAATCATCGCTTTCAGTACGATTCTGGAAAATCTCCTGCGCAAGGTGGAGGTCAACCACAGCTATCAGAAGTCGGACCTCCTCCAACTCATGCGCATCCTCAAGATATACGATATGGTCAAAGAGCCGCAGATGAACTTGTTCTGATGGTGACCGGATGCTCTTGGCTTGCTGTCTTAGTTAAAAAATAGCTTCAATTATCTATGTCGATACACTCTACAGCTTTGGTTTCGGAAGACGCCCGGATTGGCGAAGATTGCCGGATCGGCCCCTATGCGATTGTCGAGAGCGGTGTTGTGCTGGGCAAGGGTTGCCAGCTAGCAGCACACTCGATCCTTCGCAGTGGTGCACAGCTAGGCGCAGAGGTACAGGTGGATTCCTTTTGCGTTATCGGTGGCGATCCGCAGTCCATCGGTTTTGACTCAGCGACGGAGAGTCGGGTCGTCCTTGGAGACCGGGTAATCCTCCGCGAGGGGGTGACGATCCATCGGCCGGAAACTGCCGGCGGAGAAACTGTTTTGGGCGAGGCATGTTTTCTCATGGCGCAATCGCACGTCGCGCACGACTGTCAGGTAGGTGCCGGGGTCATTTTGGCCAATAATGTGATGCTAGCGGGCCATGTTCAGGTGGGTGAGCGCAGTGTTCTCGGTGGCGGTGCGGGGATTCATCAGCATTGTCGGATCGGCGCGTTCGCGATGATTGCAGGGAACGCCTCAATCACCGCCGATGTCCCGCCTTTCGTTATGGCAGCAGAGCGCAGTGAGGCACACGGCTTGAATCTATTGGGTCTTCGTCGTGGACCATTTGATGCGACGGAAATTGCCGATATTAAACGTTGCTACCGGGCGGTTTTCTTTGCCGGGGGCAACTTGCGGAAAAAAGCGGCCGAAGTGTCCACGGCAGAAGACTGCGGGACGACTCAGGCGGGTCAGCAGTTCTTACAATTTTTTGCCGAGGGGAAACGCGGCTTTATTCAATCGACTGGTGAGCGTGATAAATAGCAGTTTGCCGATTGCCGTGACCTGCGGCGATCCATCCGGAATTGGCCCCGAGGTAGTCGCAGGTGCTCTTGAGGCGAATGCGGTGACTGCTTCGGAGCTAGTTCTTCTTGGCCCGAAGAGTTGGGTGCAGCCGCTGGCAGATGCGATCGGCGCGGGCTATGCCAGTGTCGGGCTGGAAGACTTTTCGGCTACCGCTGGGGAGCCTTCAGAGGTAGGCGCTGCGGTCGCACTGGCTGCGATGGAAGCAGCGGCGGAAGGCTGCCGGCAAGGGCTATACCGAGCAGTGGCCACCGGGCCGGTGAGCAAGGAATGGCTACAACGAGTGGGTTTCCCGCATCCCGGGCAGACCGAATTTTTTGCCGCAGCATGGGGTGGAGATCCGACTATGGCTTTTGTCGGTCGTCAGTTGCGTGCGGTTCTGGCCACCTGGCACATTCCCCTGCGCGCGGTTTCGGATGCCCTGAGCGCAGAGACCTTGGAGCGGGCGGTGCGTCGTGCTTACAGTTTGGCCACCGCTCTGGGCAGCGAGGCACCGCGGATTGGCGTGTGCGGTTTGAATCCGCACGCAGGAGAGGGCGGCCTATTGGGTGATGAAGAGAAGACTGTGTTGGATCCCGCACTGGATCGTCTGCGCAAAGAGATACCCGGGCTATCGGCCTGTCTGCCCGGAGACACGGTTTTTCACCGTCAGGTGAAAGGCGAATTTGATGTCGTGGTGGCGGCCTACCACGATCAGGCTCTCGCGGCGGTCAAGACGCTGGAGTTTGATGCGGCTGTGAATGTTACACTTGGATTGCCCTATGTGCGGACTAGCCCGGATCACGGGACGGCCTTTGGGATTGCCGGTCAGGGTAGGGCAGATGCCGGCAGCATGGTGGAGGCGCTATTGTTGGCCGATCGCTTGTCCGCTGGTAACAGTTGATTTCCCCCGGATTCACTGCTCTTATAAGAATATGACAACTGATTTGGCCAACACTGTCCTGCCGGAAGGCGTGCGCGAGGGCAATGAACGATTGATTCGGTTAAGCCCGGCTGCCGGCACAAAAATCAATGCCCTGATCGAGCGGGAAAAGGAGGGTGAGTACCTCCGTGTCAAAATTACCGGGGGCGGATGCAATGGATTGAGCTATAAAATGCGATTTATCGAAGCTCCCAAGCGCGGGGACATACTCGTCGCCTCGGCCGGCGCGCGTGTGGTGACCGATTCAAAGAGTGCCCTGTATCTTCGCGGTACGGATTTGGACTACTCCGACAAGATGGTGGGGGGCGGCTTTAAGTTTTCCAACCCCAATGCCAAGGCAAGCTGTAGTTGCGGAGAGAGCTTCAGTATATGACGGCTCCCCAAACAAGTCGTTTCCTTAAATCAGCGGATTTCAATTGAGATTCTCGAAAGAACGGAGACATTACATCCTTTGACTGATCGTAAAACATTTGACCGCCAGTCCGTACGCGCGGACTTCCCCATTCTTCAAACCGAGGTGCGGGGCAAACCGCTGACCTATCTGGATAATGCGGCCACCGGGCAAAAGCCGAACGCGGTAATCGAAGCGCTCAATGATTACTATGCCGCAGAGAATTCCAACATTCATCGCGGCGTACACTATCTAAGTGAGATGGCAACTGACGCCTATGAAGCAACCCGTGCAAAACTAGCCGGTTTCCTGCATTTGCCGGACCCCGATGAAATCATCTTCACGCGGGGAGCGACAGAGAGTATCAACCTGATCGCTCATGGCTTTACCGAGACGATTCTCCAACCCGGTGATGAAGTCCTGATCACCCACATGGAGCACCACGCTAATATCGTTCCCTGGCAGATCGCTTGTCAGCGAACGGGTGCAGAATTAAAAATCGTTCCGGTCGATGACCGGGGTGTCCTCGATATGGAGGCGTATAGTCGCCTGCTCAATGAGCGGACAAAGCTCGTTTCGGTCGTCCATTGTTCGAACTCTTTGGGAACGATTAACCCGGTTAAAGAAATTATCGCACAGGCCCATGCGATCGATGTGCCAGTACTTATTGACGGCGCCCAGAGTGTGCCCCACGCACCGGTGGATGTAGCCGAATTGGGCTGCGATTTCTTCGTCTTCTCCGGTCACAAGATTTTCGGTCCGACCGGGATCGGCGTTCTTTGGGGGCGCCGTGAATGGCTCGAGCGGTTCCCTCCGTATCAGAGTGGCGGTGATATGATCGAGCGGGTCGACTTTGATGGAACGACATACAAAGCCATCCCCGGAAAGTTCGAGGCGGGTACGCCGCACATTGCCGGAGTCATTGGCTTGTCGGCGGCGATTGACTATCTCGACAATCTGGATCGTGACGGCGCATTGGCTCACGAACAGGCTCTCCTCGAAACGGCTACGGAAAAGCTCTCGGCCATCGAGGGGCTTCGTATCCTTGGCACCGCACCGCATAAGGCGGCGGTTCTGTCTTTCCTGATCGACGGGATCCACCCGCATGACATCGGCACCTTTTTAGACGCAGACGGGGTGGCTATCCGCGCCGGGCACCATTGCACCCAGCCATTGCTCAAGCGCTACGGCGTGCCGGCAACCGCCCGCGCTTCCTTTGCCTTCTATAATGATTTTGCGGATGTGGATCGGCTGGCCGAGGCGGTTCTCCGGATGCAGCGCTTCTTCGGCTAATCACAAAACCTCCGGGGCGACTCCCTTCATGAGCGGCGATCCTCTTCAGCAACTGTATCAGGACATTTTGCTTGATCACAACAAGCGACCCCGACACTACGGCTTGCTCGTGCAGCACAGTCACCACGCCGAAGGCTACAATCCGCTTTGCGGTGATCGAATGGAGCTGACCCTGCAGTTGGAGGGGGACCGGATCACCGATGCCGGCTTCGAAGCGGCCGCCTGCGCAATCTGCCAAGCTTCTGCATCGATTATGACCGAGTCCCTGCCGGGCAAAAGTCTTGCCGAGGTTGCCCAACTGGAAGCCCGCATGCAAAGCTTACTGGAAGACAAAGAGACGACCGATCCGGAGGCCGACGGCGATTTGGCGGCCCTTGCCGGGGTCAGTCAATTTCCCGCCAGAATCAAGTGTGCAACGCTCCCTTGGCACACTTTTAAGCGAGCGCTCAAGCAGGAGACGGGCGGGGATCATGATCTCGGCGCCGCACAAACCGAATGATCAGTGCTCCGAGGACGATCAAGAAAAGTGAGTAGAACTGTCCGCGGCTGAGATTGAGGATGAGCGGGGCATCGGGCTGACGGAAAATTTCTCCGATAATACGTACCACTCCATAGCCGAGCAAGAATTCGCCACCGATTTGGCCGGCGGGAGTCCGGCAACACCAGTACCGCCATTGTGTGTAGGCGAGGAGCAGACCCCCCTCCAGAGCCGCTTCGTAGAGTTGTGAGGCGTGACGCGGTTGCGGGCCGTAATAGCCGGTCGCCGCATCGTAGGCCGCCGGACTACTGGGAAATAGTACGGCATAGCGGAACTCAGTTACCCGGCCCCAGAGTTCCCCATTGATGAAGTTTGCAATGCGACCAAAAAACAGCCCGATCGGTGTGACCGTGGCCAGCGCATCGCCTAGTTTAAAGAACCCGCAGGGGTGACGACGGACAAACCAAACCAGCGCAATAATCACTCCGACAAAACCGCCGTGACTTGCCATCCCTCCCTGATCCACCCGCACAAGCGTCCATGGATTTTCTACAAAAAGCGCAAAATCATAGAGCAGTACATAGCCCAGTCGCCCGCCCGCCAGAACGCCAATCACAATGGCCGTCATAAGGGTGGAGCGCTGGTCCGCATCGAGCGACAATCGCCCCGCTCGATGGTAGAGCCGAAGAAAAAACCAGGCGCCCAAAAAACCGAGTAAATAGGCCAAGCCATAATAGCGGATGCCTTCTATCCCCAGTGGGTTCTCTGGAAAACGCAGGAGAAAGGGACTCAGGTCATGGATCCAATACTGGTCTGGCGGAGTCATTCATATTATGCAAAGCGCAAACCCGGAGGTCTGGCAATCTCTATGCATCGACCGTTCAAATCCTTCTGGCTTTGACATTTTCCTGACCACCCCAATTCTCCCCTGTAGAAAATGATTCAATTACTTCGTCGGACGCTAAAAATTACCGCAGTCAGCGTACTGGCGGTTGCCGCTTCGGCCTCCGCGCAAACTGATTTGCGCGTCTCTGTGGCCGATATGAAACAAGACTTGGCTTCCCTCTTGCATCAGGTCAAGAGCCTGCGTCTTGAGGTCGAGCAACTACGTGCGGAAAATGCCCGTCTTGCCCGGTCGCAATCCGGAGAGCGTACACGGTCAGATTTACTCGCAGCGATCGAGGCTCTCCGTACGGCTTACAAACAGGCCGATGAAGCGCAAAAGCAATCGATTCTGGCCGAAGTGAATCGCCAGATGCAGGCCTTTGCCAAAGAGACGCAGGCAGCGGTTCAGGCAGTGGTCGGCGTTGTCAGTAGCCGTCCGGCTACGCCCGCACCGCCGGTAAACTTTTCCCAAGACTACCCGAAGACCGGAAAGACCTATGTTGTCCGTTCCGGAGATACGCTTAGTAAGATTGCCCGCCAGCATGGATCGAGTATAAAGCACATCCAGAACGCCAACAAGATCGCCAACCCGTCGCGCGACCTACAGGTCGGTCAAACTATCTTTATTCCTATTGCCCCGTAACTATGAGCCCAAAAAGTAGACTTGGACGAGGCCTCGGCGGCCTTATTGATGGAGCCGCTGCGCCGACCCCGCCTGCCGCCCCGGAAGAAACCCCATCGAAGGCCTCCCCGGCTACACCCGCCCCTCAAAAAACCGCTCCTCCGGCAAAGGCCAAAGCTGCCGCCGAGAGTGACGGCTTACGCGAACTCTCGGTCAAAGACATCGTGCCCAATCCGCACCAACCAAGGCGCGAGATCGACCCCCGGCTGATCAAGGAATTAGCTCGCAGTATTCGTTCGGAAGGGCTTCTCCAGCCGATCGTTGTGCGTGCCAAGGGCAAGCGTTTTGAACTCATTGCCGGCGAGCGCCGGCTGCGTGCTTTCAAGCAACTCGAACGAAAGAAGATCCCGGCCCGTATTATTGAAGCGGGGGATGCTTCCTCGGCGAGTCTCGCGCTAATCGAAAACCTGCAACGGGAGAATCTCAACCCGGTCGACGAGGCTCTCGGCTATGCCAGCCTGATTCGTGACTTTGGTCTAACCCAGGAGGCCGCTGCCGAACGTGTCGGTAAGGGCCGCGCCACGGTGGCCAATGCGATGCGCCTCTTGTCTCTGGATTCTGAAATTCAGGGATACCTCAGCCGCCGGCTCCTCTCTACCGGGCATGCCAAGGTGCTTCTTGCTTTGGAGGATGATGAGCACCGCCGCCTCCTTGCCCGTCGGATTATCGAGAGCGGCATGAGCGTGCGCCAAGCTGAAACCGAAGTCACCAATTTAAAGAAGCAACCCGGCAGCGCCTCCGGCAAAAATGGACGTACCGCTCCGGCAGCCGAGGAGACTGCCCTGCGGGATCTGGAAAAGCGTATCAGTGAGCATCTCAATGCCCGCGCTTCTCTGAAGCATGGTGCGAAAAAAGGAAAACTGACGATCGAGTATCTCGGCAATGATGACCTCGACCGCATCCTCGAAAAACTGGGGCTAACCAGCTAACCTCTGACTGACGACCGATGCAATACTGGCTGATGAAATCCGAGCCCGACGTCTTCTCCTTCGAAGACCTCAAGCAGCGTCCCGGTCAGCGGGAACCCTGGGACGGCGTGCGCAACTACCAGGCCCGCAACTTTATGCGCGATGCGATGAAGCCTGGCGATCGCGTGCTCTTCTATCACTCCAATACCAAGCCGCCGGGTGTTGCCGGTATTGCTGAAATTGCCAGCGAACCATACCCCGATCCCACGGCTTTTGACCCTTCTTCGAAGTACCACGATCCGAAGAGCGATCCGGAGAAGCCCCGATGGATTTTGGTCGATGTCAAGTTCTCTGCCGATGTCGCTCGACTCGTCTCACTCGATGAGATGAAGGCCATGCCGGAGCTGGCAGAAATGCGCGTTCTCCAGCGCGGCAACCGACTCTCGATTACACCTGTTACCGAGTCCGAGTTTCAAGCGATTGCCAAGGCAGCCGGCGCTACTCTGTAGTCGTTTCGGGGAGCGTCTCTGCGCCTCCGTCAGGGGACGGTTTCTCCGTCTCTGGGCGCAGCGAAAAGACGCACAGAGTAGAGAGTACGGCGAGGGCTAGGAGGACGACGCCGAGGAGCCAGCCTTTTGGCGTGATGGGTTGTTTGTTCATGGTTGGCGAGTGTTTAGGAGAGTCGTTCGGCGTAGTCTGTATAGCCGAAGGTGCGAATGGTGCGGAGGCCTGCTTCGGCACTGTGCAGGCAAATAGAGGGAAGCGGCACACCATTGAAAGTCGTATTCTTGACCATCGTATAGTGGGCCATGTCAAGGAGTACCAATCGTTGCCCCGGTTGCAATGCCTGCTCAAAAGAATAGTCACCGATGACATCGCCCGCGAGGCAGGAGGGGCCGCCAATCCGGTAGTTATGGGGATGTTCATCGGGATGGCCCGCGCCGAGGATGTTGGGCCGGTAGGGCATCTCTAGAACATCGGGCATGTGGCAGGTCGCCGAAGCGTCGAGTATAGCCGTGCGCAGACCGCCCGACTCCAGAATATCCAGTACTGTGGCGACGAGTACTCCGCAATGGAGCGCTACGGCTTCACCCGGTTCGAGGTAGACGTCCACATTATAGCGTTCACGGAATCGGCGAAGGATGCGGCAGAGCCGTTTCACGTCATAGCCCGGACGGGTAATATGGTGCCCCCCTCCGAAATTCAGCCAGCGCAGGCCGGGCAACAAGTCACCGAACTTCTCTTCAAAAGCCGCTGCTGTATGTTCCAATGCATCCGCGTCCTGTTCGCAGAGAGTGTGAAAGTGCAGCCCGTCCAAGTGCTCCAGCCAGTCACTTGGCAGCTCTGAACCAGCCGCATCGAGAGCCGCCCGGGTCGTGCCCAGTCGCGAACCCGGAGCGCAGGGGTCGTAGAGCTCGGTTGCGCCCTCCGAGTGCTCCGGATTGACCCGTAAGCCGATCTGTGGACCATCCGGCTTGCGTTGATCCAGTCCACGGGCCAGTTGCCCGGGCGAGTTAAATACAATTGTGTGGGCGAAGTCGGTCAGCTCCGCCAAGTCTTTTTCTGTAAAGGCCGGACTATAGACATGCACCTCTTTGCCAAAATACTGTTGGCCGAGGCGTGCCTCGTGCAGGCCGCTCGCCGTCACGCCACTCAAGTGCTTGGCAATTATCGGAAAGGTGGCGTGGCAGGCGAAGCCCTTTAAGGCTAAGAGGATCTTTGCGCCCGAAGCATCGGCCACCTCTGCGAGGAGACGGCAGTTCGCTTCCAGTTGATCGAGCTGTACGACATAGGCGGGGCTGGGCACTGCATCGTAAGGTATGCCGGTTAAACGAGTAAGGCGCTCCGGTGTCAGCGGCGGTGTCGGATCCTGTGCCATGTTCTCCGTATTGCTTGGAAGTCTTGGGTTGCTCTTTTTCGTGGCCAAGTGGCCTTGAATTCATTCCATGACGGTAAGATGATTGGTTGCCAAGGTCTTTCCGTCCAAGCCGGACAGCGTGGTCCGAAACTATTGCAGGACGTTTCCGCAAGTTTTCCGGAAGGGCATCTCAATGCTTTGGTTGGGCCTTCCGGTTGCGGTAAGACCACCTTGTTGAAGGCCTTCCTCGGACTCGTGGCCTCTGAGGGTGGTTTCTCGCTAGCCAATCAATCGAAAAAGCCGGGGCAGGCGCCCGCTTCAGATCTGGCTTTTGTGCCTCAGTTTAGTGTGGCGCACGACGGTCTTGGGGTCGAAGAGTCGCTGCGCTATGCTTACAAGTTAACCGTCCGTGAAAATAGGGAAGGGGAGGCAACGATTGCCCGCATTCTTCAACAGACCGGACTGGAGGAACACCGGGCCAAGCTGGTCTCCGACTTGTCCGGTGGGCAGACCCGCCGCCTCGGGCTCGCGCTCGAGCTTGTGGGCAACCCGCGTTGTTTGCTTTGTGATGAGGTGACCTCCGGCCTCGACCCGCTATCAGAGGACCGCATCCTCGCCCTTTTGCGCTCCATTGTGGATTCGCAGGGCAAGACTGTGCTCTGCACGATTCACAATCTCGGTAAGCTTCCGGATTTTGATCACATCACTGTCCTTTACGAAGGGCGGCTGGTCTTTCAGGGAGATTTTCCCTCCCTTCAGCGCTGGTTCGGGATCGAAGATCCTCTGCGCCTCTACCATGCTCTTGACGGCAAGGAGCCGGGCCATTGGGTCGAGCGCTGGGAAGCCGAAGGTGTCGCTCTTCCGGAGTCGAAGGATGCCGCAATCAGGGAGCACACTCCGGAGACGCCTCCGGTTGCATCTATTCCGGTTGCCCGTCCGGGTGCCTTTTCTCAGTTGTTCACCCTCCTGCACCGCCGCTACCGTCTCCTCCTGCGTGATACCGGTTACCTTTGGTTGCTCCTCGCCCTGACTATCGGCTTTCCTTGCATCGTGGTCATCTTTGCGATCAAAGGATTGCCCCAGATCGAGGGCCTCTCACTGCAGCGCTCCGGAAGCTTTATCCAGCAGTTACAGGGGGATCTGCGCTATCAGATGGAGGCCGCCGAGACTGCTACCCTGGTCACCGGATTGGTCATGTTTCAAGTTGTCCTGCTCACCCTGATGGGAGCCAATAACGGCTCCCGCGAGATTGCCGCCGAGCGCCGGATTTTCGAGAAGGAACGGCTCAAGGGCCTGCGCTGTTGGGTCTATGGCCTCGCCAAGCTCGTCTTTACCGGGAGTATCGCTCTGGTACAAGGCCTTTGGATGGCCCTCTTCGTCAAGGTGGTCTGCCAGTTCCCCGGAGCCTACTTTCCACAGTTGTCCATGATGGCCCTTTGCTGCATCGCCATGACTTTTGTCTGTCTCGGGCTCTCCGCCGTCCTCTCCAGCGCCGAGCGTGCCTCCCTTCTCGGCATTTACCTCGTGGGCTTCCAGTTGCCCCTCTCCGGGGTGGTTCTCGCCCTGCCCGATGCCGTGGTCTGGATCCTCCGACCCTTAATCAACGCCTACTGGTCCTGGGCCGGCTATTTTGGTTCGATGAAAGACTACCAGGTCTTCGATGCCTATCGCATGGGTGAACTCTCCTGGCTGCCTGGCCCCTGGCCTGCCGCGATCGCTCTCCTTCTGCACATTGCACTGGGCGTTGCCCTTGTCCTTTTCGGCGTCCGCCGTAGACGCTGGAACTAGGGCACAGCATCGCTTTGAGAATCCGGCAAGCGAGGCCTATAAATTATATCTGGTCAATTGGGCGCGACTTTCTTATTTTTCTGACGTTGTACTATTTGAAAGCTATACCTGAAGATGCATGAGGTGAACCGAAACTCTGGAAACCGTTCTTATTTATGGACGATAGGCGCGGTCTTACTGGCGGCTTCCTTGCTCGGAGGGATCGTGCTTTTACGGCAATTCAGCGGGGGCAGGCAGGCCTCTTTGCCGGAGTCGGATTTTGCCGAGGCCCCCTGTAACTTTTCGGGAAATCGCTACGAATATAAAGGGCGGATTGATCGTCTGCTGGGCTATGAGGCCGGGGTCGGTCGGGTGCTGCTGACGAATTCTACCAATAGTGAGTCGCCGGTACCACTCTTTATACCGGAGGATCTGGAGCGCTTTAGTCCGAATCCGGGGCAGGTTTTCCGCTTTCTTCTCTTGGTTGATGGGGACGGGATTCTTCATGTTGAAAGTTATGAAAAGCTATAAGGCATTTGTGAAAAGTTCGGTTTTTCGTGTTCGTTTGTTGAGCCTGACCGGACTTGCCTGGCTATTGGCCTTGGCTCCCGGCAAAGGGCAGGACTCAGCCGGTGCGGAATCAGTGCCTGCTGATGGAGGCAGTCGCTCTCGGATAGAAAGTCGGTCTGAACCAGAGGGCCGGGGAGAGTCCCAGTTGTCGAGTGATATGGCGGGGATACGCACTTTGCTGCAGACTTTGAACTTGCAGGCAAAGTCAATGGACTGGCGGGGGAAGCAGTTTAATCTGGGAGACATCGAGATGGCGCAGGCGCGCTTTGAGAAGTATTTGAATTCCCCGCCGTTGACTACAGAGGACGATCTGACCTATGATACGATGCTGACGCAAATCTCGGAGCGATTGATCGGCCGTGGTGGTGGTTCGGAGCAATTGCGGGTGGCGGAGGCTTGGCGTATGTTGTACCGGGCATCGGAGTTTCCGATTGATGCGGGGATGAGTGAGATACTGGCGGACCGGATTGTGAGTTTTTGGCAGACCAGTGAGAAGATAGCGGCTCTCAATGTGCAGACCGATTTATTGGAAAGTGACCGGCAGTACCGGGAGTCAAAGATTCGCTCGATTGCTGATCAGGAGCGGAAGGACTTTATCGATTTAACCCGTGGGAAGATCAACGAAGACGCGCCGGCGCCACCGAACCTGGAGCATTTGAGTGAGCCGGAGCGGAAGCGCCTGAGTAAGATTGAGCGAAAGATATTGGAGAATGAGGCGTATGAAGCGACATCGCGGGCCAGTCAGAAGTTGGAGTACCAGAGCCTGGTGCTGCAGTTTTTTGTACAGCGCCGGTTCCAGCATGCATTGATCGCAAATGATTTTTATCGTTATATTTTCAGCGCGGAAGAGAATACTTTGGAAGGGGCAGATGCGTTGCGCAGTCAGGTGTTTGGTGATCTGGATGTGAAGATCACGACTTCGACCCTAGATACGCTGGCAAAGGAGGCGATTGCCGACGTTGGCAGCAGTTTAAAGACGATCGATTTTCTGCTCGAGCAGGGGGAGGTACATAGTGCGGCAAAGCGTTTGTTAGAGGCGTTTTATTTGGGTGAGTATTTACCGGAGATTAAACGTTACCCCTTGGAGAAGAAGCGTAAGATCGGTGCGTATATCCGTGATTTGAAAAGTCTGGCAAGTGCGCTGGAGGTAAAAAGCTTTGATCGGGCGGAGGGTCTGCTGGAGGCGATCGTCTCGGGAGTGACTGATTTTGATATAGGGCGGGCGGATGCGTTTATTCAGACGTCTAAGCAGTTGAGTAACCTGGCTGTGCGGAAGGCCTTGACCGCGGCTTATGCGCAGGATCGGCTGGGCATTGAGGATGCGCTGGCGGAAGCAGTGGAATATTGGCCGACAAATCCGGAGATTCAGGAGTTTTCAGAGAATTTGTTGACGAAGACGGATCTGCAGGAAATGGCATCGATGGATTTTGACCGTTTTATTCGGCAGAAGGATTATCGGGCGATCTTTAACGAGCGTTTTCGCTTTGCTGCGGCACTGGCGCTAGATTTGAAGCGGAATCCTGAGTTTCTCGATATCATGAAGCGGATGGAGGCAATTGAATCGGCGATGGCACAGGCCCGGGAGTTGGCCCGGATAGAGAATACGTTTGGTGCCTGGGAGGTGCTGGAGCGGGTGTACCGTGAGCATTCGGATGATCAGGATTTGAACCGGATACGGGGAGACTATGCGGTGGAGGCTTCGGCTTTTGCTTCGGTTATTTCACTGGCAGAGAAGTCGCGCAAGCAGGGGGATTTCAGTAAAGCGTTGTTTGCTTATCTGGAGGCGCGAGGCATGTACCCGGCGAGTTTCTTCGTGGAAGAGGGGATTCGTGACTGCGTGGCCAGTATTTTGGAAAGTCAGCGTTCGGTGGTGTCTGCGGCAATGCCGATGGAATAGGGGAGTGCTTTCCGGTGGATGATGACTTGACAGTTGGGCGGGTGGCGCTTTTTCTGCTCGGCTTTTCACTTTTTAAAAGAGGAGTACACCGACCATGATGCCAACCTATCGTCCTTCCAAGATCAAGCGCGCCCGCAAGTGTGGGTACCGCGCCCGCAAGGCTACCCGTGGTGGCCGCAAGGTGCTGGCTGCTCGCCGCGCCAAAGGTCGTTATCGTTTAGCCCTGTAGGGGGCTTTTCGGCGGAGCCGGAACGATGGGTGTGCCGGTGGCTAAACGGCTGCGTAAGCAGCGTGACTTTGAAGAGGTCCGCAAAGGGGGTTTTCGCTCTCTCTGCGGGCCTTTTATTTTTCAATGCCGACGGCTCCCAGCTGGCTCAGGAGCGGGTCGACGCATTGGAGTGATCGCGAGTCGCCGAGTGGGTAACGCGGTAAAGCGGAATCGCGGGAAGCGGTTAATGCGCGAGTTGTTTCGCTTACATGAGGATTGCTTGCCGGAATCGGTTGATGTGGTGGTGGTCTTACGTTCGGGCTATGATCGTTTTGCTTTTACGGAATTGGAATCGCGCTTTTGCAAGGCCTGCGCTGCCGTCTTCGATGCATGATGGGAAGCATTGAAAAAAATAGAGGGCGTGGGTTCTCGCTGCTGACGTATCCGGTCTTGGTTTTCCTGCTCATATATCGGTGGGCGATCTCTCCATTGCTGCATGTGGTTTGTGGGCCCGGTTGCGGTTGCCGGTTTCAGCCGACTTGCTCGTTTTATGCCGGTGAGGCCCTGCAGCGGCATGGATTGATTCGGGGTAGTTGGCTAACGATAAAGCGTGTGACTCGTTGCCATCCTTGGCATGTTGGCGGATATGATCCGGTTCCAGACTCGACAAGTGTGGGGGAAGCGGGCATTGCAGAAACTTTTGAAGGGAAAGCAGATGGATAAAAAGAATACAGTCCTAGGAATACTTTTTCTGGTCGCGGGCATGGGCTTCATGTTCTGGCAGGCCAAGGAGGCAGCGGAATACGAACGCCAGCGCGAGTTGGAGGCGGCCCGGATTGCGGCGGAGGAAGGCCCGGTCAGGGAGGCTCTGTCTGAGGGAGCTGCCGTTGTTTCGGCTGAAGCGGAGGCCGAACCGATGCTTGGTCTGCTCGTTCAGGAGGCCGAGAAGGCGGAGGCAAAGGCTGAGGCCTCACCGATTGCCGCGGCACTTCGCGCGGAGCAGACGTTTACACTGGCAAACGAATTTATTGAGGTGGAGTTCACCAGTCTGGGGGGCGCTATTCGCCAGGTTTCTTTTTTGCAAACCAAGCGAGGTGAACGAGATGATTATGTATTTAACGGTGAAGGCATGCGTCCGGCGCTAAGCCTTGGTTTGGACAGTCAGGGCGCGGTCCGTGAGTTTGATTTAAATTATGCGGTCGAGTCGAAGACGGACCGTTCGGTGACCTTTGTCCTAGATGCCGGTGAGGGCCTTGTCCTGCGGCGTAGTTACACTCTGGCGAATGGCGATCCGGAGCAGGATCCCTATAGTATAGCGCATCGCATACGCGTGGATAATCGTTCTGCTTCGGCGAAGTCATTCTCGACGATCTTCCTGAATTTGGGGACGATGCGCCCGATGGTAGAGAGCGCGCTGCCGAGCTACCTGAATGCGGGTTATTTTGATGGGGTGAAGTCTCGCTTTACTGCGATCAATAAATTGACCGGCAGTAGTGGTTTTCTTGGTATCGGAGCGAATGCCCCGCGTGACCGGATCGATATTGATGACCGGATTGAATGGGCATCGGTAAAGAATCAGTTTTTTGCCAGTGTGCTCTCTTCGGAACGGGTGGCCAAAGAGTTATTAATTGAAGAGGTCGATCCGCCAGCATCCGGAAACGGGCCTGCCCGCTCGGGGATAACCGGCAGCGTGGGGTATGAACTTGGCACAATCGAAGCGGGCAGTTCAGAGAGTCTGGATCTCGCCTATTTTGTCGGCCCGAAGGAATTCAAGCGTTTGCAGGCACTGGGCAATCAGCAGGACCAGATCATGCAGTACCCACCGGTCTTTGGTTTTTTCAGTAAGTTGTTACTCACCTTTATGTATGGGATCCACGGCTGGGTGCCCAGCTGGGGTTGGTCGATCATACTGATGACGATTTGTATCAAGTTGCTTTTCTGGCCGCTTACGGCGCAGGCGAGTCGCTCACAGAAGCGGATGGCGAAGATTCAGGAGCCGATGAGCGAACTGAAGGCAAAGTATAAGGATAATCCACAAAAGATGCAGCAGGAGACGATCAAGCTCTTCCGCGAGCATCGGATCAATCCGGTGGCGGGCTGTTTGCCCATTATTATCCAGATGCCGATCTTTCTGGGCTTGTTCTACATGCTGCGGACGGCTTCGGAATTGCGTCACGAGCCTTTCTTGTGGGTGGCGGATCTTTCTCAGCCGGATACGGTTCTTGAGGTGGCCGGGTTCCCTCTAAATATTCTCCCTCTGATTATGGGTGTGACGATGTTTCTGCAAATGCATATGATGCCGGTTTCACCGACAGCGGATCCGGTGCAGCAGAAGGTTTTTAAGTTCATGCCCCTGATCTTTTTGGTCTTCCTTTATAACTTTTCTTCCGGATTGGTCCTTTACTGGACGGTGCAAAATTTGCTGACCATCCTGCAACAGCGGATTACCAATGCGATGCCGGACGAGCCTGCTGCGACCCCGGTGGCGGAGACTCCGGCTAAGGGGAAGGGCAAGATGAGCGGACGCGCCCGGGCGAAGTCTTCGAAAAAGAAGTAGTTGAACCGAGAGGATCGATTTCTATTTTTACGTCGCTCTTACGCAGTATCTCACCTTTAGTAACGATCGAACATGTCAGGACATAGTAAATGGGCGACAATCAAGCGCGCGAAGGGTGCTGCCGATGCAAAACGCGGCAAGCTGTTCAGCGTTCTGAGTAAAGACATCACACTAGCTGCCCGCGATGGTGGTGGTGACCCGGGTTTTAATCCTCGCCTGCGAACCTGTATCGCCAAGGCAAAGGCCGCCAATATGCCGGCGGATAATGTGGAGCGCGCAATCAAAAAGGGCACCGGTGAATTGCCTGGGGTGGTCTACGAAGAAGTGCTTTACGAGGGTTATGGTGCCGGTGGGGTTGGGGTGATTGTGGAGATTACGACTGATAATAAGAATCGTTCAGCCTCGGAGGTGCGTAGTACCATGGGTAAGAATGGTGGGAATTTGGCGGGCGTGGGTGCAGTGGCCTTCCAGTTTGACCGCAAGGGGCAAATGATCATCGAGGCGTCTGCTACCGATGAGGAAACACTGATGGAGATCACTTTGGAAGCGGGTGCCGAAGATATCCTTAATGAGGCGGATCATTTTGAGGTAATTTGCCCGATATCGGAATATGATGCGGTCTCGCAGGCTTTGACAGATAAGGGTATTGAGACGGTTTCGTCGGAGTTAGCGTATTTACCGAATGTGGAGGTGCCGGTAACCGACAAGGACACGGCCCGCAAGGTCTTACACTTGGTGGAAAAACTGGAGGATCTGGAAGACGTCAAGGCGGTACACCACAATATGGATCTGGCTGATGGGCTATTGGAGGAGGCAGAGTCCTGAGGTCTTGCCGCACCGGGTAGATAGAAAAACCGCTTGCCAGCTTGTCTAGAAGCACCCAAGCTTATATTTTTAATAATTGAAACCCTATGCAAAAAACCATCCTCATCTTTACACTGGCCGCAGCGGCTTCTCTCTTTACCGGGTGCGGCACGAGCGACACAGCAAAATCCACGTACGGTAGTTCGGAGACCAATGTCTTGGGCCTCTATAAATCTGAAAAAGCGAGCTACTCCTCGACCGGCATCAATACCTTTGATATGAGCTCCGATGAAGTTTCTCCACGGGCTAATTATTCTGGTGACAAGACCACATTGCTTTGGGGTTTGATCACTTTGAAGGACTATTAGGCCAGCTTTGTTTAGTTTTATTTAGCTTAGGCGAGCAGCTGTAGTTCATTCATTTTTTCGGCAAGGCCTTCCTTTTGGGAGGCCTTTTTTGTTTATATATCGATTCTTCTAGTGATCAGTTCACTCTTGCCAAGCGGTCAGCGAGGAGGAACCTAATTAGCTATGCAGAACGGCTATGTAGTTATCATGGCGGGCGGACGCGGTGAACGGTTTTGGCCGGAAAGTCGCCTGGCCCGTCCGAAGCAACTTTTACCAATTGTCGGGGAAACGCCTATGCTGGCTCAGACAATTGAGCGACTGGAGGGTTTGGTTCCGGTCGATCATATTTTTGTGATTACGAACTACGAACAGCGAGATGCCGTGCTGGAGGTGTGTCCGCAATTGGATCCACAAAAGGTGATCGGTGAACCCGTGGGTCGGGATACTGCGGCGGCCGTGGGCTTGGCTGCTGTCCTCGTGGGTCGGGAAGATCCGGAGGCTTCGTTTGCGATGCTTCCGGCAGATGCAGTCATTCATGATGCTGCAGGTCTGCGATCGACGCTGGAAACCGCTTTTGTTGCGTCAAACGCGCATCCGGTGTTGGTTACGGTGGGGATCACGGCGGCTTATCCGGCAACCGGATATGGTTACATCCAACAAGGCGGGCCATTAGGTCATTATATGGATCGTGCGGTTTACAAGGTAGCTCGTTTTGTGGAAAAACCGAATCAGGAAACGGCGCAGGCTTATTTGGATTCGGGAGATTACTTTTGGAACGCAGGGATGTTTGTCTGGTCGGTCCCGGTCATCTCAGCGGCTTTGACGAAAAATACGCCCTCATTATGGTCAGCTCTGCAGGCCATCGATTCGGGTCTCTCGGCGGGTGGTGATCTCGACGAACTGCTGGCCACGACCTATCCGCAATTAGAGAAGATATCTGTGGACTACGCGATTATCGAAAAGGCGGACAATGTGGTCATGGTTGAATCAGGATTTGACTGGGATGATGTGGGAGAATGGCCGGCTGTGGAGCGCCATTATCCAGCAGATGATGCGGGCAATGTCGTGCGCGGTGAGGCTCATTTGGAATCGGCATCCGGCAATATTGTCTTTTCGCGGGATCCGGACCATCTGGTGGCATTGCTTGGGGTGGATGACTTAATCGTTGTCCGTACCGGGGATGCGACGCTGATTTGTCACAAGGACAAGGCGCAAGCGATCAAGGGTTTGGTCAAAGAAGTCGGGGCGAAGGAAGCTTGGCGCAAGTTGCTTTGAGTGGGCGGCCCGGTTTTTTCTGGAGTCTGAATGCTGGCTGGTTTGTCTTTAGAACATGCGTTATCTAGGTATCGACTGGGGCGAAAAGCGGATTGGTTTGGCCTATGTCGATGAGGTCGGTGTAGCGGTGCCTCTGACAGCAGCCGTTGCTTCGACAAAAAAAGGGCGGATGCGGCAGATCGAGTCAGTGATCCTTGAACGGGGTATTGAGGAGCTGGTCGTTGGCTATCCTTTGAATATGAATGGCAGTATTGGTTTTAAGGCGGGGGAGGTGGATGATTTTATTGTCGATCTAGAGAAGCGGTTTCGCTTGCCGGTACATCGTATAGACGAGCGCTTATCCAGCCATACGGTGGAGCAGGGTCTGCGGGGAAGTAAGAAAAAGCCGGACCGAAAGAGTGGTGTGATTGACTCGCAGGCAGCGGCGCTAATCTTGCAGGATTTTGTCGAGGCGCACGAGCGCGGCCTGCATGATGGCTGAATTCCTGACTTGACGAGTGGTCATTGGCGCGGTCTTTTAGCAGGCTTCCACGCGGGTATAGTTTAGAGGTAAAACCCCTGCCTTCCAAGCAGGTGTCGTCGGTTCGATTCCGTCTACCCGCACCATTCTGAAGGTACAATAACTGAAATACAGCGGGGCTTTTTGGCCCTGCCGGAATCTATGTTACGAACAGTCGGCCGTTCCGCACTGGGTGCAATCAGCGAATTGGGTGAATTTTCGCTCTTTTCGCTAGGCTCACTAGTGGCATTTTTCAGGCAGCGCCGTCGCTTTCATAAGTTGGCCGTTGGGGTACATGAGATTGGTGCTCGTTGCTTGGCGATCGTTTCGATTGTGGGTCTTTTTACGGGACTGGTACTCGGTCTACAGCTGTATTACACATTGGTTAAATTTGGATCAGAGGGTGTCTTGGGCATGGCGGTTTCATTAACGCTGATTCGTGAACTGGGACCCGTGCTGGCCGCTTTGATGATTGTCGGGCAAGCGGGTTCTGCTCTGGCCTCGGAATTGGGTATACAAAGGAACGATGAGCAGGTAGATGCGCTCTATACGATGGGGATTGATCCGCGTGGATTTTTGGTGGCGCCGAGACTGCTGGCCGCGCTTGTTTGTTTCCCGATGCTCACGGCGATCTTTGACTTAGTGGCCATCTTCGGGGGCTATCTCTCCGGGAGTGTCTTATTGAATTTAGATCCCGGGGTTTACTGGAAGGGGGTTTTCCAGAGTGTCGAGTGGTCGGATGTACGCGGAGGCTTCATCAAGTCCCTGGTTTTTGGTTTTCTAACGATTGGTATTTGTACATACCGTGGTTTTTACGCGCATCGCAAATCGAAGCTCCGTGGGGTGCGCGGGGTTAGTGAATCGACAACCCGGGCGGTGGTCTGGTCGAGTGTGCTCGTGCTGGCTTCAGACTATATGATCACTTCTTTATTATTGTGAGGCAGAAGGAGAAAATGAGTGAAGCATTCATCGAGGTTCGTGATTTAAAGAAGCATTTTGGGGTAAACAAGGTGCTGGACGGGATCGATTTGGATCTGTCCCGTGGACTGGTCACGACGATTGTCGGTAAGAGCGGCATGGGGAAGTCTGTTTTCCTGAAGTGTCTTGCCGGTATTGTCGAAGCGGATGGCGGAGAGATCCGATATGCAGGCAAGCCATTTACGCTGAGCGGTTCCTTACCGAATAATCGTCTGCGGTTTAGCTATATGTTTCAGAATAACGCGCTATTCGATTCATTGAATGCTTTTGAGAATGTGGCGTTGCCCTTATTGGAATCTGGCGAACATTCTTCCGGCGAAGTGCGTGACAAGGTGGAGGATCTACTTGGGCAGTTGGATCTTGCGGATTCTCTGGAGCGATATCCCGGCGAGCTGTCCGGTGGTATGCAGAAACGGGTGGCCTTTGCGCGCGCGCTCGTAACCGATCCCGAATTGGTCCTGTTTGACGAGCCAACAACCGGCCTCGACCCGGAGCGCAAGTTTGGTATATTTGACTTAATTGCGGAGTACCGGGAAAAGTATGGTTTCACCGCTTTGCTGGTGAGCCATGACATCCCAGAGGTTTTCCAGATTAGTGACCGTGTTGCCTGGTTAGATGGCGGACGGATACGCTTTTTTGGCACTGCCGAAGAATTGGAGTCCGGCAGGCAGCCGGAAGTCATTGAATTTCTGAATAAATCCAGATACAGTCCACATCGAAAAGTTCAAACCTTTGGAGGTAAATCATGACACAACGTACCACTGAAATTCTCGCCGGCAGCTTTGTCTGCATCGGTTTGGCAGCCGTGTTGTACCTGACGATGCAGATCGGCGGAGCACGTCTTTTGGGCAGTGATGCTTACGAATTACACGCACAGTTTAGTAGTGCTGCGGGGGTCAATCCCGGGAGCCGCGTGGAGATTGCCGGAGTACGGGTGGGCACAGTTAAAAAGATCGACTTGAATGATGATTTTTACGCTCGGGTAACGCTGGAAATAAATGGCGGCATCGAGTTGGACGATGATACGATTGCGTCGGTCAAGACCTCCGGTCTGATTGGTGATCGCTACATCAATCTGATGCCCGGTGGCTCGGGGCTTCCATTGGCTCCGGACGACCTGATATTGGATACTGAATCACCGTTGGACATTGAAGGGCTTATTAGTCGGTTTGCCATGGGCGGTCTTGACGACCGAGAAAATTAGAGCTACTAGAATATAGTATATGAAAGTAACCTCACTATTGTTTGCCAGCGTCGCTCTATTACTTCCATGTTTTCTGTGGGCGGAGGCAGATCCTGCGATCAAATTACAGAATACGATCGATGCAGCCTTGGATGTTTTCTACGAGCCGGATGCAGCGAACAAATCCGGTGATGCGAAACGTCAACAGATTGCATCATTGATTTCAGAAAGTTACGATCTGAGCATTATCATGCGTCGTGCCATGGGGCGCAACTGGAAGAAGCTGACCGAGAAGGAACAAAATGAAATGCACGCTTTATTTGAGCAGCTGGTTATCAAGGTGACCTACGACCGCCTTTCTTCGGGTATCCATAAGCCGAAGATTCACTATGACACGACGACCTACGAATCGGACAATCGAGTGCGTATCCCGTCTTCGGTAACAGTGGAAGGGAGTACCTACAATGTTGTGTACCGCATGGGCCGATTGTCCTCTGGTTGGCAAATTTACGACATCATAGCGGAAGACATCAGTTTTGTTTCGAATTACCGTCAGCAGTTAGACGACCACTTTCGTCGTAAGGATGGTGCTGCTTTGATTAAAAAACTAAAAGAGAGGCTAAAAAGTGAGGAGAACATCGCTGAAATTACGATTTAGCCTGTGGTTGATTTGTACTTTTGCTCTGTGCTTGCTGCCTTCGCAGTACGTTAACGGGCAAGATGAAGGGTATCTTTCGGAAGAGGCACTTTTTGAAGAAGATTTGGATGCACCGACACAGGTGAGTGACCCGTTGGAAGGGCTGAACCGGGTAATTTTTCGTTTTAATGACTACGCCTACCAGTATGTGGCCAGACCGGTTTCGAGTGTTTACCAGCTGGCTCCTTCATCTGCCCGCCAGGGGGTGAGTCATTTTTTTGATAATCTGCGATTTCCTGTTCGATTGACATCGAACTTGTTGCAGGCCCGGATTTCCGGAGCTTGGCTGGAGACGCGTCGATTCGCCGTAAACTCCACGGTGGGATTATTCGGGATGCTCGATCCGGCATCCGGGATGGAAGGATTGGAAAAGATCGATAATGAGGATGTTGGGCAAGCGCTGGGCAGTTATGGTATTGGTGAAGGCCCCTATTTGGTCCTTCCTTTTATGGGTCCATCCAATGTGAGGGATCTTATTGGCCTTTTGGGCGATCGCTCGATTTCACCTTGGGTGGAGCCTTTCAGTATCCTCGATTCAGAAGCACGGATGATTTACGGGATGGGAGAGGGTGTATCGCGCCTGCCTGTTTACTTGGAGTTGTACGATCAAATGAAGGGCTCAGCGATCGATCCGTATAGCTCACTAAAAAGTGCATTTATGCAGTACCGCCGATCTGCGGTTAAAAAATAGTTTGGTTCACGGCTTTGTTGGTTTAGCGGATCGTCTATTTTAAGACCCAAAGAATGCACAAAAATTAAGGGCGATTTGTCGGGCCATTTCATTGCAGTTGATCCCGCGCGCGCTGGCGATCGCGGCATATGCGGCGGTGATGTTTGCCGGATGGTTGCCTTCTGGATCGGACAAGCGGAAGGGGCGATGCTCTGCAGGTGGGAGAAAATGAGGGGCATCCGTTTCGATGAAAAGGCGATCGAGAGGAACGTCTTGAAGATTTTGTAGGATGCGTTTGCTGCCCGGTTTAAATTGCCCGGCATTGAAGGAAAAATAAGCGCCGAGAGAGAGAAGTTCATTCAGCCGATCGGTCGGACCGTTGTAGGCGTGCAGGTGGAAGCCGCGTTTCGGGAGTGGGCTGCTGCGGAGCGTCTCTATGAGCGGCTCGACCGCTCGTAAGCAGTGGATGGAAACAGGGAGCTCGCGCAGTGCAGCTTCTTCGAGTTGAAAGCGAAAGGCTTCCTGCTGGCTTTGTCTATTGTGACCTTTAATCCACTGATCGAGGCCGATTTCACCAACTGCCTTTGCGCCCGCATCGAGCGAGTGCAGAAACTGTGTTTTCCAATCGCTCGGCGCCTCTGAGACTTTCCATGGATGTAGCCCGACTGCGGGCAAGACGATGGGCTGGGATTCGGCCAATTGAAGTACATGTGGCCAATCGTGGGGGCTGGTGCCATTGCAAACGATGCGATGAACCCCCGCTTTGCGTAAAGTCGCACATAGGTTTTTCGCAGAGGGGCGGAGTGTTGATGCGGCTAGGTGCAGATGGGCATCGTAGAGCGCAGGTTTCATAGAGGAAGCGTAGTTCATTTAGATTCAGGCTGGCAAGTGTGTGTAGCGAGTCTTGACCGTTCTGGAGATGTTTTTAGCGTGGCGTAGTTTTGTATAGGATTCTCTTTAAAGTACTTCAGCTGTGGCGGTAAATGTGGCAAAATTTCTGGCCGAGCAGGCGGAAGCGCATCCGACGGGTCCGGCGGTGCGGGCACCGGCTGGGCGGAAGCCGGACGGTTCTATTCGCTATATCGAGCGCAGTTTTGGGGAACTGGAAGCGGAGGCTTCCGCCACGGCCCACTACCTGGTTGCCAATCAGGTGGAGCGTGGCACCCGGGTATTGCTCATGGTGCAACCGGGGCTGGATTTGATACGCATCGTATTTGCCCTTTTCAAAATCGGGGCGGTTCCCGTGGTGATTGATCCGGGGATGGGCTTGGGTGGATTCCTTCGTTGTGTACGTCACACGGGGCCTGAGGTTTTAGTCGGCTTGCCTCTGGCGGTTTGGCTGGCTCGTTTGCCGGGTGGTAGTTTTAAGGAGTTGAAGAATAAAGTTTCGGTGGATCGCTCTTTTGATACCCAGATTGAAAAATTTGCCTCTAGTGGTGCGTATCCTGCGGTGGACTCCGATGCGGATGAATTGGCGGCAATTTTGTTTACCTCTGGCTCAACTGGACCGGCGAAGGGCGTTTGTTATACGCACGGTATGTTTGCCGCTCAAGTAGAGATGATACGTGAGCAGTACGGCATTACTCCCGGCGAAGTGGATCTGCCGATGCTGCCGGTCTTTGCCTTGTTTAATCCGGCGATGGGCATGTGTACGGTTGTTCCGGAGATGAATCCGAGCCGCCCGGCTAAGGTCGATCCGGCGAAAATTGTCGCTGCTATTCAAGAGAACAAGGTAAGCAATAGTTTTGGTTCGCCAGCGCTCTGGACGAGGATTGCCCGGTATTGTCAAGATCGTGGTATACAATTGCCGAGTATCCGACGAATCTTGATGGCGGGGGCGCCGGCGCCGACCGGTCTACTCAAGCAAATGCAGGCATTGCTGCCGAATGGGCAGATCCATACGCCGTATGGAGCGACGGAGGCCTTGCCGGTTAGTTCTTTATCGGCAGCTGAGGTGTTGGAAGATACGGCTCATCGGACAGATGCGGGGGAGGGCACTTGTGTCGGGCATCCTTTGCCGGGAGTCAAAGTACAGGTGATCGCCCCGGTGGATGGTACGATTCCATGTATCTCAGATGCGGAAGCGCTTCCGGCGGGGCAGATTGGCGAGATCCTTGTGCAAGGGCCATCGGTAACGATGCAGTATGATAAATTGCCGGAGGTTGATGCGCTTTCTAAAATTGCCGATGGCGATGGGTATTGGCACCGGATGGGGGATCTTGGCTGGCTGGAGGAGAATGGGCGGCTTTGGTTTTGTGGGCGCAAGGCAGAACGTGTCGAAACGCCGAGTGGTCCACTCTATACAGATTGTTGTGAGGCGGTGTTTAACCAGCATGCGGAAGTGTCCCGTTCTGCTTTGATTGATTTGGGTGGTGGTCGAGCCGGATTGGTGATTGAGCCGGAGAGGATGCCCTCGGGCAATCGGGAGCGTGAAGTATTGATTGCTTCTTTGCGGAGTCTCGGAAAGACAAACTGCGGGACGGCATCTATTGAACATTTCTTTTTTGAAAAAGCCTTCCCTGTGGATGTGCGGCACAATGCAAAGATTCATCGTTTGTCGCTTGCCCGAAAGTATCGCATGCCCTAGCGCAGTAGTGAGATGAAGGTATTAGTAACAGGCGGCGGGGGATTTCTGGGACGTCAAATTGTAGAGCGTTTACTGGCCCGCGGTTTTTTTGTGCGTTCAATTGGGCGCTCGGAGCGCCCGGAACTAAGTGCGCTGGGGGTGGAATCGATTGCCTGTGATCTGTTGGATGCGGATGCTGTTCGCACAGCCTGTGGCGGGATGGATGCGGTTTTTCACGTTGCGGCGAAGGCGGGTGTCTGGGGCAGCTGGCGGAGTTTTTATGAGCCGAATTTTGTCGGCACCCGCAACGTCATTGAAGCCTGTCTATCGGAAGGGGTTTCTCGTTTGGTGCATACTAGCACTCCCAGTGTGGTTTTTAATCGCATGGCAATACGGGGCGGAGACGAATCTTTGCCTTATGGGAATAGCGGTTTGAGCCATTATTCGCGGAGTAAAGCTTTGGCAGAGGCAGCTGTTTTAGGGGCTGATTGCGACGCTCTACGAACGGTGGCACTTCGGCCGCATTTGATTTTTGGTCCGGGCGATCCGCACCTTTTGCCACGAGTTGTGGATCGGGCAAAGTCTGGTCGATTGCGTATCGTTGGTGACGGGAAGAATCGTGTGGATGTTACCTATGTGGGTGATGCGGCCGATGCACATTTGAATGCACTGGATGCACTGGATAATGCGACGGTTTGGGGAAAGGCTTATTTTATTTCACAGGGGGAGCCGGTGTTGCTCTGGCCTTGGCTGAATTCGATTCTCGATGGGCTGGGGCATCCTCCTTTAGAGCGCAAGGTATCGTTAGGAACAGCTCTCTTTTTGGGGTCGGTTTGTGAAACTCTGTGGAAGGTAATTGGTCGTCAAGAGGATCCACCCATGACCCGCTTCGTTGCTGAGCAATTAGCCAAGGATCACTATTTTGCAATCAATGCGGCACGAGAGGATCTTGGTTTTCGTCCGAGCACTCCCATGCCAGTGGCGTTGGAGCGGACTCTGGCTGACTTGCAGAAACGCGGATACTAGGCGAGTGGATTACTGGCTTATCTCGCGTTGTCGCCGGGCTTCATAGAGGCAGACCGCAGCAGCCACGGAGACGTTGAGTGAATCCGCCTGTCCCTCCATGGGGATTCGGATGTGCTTATTGGCGGTTTCCAGCCAGAAATCCGAGAGTCCACTGCTTTCGCTTCCGAAGAAAAGGGCGGTCGGCTGGTTGTATTCGATTTCCCAATGCAAGGTTTTGGTATCCGGGGTGGTGCCAACAATTTGGAAGTGGTTGGCTTGCAGCCATTCGGCAAGGCCTTGGCGATCGGAGCAAATAATCGGTAGAGCGAAAAGGAGGCCTTGTGAGGAGCGGATTGCGTTTGGGTTGTAAAGGTCGAGAATGCAGTCCACCAAAATTACGGCCTGGACTCCGGCACCGTCTGCACTCCGTAGAATGGCGCCCAGATTCCCCGGCTTTTCGATGCCTTCGAGAACAAGCACAAGCGGAGTATCGGGCAGGTTGAGGGCATGTAGCTCATGGCCCCGCTGTTGGCCTATTGCGAGAATGCCGTCCGGGCCTTCCCGGTAAGACGCTTTTTCAATGGCCTCTGCAGACAGACGAATGAGTGGCGTATTTCCGTCTCTACGAATATCTTCGATCGCCTCTTGGTGAGTGGATGAAGGGAATAACTCCGGGCAGTAATAGAGGGATTCAATCGAGTATCCCGCGTCTCGGGCGTGGAGGGATTCGCGGAGTCCTTCGACGATAAAGCGTTTCTGCCGATCGCGATGTTTGCGTTCGCGCAGTCTGACGAGGTTCTTTACCTGTTCGTTTTGTTTACTCTGAATATAGTATTCTTCCATGGGGTACAGAATCCAAGGTGACACTTTTCACTTTCCCAATTGCTTATTCCCATACACTAGTGGAAGGCATGGACAAGCAAGTGCCAAAAAATTTCATAGCGGAGCCTTACCCGTATCATTACGAACTGGAATTAATCGTAGACAGTTTAACGAATTTGGGTTCGGGCATTTGTCGCGCGACGGATGGATGGGTGGTGATGGTTCCTTTCGTTATTCCCGGAGAGCGGGTGCGGGCTCGGATTTATCGAAATCACAGTAATTATTCGGAGGCGGATTTAGTTGAGGTGCTGGATCGATCACCGGACCGCGTGGATCCTGCCTGCCGGCTTTTCCAAACCTGTGGCGGTTGTCAGTACCAGCACATCGAATATGGTCGGCAGCTGGAGGAAAAGACAGCCCGTGTAGTTGAATTAATGGAGAAAGCAGGGCTGGGTGAGCATCGAGTTGAGCCTGCTGTAGGGTCGCCTCAGTTATATCATTATCGCTCCAAGATTACGCCGCATTATGAGCGTCCGGCTCGGGACGGGAGTCAGCCAATCGGTTTTCTTCAACACGGCCGTCGCCGCACAATCGTCGATGTAGAAAGCTGCCCGATCGCTACGCAGGCCATTAACGAGGTCTTGCCAGGGGCACGCGCAGAGGCGCGGGAGAGTGGTGGGAAGAAGCGGCGTCAGCGTGGTGGCACGCTTTTGCTGCGTCACGTTCTGGAGGGTGTGGTTACGGATCCTAAAGCAGTGGTTTCGGAGCGCGTTGGTGGGCTCACCTTTCAGTTTCGAGCGGGTGAATTTTTTCAGAATAATCCGTATATTCTGCCGCAGATGGTTGATTATGTCATCGGTGAAGCTAAATCCGAGGGTGTTCAGTACCTCGTCGATGCTTATTGTGGATCGGGTTTGTTCGCGCTTTCGGCAGCGTCTTCTTTTACCCAAGTGGCTGGGGTCGAGGTCAGTGATCAGGCCGTACTCTGGGCGCAGGCTAACTGCCGGATTAGCCGCATTGAGAATGCACGTTTCCTCATCGGGAAGGCGGAGGCTATTTTCAAGGGTCTGTCCTTTTTGCCGGAAGAGACGACGGTAATTATAGATCCTCCAAGAAAGGGTTGTGATGCGAGTTTTCGCGATCAGTTGATGGGTTATCGGCCGGCTCGGGTGGTTTATGTTTCCTGTAATCCGGCTACGCAGACTCGGGATGTTGAGGAATTC
Source organism: Opitutia bacterium UBA7374 (assembly GCA_002469895.1). Taxonomy (GTDB): domain Bacteria; phylum Verrucomicrobiota; class Verrucomicrobiia; order Opitutales; family Coraliomargaritaceae; genus UBA7374. The sequence continues at coordinate 32,406 of DKOA01000026.1, forward strand.
CTACAGTCAGGGTACCGGATTGAGCGCATTCAACCCTTTGATCTTTTCCCTCACACGCGCCACATTGAAAATGTGATCACGCTGGTTGGGCCTGAAGAAAATGGCTCTGTTTAATAGTTGACGAATAGGCCCGCTGCTTCATTGTCCTCGCTCTTTTCTACTGTAATCACTATTTATAAGATATGGCTATCGATGTTAAAGTACGTAAGGGTGAGCCCGCTGAACGAGCGCTGCGCCGACTGAAGAAGCGCCTCGATCGTGAGGGTGTTATCCGTGATGTGCGCGCAAAGCGCTACTTTGAAAAGCCTTCGCAAGCGAAGCGCCGGAAAACAAAGGAGCTCAACTTCAACAATATGCTTCGGGTCCGTTACTCGAACATGTAAGTGAGGGTTCTCAACAAGGCAGCTTCGGCTGCTTTATTTTTTTAGTGCTATGCCCCGAGTTTCGGGGCATTTTTCTAGAATGATGGATATAGCCGACCGCCTCTCTTTATCGACTTGCTGGTGCTCAGCCCGGCATACGGATGGCTACGAGATGGTGAAAGAGATGGCCGGACTTGGATTCGGGCGTATAGAGCTGAGCCATGGTATACGGATGTCATTGGTCCCGGGGATTCAACGGGCGGTAGAGGAAGGCATTGTTGAGATCTCATCGCTGCATAATTTTTGTCCGCTACCGGCAAGTGCCCGGCATGCGGCCCCCAATCTTTTTCTGCCAACTTCTTCAGATTCCAGAGAGCAGGCGCTGTGGCAGCGGTATACGCTGCAAACGCTTATTTTTGCAGAAAAGCTGGCGGCCCGGCATGTGGTCGCCCATAGCGGGAGTGTCTGGTTTTTCTTTGGTTCTCCCGAGCGCAAATTAGATCGTTGGATCGATCATTCCGGACTGGAGTTTGCCGCTATGCCGGAAAGTGAGGATTTTATACAGAAGCGGGATCGGGTGATGAAGCGGATTCGGCGTTCTGCACCTTCTAGTATGAAGCGTTTAAAGGCTTTGATGGAAACGGTGGCTCCAGCCGCCAAGGAGCGTGGCGTACAGCTTTGCCTAGAGAATCGTGAGGGCTTGGAGGAGATGCCTTTGGATGATGCTTTTGCAGGTTTTCTGGAGAAGGAGTTGCCCGATACGGATGTATTTTCCTACTGGCATGATACTGGCCACGCGCGCTTAAAGCACCAGATGGGGTTACTCGACCATGAAGCCCATTTGGAGGCGATGTCTGGTCGATTAGCCGGGTTCCATTTACATGATGTTAGTGTGGAGGGCCGAGATCACCAAGTTCCTGGTACGGGTTTGGTTGATTTCCAGATGATCGCTCGCTTTGTTCGCCCAGAGCATACTTTGGTTTTGGAGTTGAGCCCGAAATTGACCGCAGAAGAAGTACGGCAATCGAGAGAAGCGATTCTTTCATTCCTTACATAAGCGTCAATGTGACGCTTTAACCCAGCTTAATATAAAAACCTAAAAATATGCGACATATTGTCTCTTATTGTGGAGGCTATATTTTTGTATACAGCTGAACAAAAATGATTTATGTATTTTTATAGATTGGCATTTTAGATGCATATATGATTGTTGAACCTTAACGAAAGGAAACAACATCATGAAATTAATACGTTATGAAAACCCACAGCTCCGCAGATTAAGAGGAGCCGGCAGTTTGTTTGGCTCTTCGGTTTTTGACGATTTGTTCAATGACTTCTGGAGCTATGCGCCGCGCCAACCGCATACCGAGTTATCGGAGGATGATTCTGCTTATTATGTCAGGATTGAACTACCCGGCGTAAAGAAAGAGTCGATCCATCTGGAACTTACCGACGCAACCCTGACGGTTAGCTCTCGTACGGTTCATAAGGCCGACGACGAGGTCAACCGTGGGGCTTGGAGTCGAATCATCACCCTTCCAGAAGGGCTTGAGCAAGAAGGCGTTTCCGCTAGGCATGAAGACGGGGTACTCGAAGTAATCCTGCCTAAAGCCGAATCAAGGAAACCACGAGAGATCGAGGTGAAGTAATCGATACCTGAAGATCTTTCTAGAGC
>DKOA01000026.1:34823-40288 GCA_002469895.1 Opitutia bacterium UBA7374
GACTGCTGGTATGAAACCTTGCAAATAAACGCTTTTCGCTTGCCCTGAGGGAGAGTGATGCTATCCGTTTTCGCTTCTCTCTTTTTCGGAGGGGAAATTATAACTATGTAACACCGCTTATTATTAGCAGCTGTTACGTTCTCAACCAATCATCAAAAGAAAACTATTTCTCCCCGGACATTACACGTTTGGGGCTTTGAACTGTTAATGAATACAACACCAAAAGACCTCCTCGATGCCGGTGTACATTTCGGGCATCAACTTCGCCGCTGGAATCCAAAGTCCAAGCCTTACGTATACGACAACCGCAATGGTATCTCCATTATTGATTTGGAGAAGACGCATGACCTTCTGGGTAAGGCCTGCGTTTTTGCTGAGGATACGGTGGCATCGGGCAATGATATCCTGTTTATCGGCACAAAGAAACAAGCTCAGGAGATTGTACGCGAAGTCGCAACGGCCTGCGGCATGCCTTTTTGTGTGAACCGCTGGATGGGTGGTGGTCTAACCAATTTTGCTACGATCAAGACGTCTCTTATTAAGTACCGCAAGTTTCTGAAGATGGATACAGCGGGTGAGCTGGCTAAGCTGCCGGGCAAGGAGGAAGCGGCCGTTCGCAGACAGATGGCCCGGATGCACCGCAATTTTGAGGGAATTCTTGAAATCGATGAATTGCCTGCCGCTTTGTTTGTCATCGACACGAAGAATGAGGAGATTGCGGTGGCTGAAGCCAATCGTCTTGGAATTCCAGTGATCGGTCTGGTGGATACCAATTCCGACCCGTCTTTGATCGACTATCCAATTCCGGGTAATGACGACGCGGTTAAGTCGATCCGCATTATCGTGGAAACACTGATGGAAGCCATTCAGAGCGGTACAAGCCAACGTGAGGCGAAGAAAGTGCAAGCCGGCGCTTCTCCGCTTGTTCGTGAACAAGTCTTTGAACAGGTAGAGGACGTTGAAGTAACCCTACCTGCCGGCTACGGCGAGGACGAGGCTGGAAAACCAGCTGAGGAACAGTAATTTACACCGCATACGAAAACAATCTATCACACCAAAGAATTACCCAATGAGCGAGCAAATCACAGCTAGAATGGTAGGGGACCTGCGCGAGATGACTGGCGCCGGCCTAATGGACTGCAAGAAAGCGCTGGTCGAATCCAGTGGCGATATCGACAAGGCGATTGAGATCCTTCGTAAAAAGGGCGTGGCCTCTGCGGCGAAGAAGGCAGGTCGTGATGCCAGTGAAGGCTTAATCGATACCTACATCCACCTTGGTGGTAAAGTGGGTGTGCTTTGTGAGATCAACTGTGAGAGTGATTTCGTGGCGAAGACGGACGATTTTAAGCAGTTTGTACGTGATATCGCAATGCATGTGGCAGCGGCAAGCCCGGTGTGCGTATCGCGTGAAGAGATCGATCAAGATCTACTGGAGAAGGAGCGTGAAGTGGCGCGTGGCCAAGCCGAAGGCAAGCCACCTCAGGCGATTGAGAAAATCGTTGAAGGTAAGGTAAACAAATATCTCTCCGAAAATTGCTTATTGGAACAAGCTTATGTGAAAAATCCGGATCAGACGATACAGGAAGTGCTGACTGCGATGATCGCAAAAATGGGTGAAAACATGGTAATCAAGCGTTTTGCCCGTTTCCAGATCGGTGCGTAAGCTTCGAAAAATTATATTTACGAAAGCCTCCTGTTTATAGCAGGCGGTTTTTTTATGCCCTTTCTATGGAGGAAAATAGACCTATGCCTCAAAGAATTTGGTTTTTGGGCCTTGGTAGCCTTCCTGAACATTCTCAACGATGACATTGGAACGAATGCCGCCCCGTCCCCTCCAGATCGTTTCCAAGCGCGCCCATTTCGGCCGAACGGCCGCATGGAGATCCTCGAAGATTTTATTGGTGGCCGCTTCAAAAAAGATGCCTTTGTTGCGAAAGCTATGGAGGTAGAGTTTCATGGCCTTGAGTTCGACACAGATTTTATCCGGAGCATAGCTGAATACGACTGTGGCATAGTCTGGGTGCCCCGTCATTGGACAAGTGGAGGTAAACTCCTCTTGAATGTGTTGAATCGTGTAGTCGCGATCGGTGTTAGGATTAGGGAAGGTTTCGATTTCCATCCTGACACTCTTGCCGGTGCATTTTGAAAACTCAACTTTCTATGATAAAAGGTATCAACCCGGTTTTGTTGGTGACTCTGGAGATGCGGTTCGCTTACCGGTTAATCCTGAATGATAGATCGCAGCCTATCCATCTGTTGGGTTCGCTCTGTGAGATCTTCAAAAAGCTGGGGGTTGAATCGTGTTGCATCGAGTATACGTTTGGCAAAATCTTTATCCGGTCGTCGTAAATTTAAGAAACGCCGAAGGCGATCCTCCCATTTTTCATAAGAATTCTGATCAATCGATAGACTGATCGATAGAGCCAGTAGCTCTGGGTGGTTCTGAGAAAATTGCAGCCCAAAATTCAGTAATTCGTAAGCTTTATCCCGTTCTTCAATGCGAAGTAATTCCTTAGCTGCTTCAAGTAGCTTGTTGGGTTGGTTTGCATAGGCTGTAGAAAATTCTTTCATGTAAATTTCACCTAGATCAGGACGGTAAAGACCGTAGGAACAAATTGCTTGAAGGCTTTTTAGGTATGGTTTTTGAACCTCAAGCCAGTTGGGTTGTTGGGTCAGAAGAGCCTCTATATCTTTTTGCGCTCCATTGAAGTCGTTAGCTCGAAGTTTAGATCGTATCAATGATAGGATAAAAGGTTGCAATGCATCACTGTCGATTGCAGCCATCTCATAAATAGCCATCGCCAGTTGGGTATTTCCGGTTTCAGCCGCATAAGCGGCAAGTTGTAAACGGGCGTCTGGTTTATGGCTTTGCGTTTTAATCATGCGATTAATTTGTCCATTCTCTGCCTCGCGATCCCCGTTTTCATGGTGAATTCTAGCAAAAACTATGTGGTTGGAAAGAAGCCCAGCAATTTGCAGAGCCTCACCGATCTTATCCAACTTGAGGTAGGCCATACAAATTTGATAGCTCAGTTGCGCATGATTCTTTCCCGCTTTGTCCACATCCAGAGCTTGTTTTAAAAAGTATATTTGGTTTTCCGTCTCACCCTTGGCTTCATTGATGCGTGCAAGAAAGACGAGGCCATTGAAGGTCTTACGGATTCCGTATTTATCTATGGATTGCGTTGCCTGATCAAAATTGCCTTGGAGTATGTGGATACCAATCGCTTCTTCTATGAGTCTTTTTTGGGTTAACTCATCGGTCTCTTGGTCTCTTAGGAGTTTTTCAGTTAACTCTAATAGCTCGTGTTCTTTGTTCAGATACTTCATCAAATCAATCGTTAGATCGATGTACTCGGTGTCTTTAAACCCATTATATGCGATCAGCCCATCGGTGAGTATTACTAGGGCTCGCTCCGGTTGGAATGAGGCAAAGATCGTAGAGCACAGTTTACGGGCTTCGATATGCGAAGGATTCCGGGCGAGTCCTAGTCTCAGTAACCGAAAACCTTCTGCCGAAAACCGGTCCCCATCTTCTAAAAGTTGGATGCCTTTTTTAATATGGTAGCTGCCTATTTTGATACGATGCTCATCCAGGTGAAGGGGCAGAGTAAGCATATCAGTAAACCGGACTTCTTCGTATTCGCGTACATATTTGAAAAAACAGTAAAGAGCAGAAGATGCGGCTAGCCACGCTCCAGTTGTCATAAAGAGAATAAGAAGAAGAATTTTGCCCCAGTAGAAACGAAGAATACGGGTATCCGCGTCATCCTTTTGCCAGTAGGCGAATCCAAAAAATGTGTTAATGTGTGCTTCACTATCCTTGGGCTGGTTTACTTGAGTCATGGAAGGTTTTTATTTAGGTACAGTATTTTCCTGAATTAGAGAGGGTCTTGAATTTCTCAAAGATGGATCAATTTTCTAAAAATAGGTTTTCCGTAAGCCCTAGGTTGATTTGTGTACTTTCAATAGTGACGGTATATTTAGTAATTCCGTCAATTTTCAGTAAATAGCTGTACGGTAAGATTGGCTTATCTTGTTCGATTTCTTGGCTCAGATCTTTATATAAATAGAAAACTTCTATTTCATGCTCTTTACCGTCGCTCTTAACACGGCTTGTGCGCCGAGATTCTAGCCCGGTCTTGTAGTCAATATAGTGAAGCTGTCCATAACCCTTGGGTGTTGTGCTTTCAATCACAGCATAGCGGTTTCCCTCAAAGTCGGTAATTTTGATGAAGCCTAGTTCGCTTGCTTCATAGCTCTTTTCAGCAAGTGCCTTCTTTTCAGCAAGATAAGTTTGGGCAAGATAAAAGAGGGAAGTCTCCATCCAGAGGATGGCTTCTTCCAACTCAGTAATCTGAAATTTTACTGCATCGTCAGAGGCTTTATGGAAGAACTCTCCTTTGCTAATGACGCTACTAATTCGGTACTCCCAGTTTGTCCAAGAATCCTGTCTATAATGTTCGGGTGGAAGCCCGAGCAGTGACACTTGAATGGTTGACTCCTCAGGTATCATAGTTGCGGCTCCACGCATTTGAAAACTATATAGCTCTTCGGCGCGGGTAGCCGCAATATGCCACTGTATCAGACTGTGTATATTTATTTGTTTCAGGCTTGGCCGGTTATTATTTATTTCTTCTACGGCGCTGTCACCAGAGAGGTAACCTTCATATGCGGCAATTCGGCTCACTCGTTCGTCGATTATCCAAATAACGCTAGATGCTGTGATCATCAGCAGGATGATTAGGGCAATACCGGTGAAGATAAAGAGATCCCTTCTTAGGATGAACGATCCGAAGAAGAAAACGTTCAGGTCTGTTTTGGGTGCTTCTCTTCTAGGGCAATCTTTAACTTTTGTTGAAGGACCCCGCCATTTAGGAACAGGCTTTTTTTGGAGGACAGTCTGTTCTTTGCTGGTGGGCTGCACTGAGTGATTGCCCGCACTGCTGTCTTCTTGCTTAAAAGAATCGTCTTCAGGCCTTATTTTGCCTGCTGCATCGTTTTCTGACATGTTGTTTCCTATTTTTAATAATTGTGAGCCAGTCTTATCTTCTCTGAAATGATCGCTCTAGCAATTGAGAGTTGTTTCCATTACACGCCATCTCATCGGAGTCGCTTTTGTTTTCATCTAGCTGTAGCGGCCGTTTGAATCTTTCGATACTCGTGGCATTTGCAAAATCGAGTTCGCTGCCTGCGTAAAGGGCTCGATAGCGGCTCGGGCTGACGCCTGCCATACTCTTGAATGCTCGTACAAAGCCAGGTAGTTGCAGATAGCCAAGTAGCATAGCAATCGTTTCTACTTTCATAAGAGGTTCTGTTTCGAGCAGGGTCCTCGCCTGATTGAAGCGAACTAGACTGACGAGTTCTCGGTAGTTTGTACCCTCTTTGAAGAGTCTTCGATTCAGGCTACGAGTACTGATGTTACAAATCTCCGCAGCTTCTTCGTAGGTCGGACAAAATTCTGC
>DKOA01000070.1 GCA_002469895.1 Opitutia bacterium UBA7374
GCGGCGGTGGCTTTGATCGCTTCTCCTGATGCACTTGCATCGACAGGGAAGGTTTTTGCGTCGAGTCCGGCCAGAGTCTGATTGATCGTATCCAGCTTTTCCAGATGGGCGGCTCTGGCTTCGGCTTCGGCTGCATCTTGCTCCTTTAGATATACTTCAGCGGCCTTTCCGCAAAGGGCCTCGATACGGCGAACTCCGGAAGCAATGGCACCCTCGGACTTGATCTTAAAGAGGCCGATGTCTGCTGTGTTTCGCACATGCGTGCCGCCGCACAGTTCCATGGAGTAGCCGTTGAGTGCGCTGGCTTGGCCGCCGATTTGAACTACGCGGACGCGGTCTCCGTATTTGTCGCCAAAAAACTGCATAACGTCAGCACGGTCAACCACCTCGGTATGCGGAACTTCAATCCAGGAGACGGTTTCCCCTTTTTTCACGCAGGCATTTACTTTTTCTTCCAGAGCGCTGACTTGCTCTGCGCTGAGGGCCTTGGAATTAAAGTCAAATCGAAGGCGTTCAGGCGAGACGCTGGAACCTTGCTGAGCGGCGTCAGTGGAGACGACTTGGTGGAGTGCCCAGTGCAGCAGGTGGGTTGCCGTATGGTGCGATTCGATCGGGGCCCGGCGCTCACGGTTGAGCGTGATGTGCAGCGTGCCGCCCACTTGGAAGCGTGAATCAAAGGAATTTTCAACGACATGGGCAGTGGCGTTGCCGACTTTCTGCACGCCGAGGATCGCGAAGGTATGGCCGTCTACTTCGGCGGTTCCGATGTCTCCATCCTGACCGCCCATCTCGGTAAAGAGTACAGTCTTGTCTGTAATGACGAGTAACTGGTCATCCTGTTGATGAACTTCGAGGATCTCTGCATCACAGCTGTCCTGCTCAAAGCCGAGAAATTCAGTGACGGCATCCGTCTTTACGTCGAGTGCGCGGACGACGGTCTTTTTCTGCGCGGCGCGGGCACGTTCGCGTTGTTGCTCCATGTGTCCTTCTACCGCGGCTTCGTCGAGCGTTAGTCCGCGCTCGCGGCAGAGCAAGGCGGTCAGGTCAAGGGGGAAGCCGTAGGTATCATAGAGTTTGAAGGCTTCTTCCGGGGGGAAGACCGTGCCTGCTTGGGAAGTGTTTTCAAAGAGCTGCAGTCCACGGTCGAGGGTCTTGTTAAAACTCTCTTCTTCTGCGGCGAGGGTTTCCTTGATCGCTTCTGATCGGGTGCGGATCTCGGGGAAGACTGCGCTGAACTCGGTAACGAGTGTATCGACTAACTTGGGGAGGAAAGGCACCGAACCATCAAAGCCGAGACTGCGGCCATACTTGACGGCGCGGCGGAGAATGCGGCGGAGGACGTAGTTGCGACCGGTATTGCCGGGGAGGATACCGTCGGCGATAGAGAAGGCGAGCGTGCGGATATGGTCGGCGATGACGCGAAAGGCGATAGCCTGATCCAGCGAGTCGGATTTCTCGATCCCTTCGCCGGGGTAGATGTCTGCATAGGTTTTCCCACTCAGTGCTTCCAGTTTGCGGAAGATCGGTTGGAAGACGTCGGTCGCGTAATTGGTTGGCTTCTGAGAGAAGTCACTAAAACCTTTAGTATTTTGAATGATGGAGCAGGCGCGTTCGAATCCCATGCCGGTATCGACATGCTTGGCCGGAAGATCGCGGAAGCTACCATCGGCCTCAGCATTGTATTGAATGAAGACCAGATTCCAGATCTCGATACAGAGGTCGGAATCTTTGTTCACCAGACTGCCTTGCGAGTCGCCGTTTGGAGTGAGATCGACATGGAGTTCAGAGCAGGGACCGCAGGGGCCGGTCTCGCCCATCATCCAGAAGTTGTCCTTCTTGTTACCGTCGATGATATGCACAGCGGGGTCGATTCCGGCAGCGGTAAAGATAGCGGTCCAGTAGGCGTGTGCTTCGTCATCGAACGCAGCGGGATCTCCCGCGTCGGGCCGATAGACGGTGGCGTAGAGGCGTTCCGGCGGGAAGCCCCATACCGTAGTCAGTAGCTCCCATCCCCATTCGATGGCTTCCTTTTTGAAGTAATCACCAAAGGACCAGTTGCCGAGCATTTCGAAGAAAGTGTGGTGGTAGGTGTCGTAGCCAACGTCTTCGAGGTCATTGTGTTTACCGCCGGCGCGGATGCACTTCTGGGTATCGGCAGCACGGGGCGGGCTGTAGGGCGCCTTTTCGCTGCCGAGAAAGTAGGGAACGAATTGGTTCATCCCGGCGTTGGTGAAGAGCAGGCCGGGTGACTGCGGCAGGAGCGAGGCCGAGGGCACGGCGGTGTGCTGCTTGGAGGCAAAGAAGTCGAGGAAGGACTGGCGGATCTCGGCGGAAGTCATTTCAAACGTCGAACGTTGAACGTCGAATCATAATACGGTTAATTGTACGTGTCTTTGATTGTGCGGTGTCGCTGCTCGCAAGTCCATCGGTGTTTTTCCGTGGTTCTAATAACCGGATCCGGTCTACAAACTGCGGAGTACGGCGGCACCCATGGTTTTTGTGTCAACGGTATCGAGGCCGAAAGCGATATCGCCGGTGCGGACGCCGCCGGTGACCGTGTCACGAACCGCTTTCTCGATTGCCTGTGCGGCTTCTTCTTCGCCGAAACTGTAGCGGAGCATGAGGGCAGCGGAGAGGATTTGTGCGCAGGGGTTGGCGATGCCTAGACCGGCGATGTCGGGAGCCGTGCCGCCGGAAGGTTCGTAGAGGCCGTAGGGGTGGCCGAGTTGATTGTTTGTTGCGCCGAGGCTGGCCGAGGCGAGCATGCCGAGGGAGCCGCAAATGACGCCCATCTCATCGGATAGGATGTCGCCAAACATATTTTCTGTGAAGAGCACGTCAAATTGGTTGGGGTCGCGAGCCAACTGCATCGCTGCGTTGTCAACATACATGTGAGAGAGTTCGATCTCGGGGGCATGCTTGGCGAAGTACTCAGTCACGACTTTGCGCCAGAGGACCGAGGTCTCGAGGACGTTCGCTTTATCGACCGAGCAGACGCGTCCGCCGCGACTGCGGGCGGTGTCGATCGCGACTTGAGCGATGCGCTCAATTTCGCTGGTCTTGTAGACCATGGTGTCGACGGCCTGTGATTCTCCGTTTTCCAAAGTCGTGGTGGCTTTCGGCTGGCCGAAGTAGATGCCGCCGGTGAGCTCACGGATGCAAACAATGTCGATGCCTTCGGGGATACGCTCGGTTTTGAGGGGAGAGGCATCGGTTAGTTCGCCGTAGAGTAGTCCGGGGCGCACATTGGCATAGAGGGAGTAGGCTTTGCGAATTGGAAGAAGGGCGGCGCGCTCGGGTTGTTCCTTCGGGGGTAGAGACTCCCATTTTGGGCCGCCAACGGAGCCAAAGAGGATGGCGTCGGCAGTATCGCAGACGGCTTTTGTGCTTTCAGGAAAAGCCTCTCCGTGATGATCAATGGCGATCCCGCCAATATCGGCGGTTTCATATTCGAGCGCAAAGCCGAAGCGTTGACCGGCGGCTTGAAGGATGTCGATAGCGACATCCATGACTTCGGGGCCGATCCCGTCTCCGGGGAGTACTGCAAATTTCAGCGTCTTCATGTGGGTGAGCGTATTGGGAAAAACGGCAAGAGTGCTTTGCCCGGCAAACGCTTCAAGACTTTTTACAAGCGATGCCGCTGATTGCAGCGTACCGACCTGTGCGCTTAGGCGCTTTTTAAGGTCTCGTAGATATACCCGACTCCATGCACCGTGCGAAAAGTGTCGAGTGAGATGTCGTGCTGCTTAAACAGATCGCGTATTTTAACGATATATTGATCGAGCGATCGACTGCGCACGTCGGCGTGTACGCCCCATACTGAGTGGATCAGGTCTTTTCGGGTGATGACGGAGTTCGTGTTATTGGACAAATAAGTAATGATGCCGAGTTCTTTGCGGCCGATTTTGACGACTTCTCCGTCGGGGAAGGCTATTTCAATCCGTTGCGGATTGATCTCTGCACCGGCAAAATCAAAGGGTACATCTGTAGTCGCGGCATTTTTTGTCACATTTGTGTCGTGAGAGGTATTGGCGCGGCGGAGTACGGCATGTATGCGGGCGATCAGTTCAGCAAAGCTGAAAGGCTTGGTGATGTAGTCATCACCGCCTAGCTCAAGGGCTTTGACTTTGTTGTCTTCGGCTTTTTCTGCGGTCAGAAAGATGACGGGTATATCGATGCCGTTTTGGCGCAGGTCGTCGATCAGATGGAAGCCGGTATCATCCGGCAAGTGGACATCAAGAAGTAACAGGTTGGCAAAATTGTTTTTCAAGAAACGGAAGGCATGCGCTGCTTCATAGCAGACCTGCACATCCATGTCAGCGGTTTCCAGTTGGGTGGTGATGAGGGCGGCAAGATCACGGTCGTCCTCGGTCACAATGATCAAAGGTTTGGATGATTGGCTCATGATTTTTATTTGAGTGATGCGACATCACGGAGGATTTCCGCGGCATGATCGGCAGGTTTTACTTTTGGGTAGGTTTTCGCGATGGTTCCATCCGGAGCGATGAGGAAAGACATGCGGTGGACGCCATCATAGATTCGACCCATGAATTTTTTCTCCCCAAAGACGCCATAAGCCTTAGCTAGGGTCAGATCGGTGTCAGCGATCAGGGGGAAGGGGAGTTCGTATTTAGCCCGAAACTTCTCATGCGAGGACTCCGGGTCCTTACTTACGCCGACAATCTGAACGCCGGCTTGCCGAAGCGCAGCGTACTGATCGCGAAACGAGCAGGCTTGAGTGGTGCAGCCCGGGGTGTCGTCTTTCGGGTAGAAGTACAGCAGGCAAAAGCCTTCAGCTTTATCGCTACGGTGGTTTTCTCCGTCGAGAGGGTAGGTAAAGACAGGGGCAACTTGCCCGATAGATAGTGGTTCAGGCGCAGGCATAGGTTAGTTAGCATTCTAACATGTCGTGTCTCCATTTTCTGGCAATTGTAAAATTCTTCTGCGTTCACCGCTGGTTTCTAAAATATAAACTTGTGCTGGTCGTTGTGAACTCCAGCGTCTGTAGAGACAAGCTATGGAAAATTCACCGCTACTTATGCTCGGTTTGCCCAAGGGCAGCCTGGAGGAATCGACGATTCAATTGTTCGCTAAAGCTGGTTTCAAGATCAGCAGGAGCGCGCGTTCCTACCGTCCTTCATTTGACGACTCCGAACTGGACGGTCGTTTCGTTCGGGCTCAGGAAGTGAGCCGTTATGTTGAACACGGTTACTTCGATTGTGGGCTGACCGGGCAGGATTGGGTCAGGGAAAACAGCTCCGATGTAGTCGAGGTCTGCGATTTAGTATACAGTCGTGCCTCCAATCGTCGTTCTAAGTGGATCGTGGCCGTACCGGAAGCTTCGCCGATTGAAAATGTGCAGGACCTTGAGGGGAAGCGCATTGCAACCGAGGTGGTCAATATTACCCAGCAGTACCTCACGGATAATGGAGTGCAGGCCGAGGTCGAGTTCTCCTGGGGAGCGACCGAGGTCAAAGTGCCGGATCTGGTCGATGCGATTGTTGATTTGACTGAGACCGGAAATTCGCTGCGCGCGAACAAGCTCCGGATTGTCGATACCATTCTCTTTACCAACACGGTACTGATTGCCAACAAAGCATCCTGGGAGAATCCGGAAAAGCGCAAGAAAATCGAGAATATCGCCTTGCTCCTGCAATCGGCTCTCGAGGCGCACAGCAAAGTCGGTCTAAAGCTCAATATTGAGCGGTGCAAACTCGATCAGATTATTGAGGAGCTTCCGGCCTTGCGTAATCCGACGATCAATCGTCTGGCGGATGACGCCTGGGTGGCGCTCGATACGATTCTTGATGAGAAGGTTGTGCGTGAGATCATACCGGCGTTGAAAGCTCACGGAGCCGAAGGCATCGTTGAATATCCGCTGAACAAGGTAGTTTATTGATCGGGCATTCGTCATGACTGCCCGCCCTGCCAGTGTTCGTATCGCCTTGATTCAAGAGCGTGCCGCGAACACCCAATCCGAGGCCATTGCATTGCTGGAGAAACGGGTGCGGACGGCGGCGGCCTCGGGTGCACAGATCATTTGCACGCAGGAACTATTTAACACGCCGTATTTTTGCCGTACGCAGGATGTTCGCCACTTCGATTTGGCCGAGCCTGTACCGGGACCGACTACGGATGCCGTAAGCCGACTCGCGGCAGAGTTGAACGTTGTTCTGATCGTTTCCCTTTTCGAGCACCGCGGCCCCGGCGTCTATCATAATACAGCTGCAGTGATCGACGCGGATGGGCGTTTTCTCGGCAAGTACCGAAAAATGCATATACCGCAAGACCCCGGGTTTGAGGAGAAATTCTATTTTACCCCGGGTGATCTTGGTTACCCCGTCTGGAAGACAGCGTATGGCTGCATTGGCGTTCTCATCTGCTGGGATCAGTGGTTCCCGGAGGCCGCCCGAATGCTTGCCTTGGCGGGGGCGGAGATCCTTTTTTGTCCGACCGCTATTGGCTGGTTGGCTGACGAGAAAGAGACTGAAGGCGCCACTCAGCACAGTGCCTGGGAGATCGTTCAGCGAGGCCATGCGGTGGCCAATGGTTGCTATTTCGCGGCCGTCAACCGCATCGGAAAAGAAGGTAATACGGAGTTTTGGGGTCAGTCGTTTGTCGCTGATTATCATGGGCGCATGTTGGCCCGGGCATCGGTTGATCAATCGGCCGTTCTTACCGCCGATTGCGACTTACAGGCACTGGAGCAGGCACGTCGTATTTGGCCCTTTTTACGCGATCGCAGGATCGACAGTTTCGATGGGCTGGCCTCGAGGATGATTGACGATGCGTCTGCCGCTCCCGAGGAGTCATGAGTTGGTCGGGCCAGCACCGCTTTCGTCTTCCTGCCGATTGGGAACCTCAGGAGGCAGTTTGGTTTGCCTGGCCTGCTTCTGAGAACCTTTGGCCCGGAGTTTTGCCTCGTGTCCGCCGTCAATTGGCGAAACTTTATCAACTTGCGGCACGCTATGAGAAAGTCTGTTTGCTTTGCCCGGCGGCGGCTCAGGCGGACTTCCTGAGTCATTTGGAAGCGGTTGGCTCCGCTTCCCATATCGAGCTTTTTGATTACGCGACAGACGATGTCTGGTGCCGTGATTTTGGGCCTATCTTTGTCTTTGATCGAGAGACAGCAGCCCTCACTGCAACTGACTGGGGTTTTAATGCCTGGGGCGAAAAATTCCCGGCCTATCAGCGAGATGCTTCCGCGCCGGCCTTTATCGCAGAGCAGCTAGGGGTTCCCAGAATTACTTTTGATTTTGTCTTGGAGGGGGGTGCAATCGACTCAAATGGTGCCGGTTCTCTGCTGACGACTGAGGCGGTATTGCTCCATCCCAATCGAAATGGTCGGAACGACAAGGTGGCGATGGAGGCATACCTCGCTCAGGGTCTAGGGGTCGAGCAGGTACTCTGGTTGCAGGAAGGATTGGTGGGCGATGATACGGACGGCCATATTGATAATGTCGCCCGCTTCTTTCGTGAAGACGGCCTTATATTGGCCTGCACAGAAGATGCCACGCATCCCAATGCTGCCCATCTAGAGGAAAGTCGTCTTGGCTTGGAAGGAGCGGTTTTGCCGGATGGGCGCTCGATCGAGAAGATTCTTTTGCCTCTTCCGGATCCCATCTTTGCCGAGGGCCAACTGCTGGCTGCCAGCTATCTTAATTATCTGGTGCTGAACGGTGCGGTTTTGGTGCCGACTTACGGCCAAGCTAAAAAGGATGCACAGGCCATCAAAGTCCTCGCCGGTTGCTACCCCGGACGCAAAGTGATCGGTTTTGATGCGCGTGATTTCCTCCTCGAAGGTGGCTCTCTACACTGTCTCAGCCAACACCAGCCGCGCTAAAGGGGCTTAGCTCTTTGTTTGGTGATCCCGATTACGGATCAATAGTTTGCCCTCATAGATCCAGCGGGCGACCAATTGGGAGCCGCGCTGGATTTCCTGTTTGCAGAATTCGATCGAGTGAACCGTATCGTTACTCACTAATCGGCAGGCAAAGGTTTTAGGGACATAGGTCTCCGGGTCGGGTAGCTGCTCAGCCACTTCCCGTAACTGTTTCAGGTTAGGCATAAACTTATCCTTAGCTGAGGATTTTTTTGAGACTGCCTTCTGCGCTTGTTTGGCCGAGTGCAAATGTTTATTGTGCAGGGGATTCATCGGGATGTATGAGTAGAACAGACTGCGAAAATTCTGGCAATTTCTTTTCAGTATTGCGTGGGTGTAGGTCTCTGCATGGCTTTCCTATTGCATTCCCTTTTTCTTATCCGATGAATAAACCAGCGCCTTTCTTCGACCGGGCTTTCTGCCTGGGATTGGCCGGTTCTCGTGTTCTAGAGCAGGCGGAAAAGCTTTTTGAGTCGCAGTCCGTCGAGCAAGTGGAATGGAAGAGTCCGTATTTGGTCGGCCTGGTACAGGGGGCGAATGATCGGTTTCAGGTGCATCTCAATTTGCGCTCGACCGTTTTTGTTGAAAACAACTGCACTTGTCTTCTCGGGAGAAAGGGCAAGATCTGCGCTCATTCGATTGCGGCTTGTCTGTTCTATGAGGCGCAGCAGAGGGAGGCAGAACATGCTGCCGTTGCCGGAGTCGCAGCGGACCAGTTGACTGCAGATGCCGGTCGGCAGACAGCTCGGGAACTACAGTCAATTGAGGTAAACAAAGAGGGCGAAAAGCTTAGGATACTGATTTTTCTGCCTCCGAACTTTGAAGCAGCCGTGGAGCGTAATGCGATTGTCGTGAAGTTGGAAGCGGCGACCGGGCGTAGCATTATACCGATCCAAGACTTGTCTACAGCTACCCCTTATTCTGTTAGTGAGGGACTAAAAGAAGCGCTCCTCATGATTGAGTCATGGTGCGAGGGTCGACTAGCCGGCTTGCTCGAACTGACTAAGGTACGGTTGCTGCAAATGCTCACTGTATTGCAGGGGGAACCGGTCGTTTACTGGCTCAAGAAACCGGGTCAGCCGATCCTCTGGCACAAGGGTTTGCTCGTGGGCGTTCACGAGTTTCTTGAGTTGACGGAGGAAGAGATGGCGATGGCTCATCCGACTGCAGGCGCGGAGAGAGCGGATGAGCGTGTAATGCCTCGGCAAGGCGTCGAATCATCGGTGCGGGTGCGTGAACCGTCGAGGCCCAATCGTCGACGGATGGTGGAGGCGGAGGCGAGCGGGTTGTTCCGTACGACCGCGGCGGACTATCCGCCCGTCGAGCGGAGCGATGCCATGACCGACTATCCGGAAAATCGTATCGTAATTGATGGGTCTTCTCATTTCCTTGCCGTTCGTCTACCGCGTATGGATGAGAGCATAGCGCCGCTTCGACAGTTGCTGAAGTCGGAAGGCTTCCAACTGGAGCCGTCGAATCGCAAGTGGTGGCTTCGGGACCGACACAAGACGCTTAATTTTTTGGCCGAACACCTGCGTACTTTGCGTGACAGTTGGCGTGCTATTGTAACGGATTCTTTTGAGGCTCATCTCGATGCCATTCAATTTTCAGAATTTGCTATCACCACTCGTGAGGAGGCGGGTGACTTTCTCCTGGAGGTTCGTTTGAGCGAGGAAAAAGATGAGAGTGAGCTTCGCCGGGCGATCTCTTCAGGAAAAAATTATATGGAGCAAGCGGATGGTAGCATCACCTTGCTCGACCGCAATTCGGTGGAGCGCTTGCATGCTATGGAGAAAGCGGTGAGCGGACAGATCGACCGTCCTTTTACGCCGACGTTTACTAAGCGACTGACCACAGCGGAACTGGTCGATGTCGAGGAATTGATGGACGAGATGTGTGAAGGTTGGCAGGCGCCGCAGGCCTGGCAGTCGCGCAGTCAGGCTCTCAAGCAGGTGGGAGCCCTCGAGCCGGCACCCGTTCGAGCAGAGTTCAATGCGATCCTGCGTACCTACCAATGCATTGGAGTGGCCTGGCTCTGGCATCTCTATCGAAATGAACTGGGTGGTATACTCGCCGACGAGATGGGGCTGGGCAAAACCTTGCAGGCGCTCGCGCTGATCGAATGTATCCGCCATACCAATCCGGGCGGGTATCCCGCACTCGTCGTTTGCCCGGCCAGCTTGGTGGAAAACTGGATCCGCGAGGCGTCCCGCTTTGCGCCGGGATTAAAGACCGGAAAGCATCATGGCCCAAAACGAGCGAAAGAATCGGTCGTTTTAGAAGATGTCGATCTGGTCATCACCTCCTACGGGACGCTTCGGCAGGATGCTGATTTGATGGGCACGATGGAATGGTGCGTGGTGATCGGCGATGAAGCTCAGCATATTAAAAACCGACGCAGCCAGAATGCCCGTACGCTGACCAGTTTGCGGAGCCGGGGTCGCTTTTTGCTTACCGGTACTCCGGTGGAAAACTCGTTGGAGGATCTGCTTTCACTCTTCAGTTTTATCATGCCCGGCTACCTGCAGAAAACAGATGGCAAGTTATCGTCAGAAGACCGGGTATGGCAGAATCAGCGACAAACCCAGCGGGCTGCTGCCTATATTTTGCGACGGACAAAGAAAGAGGTGGCTCCTGAACTGCCGGACAAAATTGAGAAGACTTTCTTTTGTGAACTGGGGAGTGAGCAGACGCGCTTTTATCAGGACACACTGGAAAAGACGCGAAGGGAAATCTTTGAACTGGAAATGGGCGGGGCCAATGCCGGCCGCGTCCAGTTTGCCGCTTTTAAGGAACTCTTGCGCTTGCGACAGGTATGCGTCGATCCACGCATTTTGGATGAAAACTTTGCCGCTGCTGAATCGGCCAAACTGGCTGCCTTTGATGAAGTCTTGAACGAATGTCTTGATGCCGGCAGTCGAATTCTCGTTTTCTCCAGTTTCGTGCGGGCACTTCACTTATTGGCCGATCATTTGAAGAGCAAGGGACACACCTATTGTTATCTCGATGGTTCGACCAAGAATCGCCTGGCCATCTGCGATACTTTTAATGAAGACGAGTCGATTCCCGTATTCTTGATTTCGCTCAAAGCCGGCGGGACCGGTCTGAACCTAACCGGAGCGGATACAGTGGTCCACTACGACCCCTGGTGGAACCCCGCCTCCGAGGCACAGGCAACCGACCGTGCCCACCGAATCGGTCAAAAGAAAGTCGTTACCAGCATCAAGCTCATCGCGGCCAATACGGTCGAAGAAAAGGTCGTCGAACTACAGGCAAAAAAGGCCGAGTTACTCGACGAACTCTTTGCCCAGTCTGCCGAGGCCAATTCCAAAGTCGGCCTCGATACGATTAAAAGCCTGCTCGAATAATCCCGGGATTGTCGAACGAGGAATCCTTCTCTCGATTACAGCAACAGTGAATCCGCTTCTTGTAGAGGCCTTCGCCGGTCTATAATTCGCTGTACAAGACAGAGAATCCGAAAATAAATGTATGAATGAAGTCCACTGCTTTTTTTATCCTATCTGCTTTGTCCATGGTTACCGCCTACGGAGTCCGGGGAGACACTCTTAAGAGTGAACCCCTCGAGGCTTACAAGGATCGCATAGAGTGGTTCGCGCAGTCCCAATACGGCATGTTTATCCACTTCGGGCTCTACTCTCATTTAGGCGGGGAGTGGAAGGGGGAACCGGTTGAGTGGTATGCTGAATGGATTCAGGCATCGCGGGATATTCCGAGAGAAGAATATGCGAAGATTATTAACGTCTTTAACCCGGCTGCGTTTGATGCCGATTTTATTGCGAGCACTGCGAAACAAGCCGGGATGAAATACCTCGTCATCACCTCGAAGCACCATGAAGGATTTTGCTTGTGGGACAGCCAGTACACGGATTTCGATATAGCAAATAGTGCTTTGAAGGGGCGCGACCTGCTCGCTGAACTGTCCGAGGCCTGCAAGCAGCATGGAATCAAGTTTGGCCTCTACTACAGTATTATTGATTGGAATCATTCCTCGCAGGAGCCCTCGATGAAGGGGGACCGGCCATTTCCGCGATGGGGGCAGACTCTGATGAAAGCGGGCCAAAAGGCCGGATATGTGGATTACCAGAGGCGTCAAATCATCGAACTCATTCGGAATTATCAGCCTGATTTACTCTGGTTTGATGGGGACTGGGTAGATTGGTGGTCACTGGATGATGGCATCCGGCTCTACCATACCATCCGGAAAGAGGATCCGGCTATCGTCGTCAATAACCGCGTGGCCAAGCGCGATCAGTTTCAACTCGATTTCGTGACACAAGAGCAAGAGCACTTTGAGGAGGCCTTTCCGCGCCACTGGGAAGGCTGCTACACGATGAATAAATCGTGGGGTTATAAAAAACATGATGACCAGTGGAAAGACGCGCAAACCGTCTACAATAAGCTAAAAGATATTAATGAAAAGGGGGGCAATCTCCTCTTGAATGTGGGTCCTGATGGCGATGGGCGCATTCAACCGGAAGCCGTTGAAATTTTATTAAAAACTGCTGCGCTATTGCAGGCAAAGCCCATTGAGAAACGTCAACCGAAAATCCAAACCGTGCCCAGTATCTTTGAATAAAATAACCCGGAGAAAGTAGCGTACATTAGATTAAAGAGAGCATTTTTCTTCGCGCAGCCAAGCAGTTGTGAAAAGGGTCGGCAAAGACGTTGACGTTTCTAGGTAGGCTTGAGCTATTTCTGGCAATAGCTGGATTAAAAGAGCTACGCTATAAAAAGCTTCACTTATTATTTTACTGATCGCCTGTATCTTTAACTTTTTTCAGGAGCGATGATGGCCTTCGACTGGGATCCTTTTGCGGGAGGTGATCCTCAGGGGCGTTTAAGTTCCGACAGAAAGCTCAATTCTTTGTGGCTCTGAGGGCCAGGGTCAG
>DKOA01000065.1 GCA_002469895.1 Opitutia bacterium UBA7374
CATTAACTATGATTCGATCCTCGAGGCCATAGGAGAAGACGGATTGGCCGAGCTGTTCTCCCAATCCGACTCCATTGCCATGGTCAACTGGACGATGATTCCCTACCTCAGTGATGTCTTTCGAGACTTCCTTGAAAAACTCCTGCCCAACCTCCCGGAAAACCCGCAGCGCATTTTCTTTTTTGACCTGGCCGACCCGGAAAAACGCTCCCGCGAAGATCTCCGCGAAGTGCTCGATATCTTTGGTCAATTCGAACACTTCGGGAAAGTTATCCTCGGCCTAAACCACCGGGAAGCGGAGCAAGTGGACGCTCTCCTCGGCTTCGAACACCTGCCCAAGAACCCGGAAAATCTGCAAGTCATGGCCGCTCGCATCCGCGAGACCCTACAACTCGATACCGTGGTTGTTCACCCCGTCGAGTGCGCCGTCTGCGCGACCGGTGAAGGCACCTTCTTTGCCGAGGGGCCCCTCTGCGAAAAGCCAAAAATCACAACCGGGGCCGGCGACCATTTCAACGCCGGCTTTGTCACCGCCCGCATACTCGGTCTCAGTCCTCTGGCAGCCTTGACCGTAGCCGTCTCGACTTCCGGTTACTATGTGCGCACTGCAGAAAGCCCGTCTCTCGAAGATCTCAGACAATTCATCCAATCGTGGGAATAGTTCGTGTCCGGTCTCTTTATCAGCTTTGAAGGCGGCGAAGGCTGCGGCAAATCCACCCAGATTAAAGCCCTGACGGCTCGCCTTGAGGGCGAGGGTCATGGTGTATTTCAAGCGCGTGAGCCTGGAGGAACGCCCCTCGGAGAAGCCCTCCGGCAATTACTCCAGCATGATGCCGCCGGTGACGGCATGCACCCCGAAGCCGAACTCCTGCTCTTTGCCGCAGCACGTGCTCAAATTGTCCGGGAAAAACTCCTCCCCGCCCTAGCAGCGGGAAAAGTCGTCCTCTGCGATCGTTTCATCGATTCTACAACTGTCTATCAAGGTGTAGCCCGCGGTTTGAACCGCGCAGATGTAGCTGCCGTCAATCAAGTCGCCACGGGTGGCCTCCGGCCGGACCTAACCATACTCATCGACCTGCCTGCACAAACCGGACTCGAGCGCGTACGAAAACGAGGCAACGGTCAACTCGACCGCATGGAACAAGAAGACCCTGCCTTCTTCGATGCCGTGCGGCAAGGCTACCTCGACATTGCCAAAGCAGACCCCCAACGATTCCTTGTCCTCGACGGTGCCCAGTCCATCGAAACCCTCCAAACCTCTATCTGGAATGCAGTTCAGCCACACCTTGCCTGAAGCACTGCGCGACGTACGTGCCGTCGAAGTTCTCGAGCGTTCACTCGCCAGCGGGCGACTCGCTCATGGCATTCTATTGCACGGTGACGATCTATCCGATCTGGAAGCGATCGCGCAAGCAGCGACCGCCCATCTCCTGCAGACAGACCGCATCCCGTTGGCGCATCCCGATTGC
The DNA here is from genome assembly GCA_002469895.1 of Opitutia bacterium UBA7374. GTDB lineage: Bacteria > Verrucomicrobiota > Verrucomicrobiia > Opitutales > Coraliomargaritaceae > UBA7374. Next base: position 1,470 of record DKOA01000065.1, read on the forward strand.
TTCACCCTACGCCCCAGCGGGAAGGCGCGGAAAATCCGGATTGGAGAAACCGGGGAAGAGAATACCATGCGGCAACTCATCGCAAACCTGCAAAAGTCGTCCAATCAGGGAGGCAATAAAGTGGGTATTCTCTATGAGGCCGACCGCATGAATCATCAGTCGGCCAATGCATTTTTAAAGACACTGGAAGAACCCAGTGAGGGAACGACACTTCTCTTGTTGACCTCCCGTCCCTACGACTTGCTCGATACCATCCGTAGCCGTTGCCTGAACTTTCGAGTCCCCGGAAAAGCCAAAAGCATTCACCACGAAGACTGGGACGCCTGGGCCAAAGCTTATCGAAAATGGCTACTTTCCATTTTTTCCGCCAAAGATACCCAGGCCGTTGCAGACATCGTTCTCGGCGCCTACGGGCTAAATGCCCGACTGCAAAAGATCCTCCAGTCGATCACTGCCAATGCTTGGGAAACGGAAAAGTTGCGCCTGCCGGAACACGTTTCAAATGAAGAAAAAGAGGCCAGCCAAGCCAGCCTTTCAAAATATCAACGGGCCCGCCTATTGTCTGAAATCGGCACACTGACAAATCGCTTCGCCCGCGAAATCGAACAACTCAACCCCGGACGCCTGCCCGTATCAGCTCTCCACCGCTGCCAAAATGCCCTCGAACACTGCGCCGGACTGCTCGCTCTCAACTTCAACCAGTCCGCTGCGATCGAAAGCTTTCTCCTGCAATCCATGCGCATCTGGCGATCCGCCCGGCCCTAGAGAACGCTAAATCCCGTGCTTGCGCAAAGCGCATGGCACAGCCATCGTCTCCCCTTATGTGCGGCCGTTACACATTGCATCTCGACCCAACACAGCTCGCCGAGGCCCTAGCCCTTGGCCTGCCCGAAGACTACGCGCCCGATTACAACATCTCGCCCGGCGGCGAGATCCTTGGCCGCACGGCCGACTCCCTGCAAATGATGCACTGGGGGCTGCGTACACCGCAGAACTTTCATATCAATGCCCGCGTGGAAACCGCAGATTCCACTCCGCGCTTTCGCGATGCCTGGCAAGAAAACCGCTGCTGGATACCGGCCAATGGATTCTACGAATGGCTCAATGACGGCATCCGCAAACAGCCCTATTACTTATTTCCCGAAGACAACAAGCTACTCTATTTTGCCGGGCTTTGGTTCCCCGGCAGCGAAGAAGGCCCGCTTCCGCAATGCGTCCTTCTGACAACTGCCGCCTCAGAAAGCGTTCAGGATATTCATTCACGCATGCCAGTGGCACTCTCCCCCGACCGACTCGATGACTGGCTCAGCGCTAAGCTCTCAAAAGAAGAGGCGCTGGACTGCGCTCGATCGTTGCCGTATCAAAAGCACACCGTATCCAGCCGGGTAAATAGCGCCCAGAACAAGGACAGTTCCCTGACTGCATCGACTTCGCCTGCGCTGGACGATCAGATGCAACTCTTCTAGCCCGGATATTGCAGGAGGCACAATTGTTCCGATCCGACCGGCCGTTCCGGATAAGTCTGCTGCGGTACGCATCGCTCAATGAAAGCGAAATGCTCCGCAAACAAATCATCGATTTCAGATAGGGCTATCGGATGAGGCGGCCCGCCACCGGAGTAATTCGACACCTTATTAAAGAATACAGCGAGTAGATGTCCGCCCGGCTTGAGCGCATCGACAACCGAACGCACGTAAGCCGGACGCAGCTCCGGATCCAGGGCACACAGGCAAGTGTGCTCGAAGACAAAATCAAAGCCATCGTGTAGGCCTACCGGTAGGTTTAGAAAATCACCCAGCAGATAGGCTTCGTTGCCCGCTTTGGCAAAAGCGTTCGCCTGACTCAACGCAGCCGGCGCGATATCCAAACCCAGCACTTCCGCACCCGCCCCTGCCAGCAAACGTACATCATGCCCGGCCCCACAACCAGGCACAAGGACTCTGCCTTCTACACCCGCCCTAGTAAGATACTCGGCTAGCGGCGGAGACGCATAGCCCTTGTCCCAAGGAGTCTCTCCGTTCTTATAAGCAGCTTCCCAATCTTTTGGCATAAGAGTTATTATCGTAATGAATGGATCAGGCGATCTCCCACTGGTATCCGCAAGTCGATAGCTTGTCATAGCCATCTGCGGTCACCTGTACAACGTCTTCGATCCGGCAGCCGCCGATTCCCGGGTAATAGAGGCCCGGCTCTACGGTAATGACCTGCCCGGCTCGCAGGCGATTCGGCCTCATCGATACCCGCGGCGCCTCATGCACCTCCAAGCCGAGACCATGCCCCGTCGAGTGAATAAAACCGACATGCTCACCATTCCGCTCTTCCGTGGGATATCCCTTCTTTACAAACACTTTTTCTGCTGCCTGATGCACCTTTGAGCCGGAATGACCGGCCTTCACTTGGCCCATGGCGGCAAGCTGCGCTTCTCTTACCGCGCCGACCAGACGACGCTGCTCGGCATTTGCTTTGCCCTTGAGAAATGTACGGGTCATATCGCCATGATAGCCGGTCTTGGACATCCGGGGGAAGATATCGACGATAATCAATTCATTCGGCTTGAGTGGCCCATGTCCGGACTCGTGGGGATCACAGGCCTGCCGTCCGCCGGCTACAATGGTGTGCATGGCTTGCCCACCCAGAGCCAAGCACGTCTGATCAATCATCGAGCGGAGACGCTCGGATGTTAGGGTATGCCCACGGTATCGAATGCGATTACCTTCAATGCTGGCTTCCCCAAGCACCTGTTTGGCCAATCGCAGGCCAGCCGCACTGGCCGCATTGCCCGCCCGTATGGCGCGGATCTCTTCGGCAGTTTTTACTTCACGCTTGGGGAAGAATGGAGAAGGCCCGATTCGCAGCGGCAAACCGGCTTCTTGCAGGCCGGCATAATAAACCGCTGGAAAATCTCGGGGCACCTCGACTAACTTTTGCTTCCACTCGGCTACAAAGTAACGAATCAGTTCCACGGGGCCAATTTCCCCAGTTGCCAGATTGAATGCGCGAGCAGCATTCCTTTCGACTGCATCCAATAGGAGCACTTCATCAAACTGTGAATGCGAACGAACTCGACCGTACTCCAAACGATTGACTACGGCCACGCTGCGTCGTCCACAGACAAGGGCGAGAAATGGGTCCGGGACAAACACACCCGAAAGGTAGAGCATGTCTGCCGATTGTTCGGAGGCGGCGTAAAGTACACGAAGCACGGAGGTTTTACTTTTCATCACGCAAAGCTTTATTCACTCTCTAATCGACGATCTTTCAAGCCGTCTTCTAAAAAACTTCCGATTATCCCGCAGTGCAACGAATTACGAAGAACCCCATCTCCCTTCTCCCTGCGTTGGTCCTTTGGGTCAGTCTTTCGCTTTTCAGTGCCTGCCAGCCAGAACAGCCCTCACGGGAACCGGAAGTCCTCCCGGCAGATCATTACTTTACCCTTCAGCTAGCGGGGCAACCGATCGCCGTGCAACTGGCCTTGACCGAAGGGGAACAAACCCGTGGCCTGATGCACCGTCCATCCCTACAAGCAAATCATGGGATGCTCTTTGTCTTTCCCGAGACAGACCGACGTGCCTTCTGGATGCGCAATACCTCCATCCCACTGGATCTGGCGTACATTGACCCCACCGGCCGGGTTCTCGAAGTCCATGCACTTTTTCCTTATGATGAACGCGCCGTGCCTTCGCGAAGTAACAACGTATCTCTGGTCCTGGAAATGGCACGTGGCTGGTTTAAGAAGAATCAGCTCGGGCCGGGCAACCAGATCAACTGTTTAGAGATTCAAGAGGCCATACAAAGCCGTGGGTTTGATCCGAAAAACTTTGCCCTAACCCGTGAATAGATGGCAACTATCCAAACAATATTGACAGGTTTTTTTGCCACACGGACTCCGAAAATCACTCCTCAACGATGAAGACAGCAATCGACTCAACCGATCCGCGAGGCCTGCACAAGCAAAGAATCCGAAAGCGCAGGGTCGGACTCACTGGGCGTATACTTCTGGTCATTGCGGTAATCGTAACTTTCGGGTGGATGATCCGTTCGGATATTTTGTGGACTGAATTTGATACCGCCGAACGCAATGCTTATGTACAATTAGAGTCCTGGCAAGATGCACTGACTGTCGAGTATTTGTTGACTCGGGAATTGGTGCCCTGCCTGACTTACTTCGCGGAGAAGGCGATCCCCTTACCGACGGCTGCCGTGCATCGCAGCATCAATATTGCCCTTCATCTGACAGCCGCATTCCTTTTATTACTTTTCTTGCAGCGCCAAAACTTGTCGGGAGCCTATGCGGCAACACTGGTCTTTGCTTTGCACCCAGCGGTATCGCAAACACTCTTCTGGCCCGGCTATCGAGCAGAATTAATCGGTCTCTGTGCCATCCTCGTTGCCCTAATTTTGAGCCAGCAGACGAAGAGGGATCATTATTTGCTCTCTATATTTGCGACTATTTTGGCAATTTTTTTGCATCCGGCAGCTGTCTTTCTCCCGGCATTTCTGGCACTCAGCATCTACTACAGAGAAAAGGATTTTTCCTTGGAGAATTTTAACGCGGTCTTACCCCTTATTTGTGCGGTTCTCTTGATCAGCGCATGGATGCAATCACAAGGTGTTATCGGCCGTGAGACTTCACCAAGATTACATGTCTGGCTCTTTTACGCAGGTCAAAATGTTTACTTTTTCCTCCGACAGGCGTTATACACGCACAGCCCATCGCTTTTCTACCCCTGTGAATCAGATGCATTGGAACAGGCCAGTATTGACCTGAGCTTACTCCCCTTCTGCTTGTTTCTGCCATTTTACTTTATCGCTTTCATCAAACTCAGGCAGCCCTGGGGACGGGCACTTTTATTTGGACTCACCAGCTTTATACTTCTTCTCCTGCCCGGTATTCAAAGCCCGGGCACGAATCTTGCCGGCGACCCCGCTCACGAAGATTACCACCTGTATATTGCTCTGCCTCCACTGATAGCTCTCATCGTCTGCGGGACAAAGACCATCATGGGCAGAGTTGCTGTCACCGGCAGGTCTCTTTGGTATGTCTCACTAGTGCTGTATCTGAGCTTGGAATTCATCAATAGCGCTAACTTCAGTCGTGTATTGGGGAATCCAGTAGAAATGTGGCGCGAGCAAGCCAGACAATGGCCGGAACAGTGGATCCCCTCGGCCGCCCTGGCACGCACCATACAGAGCCAGAGTGATGCGCCGCAGAAGCAGCGCGAAATCAAACGCATTCTGGAGGCACTGATAAAAAAACACCCCGAGAGGACCCCTGAGCGACGGATGTTACTGCAAGCCTACATCGACACCGGAGAAAACACTAATGCACTGCGTGAATACCGCTACATCCTTAGAGAAACCGAACCAGGTATAGCATTTATGAAGGAGGCCGCGTCCTTTTTTGATTCGATAAATTTGCCCAGAGAAGCCGTCCGGACGAGGGAGCGCATCCGGCAGGTGCAAGAACCCGCCCCGGAGAGGCCGGCCGAAAAGCCAAGTGCTGCTATTCTTTTAGAGGATCTGGCTGGAAAAGTTACGGGGCCGTGACGGCGTCCTGAGCAGCCGGATTGCCCGAGCCGAGACCGGAATCTCCGCCCATCATTAACATCCCCATAATCGGAATAACCGCACCTTGCAAAGCGCGGTCAAAAGATTCTTGTGAGTCTGCCCCTTCTATTTGGCTCATGACACCTTCCAGAATCCCTAAAATCATACCGGCCTGCACCTTATTCGCATTTACCTGCTCAGCGGTTACTGCCTGCAGGCTACTGTTTGCTTTAGAGATTTCTGCACCCCACATTTCTGCAAAGGGTAGAGGCAGCCAACGATCTTCTACCCGAACATAATCTTCTCTTTCCGGAGCACTGCCCGGCAATACCGTTTCTAAAGAAGCCGTGTTCACATCCTGTTCTACCACTTTTACCTCCAGACTCGCCAAATCGGATATCGAGAATGTCGACGCAGCATCCAGATTTGCGGAAGCTTCGATAAATCGTAACAAGACAGTGGTAAACTCTTCAAAAAAAACACGGCCGTCAAAATCCTGCAGTCCGGCGTGAGTGGAAATTGCACCAGTGGAAAAATCCCGTAACAGCGCGCTAAGAAGAGGCAGCGCACGCTTGATTTCAGGAAGCGACTCCTCGGGCAATCCGCCGCCGAGTTTTGTATGGCAGATAAAATCACTCTTGTTCTCGATTAGTCCGGCAATCCGCGCGAGCAGGACAAATGTTCGGCCATAATTTTCCGCATCTATTTTTTCACTACTCCGCTTAGCTAAATTTGTAATGTCGGCCTGATAAGATTCTGGCAATGCATCCCAGAGCACTTCGCCATTCATTGCAGCCAACTGATTAGCGACAAAGCGCACGGCCGCATCGGGCTCATCTGGATAGCTCGTCGATGGAGGCGTACCGAAAAGCGGAGATATCAGGAGCAGAACAGGAAAAAGTCTCATAATATTCATCATAGAATGCGTGTTATCACAGATCCGGGCAAAACAACCCAGTAAAAAACGTAATCGGCATTTATTAATTGTCTTCAAGAAGGCGGGATCGACGATGTTGTTGCGGAAATTGCAGAGTGATGACTGTGCCCTGCCCTTCTCTCGACTCAATACCCACCTGCCCGCCGTGCTCGCGCATGATACGATTTACAATCATCATGCCAAGGCCATGCCCCGTACTCTTGGTCGTAAAGTAGGGCTGGAAAACTCTCGATAAATCGGACTCCCGAATGCCGCTACCGGTATCGCTAAATTTCAAATAAACAAAATCGTCGTCACTGCTCGCTACAATTTGAAAGCGACCGTCTGGCCCCATCGCCTCCATGGCGTTTTTGATCACATTAAAAAACACCTGCTTTAATTGACCGCGATCTCCCAAAATAGTGGGCACCGCCTTCGATACCTCAACACCCACAGCCAGCTTCCGGTTTGCCAGTTCCAATTCCTGAACACGCAAGACCTCCTCAACGATGGCGACTAGATCCAGTTCGTTCAGTTCCGGCTTCTGGGGACGAACCGCCTCCAAAAAATGACTGATGATCCCATCGAGTCGCTGCACCTCACCACGGCAGACCTCAATCGATTCACCGAGTTGACCACTCTCTTCAGAGGCTTCCAGCTTAGCCAATCGACGCTCCATCAATTGCAGATGAATCGTCAGGGAATTCAAAGGATTCCCTAACTCATGAGCGACCCCGGCGGCTAATCGGACGATCGATCCGGTGCGCTCACTTTCAATCATCTCTTCGATCGATACCTTTTCCTCCGTAACATCGGTTAATACAATGACATATCCTCCCGCCACTGCCTGCCCAACCGGCACGTCCAAAGGAACCATGTAGAGCCGAACAAATCGATGCTCCGGATAACTTAATTCAATTTCACGGGTGAGCAGGGGCTTTGCCGCCCGTGAGGCGTCGACTGCTGCCGGGTCAATCGAGCGCGCCAGATCGGGTACCATTTTCCAAAGACGCATCTGCCCCACTTCCTGTGGCTTTAGGCCGATCAACCCACAGGCGGCTTCGTTTGCATACTGCACAGTACCATCTGCATCGATAACCAGTATACCATCCTGAATGGTATTAAAAACTGTTTCCTGCAGCTTGCGCTCACGAGCTAAGCGCTGCACTAAAATGCTCAGATTGACCGAGTCAAGGTCGTCGATTCTCCCAAGTATTTTATCTAGGCTGCTGGGCTTCATGACTTTGCAAATCGTTGAATGAGTATCCGGGCTAATTCCTTTTTAGCGGTTGGCCCATAAAATTCGCGAGTGCCCTCGGCCCCGAGCAAGAGTATTTCGTTTGAATCCGAGGCAAATCCAGCCCCTGGCTGTACAATGTTGTTCGCCACGACCCAGTCACAGCGCTTTTCCACTAGCTTGGCCCGCGCAGAGTCTTCCAAGTCATTCGACTCTGCAGCAAAGCCTACCACGGTTTGATGCGCCTTGCGCTCGGTCACGGTACGTAAAATATCCACGGTCTGCTTAAATGCAATCTGCCGGGCAGCCGCATCCTTCTTCACTTTGCGGGCATGTCTTTCTACGGGACAAAAATCACATACCGCCGCTGACATAATCAAAATATCGCATGCATCAAACAAAGCATCGACTTGATGATACATTTCCTCAGCGGTGACAACCGGATAAAGTACGACCCCGTCCGGCTCCGGAAGAGCCACCGGCCCGGAAACCAAATCAACTGTCCATCCAGCAGCGGCAGCGGCGGCAGCTAGCGCGTAGCCCATCTTTCCGGTAGATGGATTACTCAGGAAACGCACAGGATCGAGAAACTCACGGGTCGGTCCGGCGGTGATCAAACAGCGAATAGGGCTTGCGTTTAGCATAAGGCATAAAAACCTAAAAGAACTTATGCCCGAACAGCAACCCAGCACCTCGCCTCTTGGAGAAAATCCCAACCCAAGAAACACGCCTCCGGTTCAAAAGGAAAATATGCTTCTGAACCTCGGCTTCAACCTCTTCCTGCCCATCTTTATTCTCAACAAGGGCAAAAAATGGTTTGGCTCAATCCTTGAAGATTATTTTGCGAATCCTGCTGTCGGCGTGCTCCTCATCGCTCTGGCCTTCCCCATCTCTTACTTCATCTACGACTATTACAAGCGCTCGAAGTATAACTTCCTTTCCGTGCTCGGCCTGATTAGCGTACTCCTCACCGGCGGTATTGGTATACTGGAGATCCCTACTCGTTGGTTTGCCATCAAAGAAGCCGGCATCCCCTTCCTCATCGGGATAGCTGTAATCGTATCGCTGAAAACCCCCTGGCCCCTGATCCGCACACTGCTGCTAAACCCGGAAGTCATCGATGTTGCAAAAATCCAGATCGCCTTGGAAGCGCATCAGGCCGTTCAATCCTTTGAAAGACTCCTTGTCCGCTGCACCTACTTATTAGCCGCTTCCTTCCTACTGAGCAGTGTACTGAACTACGCCCTCGCCCGATGGATCGTCGTGAGCCCTGCGGGCACAGATGCTTTCAATGCAGAGGTCGGGAAAATGATGCTCTGGAGCTGGCCGGTCATCGCCCTGCCGAGCATGGCCGTAACCTTTGCCGCTTTGATGCTTTTAGCCCGCGGAATTCATCAGATGACCGGTCTCAAGCTCGAGGAGATCGTCCACGGAGCCAGTGATAAGAATCCAACTAACTAGCGCTTCTCCACGGGGACATAATCCCGCAGTGTATGACCGGTATAAATCTGGCGGGGCCGATGAATCCGGCTCTTTGTGTTTTCCGCGATCTCCTTCCAGTTGGCAATCCAGCCGGGCATCCGGCCAATAGCAAACATCACGGTAAACATCTCCACCGGGATACCAATCGCCTTGAGGATGATGCCACTGTAGAAATCGACGTTTGGATAGAGGTTGCGACTGATGAAAAATTCGTCCTCCAAAGCGGCACGCTCGAGACGCTTTGCAATATCCAACAAGGGGTCATCAATGCCAATTCGGTCAAGCACGGACTCCGCGCTTTTGCCCAAAATACGGGCGCGTGGATCGTAGTTTTTATAGACACGGTGACCAAAACCCATCAGCCGCGCCTCACGGTTTTTGGCCGCTTCAATAAAACGGGTACCATCATCACCCGAGGCATGAATCTCCTCCAGCATCTGGATCACTGCCATGTTGGCCCCGCCATGCGAGGGACCCCACAGGGCCGAAACGCCGGCAGAGACCGAGGCAAAAAGATTGGCACCGCCCGAAGCCACCATACGCACAGTTGAGGTAGAGCAATTCTGCTCATGGTCTGCATGCAACATTAGGAAGAGGTCGAGCGCTTTAGCGGCACCACACTCATCGACGTACTCAATGTGTGGCTTAGAGAACATCATATGCAAAAACTCTTCGGTATACTCCTTCTCCAAAGGAAATACAAATGGCAGACCTTTCTGCATCCGGTAGGTCATCGCCGCGATTGTTCGGACCTTGGAAATAAGCAAGGCTGCTGTTTCGTCAAGGTGAGCCAGGTCCTGCTCGCGATTATTTGTCGTCATCTGTGGGTAGTAGGCACCCAGAGAGTTGAGCATGGAAGAGAGCACTGCCATTGGGTGGGCACCGATGGGGAAGCCCTCAAAGTGATGATTCATGCTGGCATGCACGGCTGCCTTCGAGCGAATCGCCTCGGTAAAGCCATGCAGACGTTCCTTCCCCGGCAATTCCCCGTAGATCACTAAGTACGCCGTTTCGACGAAGGAGGATCCTGCAGCAAGGTCCTCAATTGAGTAGCCCCGGTGACGTAGGATGCCCTCTTCACCATTGATAAAAGTAATCGAACTTTGGCAGGAACCCGTATTTCCATACCCTTCATCATAGGTAATAAAACCGCTCTTCGCACGCAAAGTGCGCGTGTCCAGAGCGCGTTCGCCTTCTGTGCCTAAAATAACAGGTAGATCGAAGTTTTCACTACCGAGTCGTATACTCCCGTTTGGCTCGTCCATGGTTCAGTTGTCTAATTAGTCAGCGGTTATCTGCAAAAGCAATGGTTGCAGAAGCGATTGCAGTCAAAGCAAATTCAAGAAATTGCGATATACTTGCAAACCTTTAGCCTGACTTTTTTCCGGATGAAACTGTGTGGCATAGCAATTCCCTGACCGAATGCCGGAAACAAATCTGTCTCCATAGGCTGTCTCAAAAAGAGCCAGCGCGGCATCCTCCGGCTCAACATAATAACTGTGGACAAAATAAAATTGATCTGTCCCCGAATGCAGACCCTCGACCAGCGGATCATCTGCGGAGAAGTGAACTGCATTCCAGCCCATGTGGGGAATCTTCAAGCCCTTTCCTGATGGAAACCGGCGGACCCGTCCTTTAAATATTCCTAGGCCCTGCGTATCGCCTTCTTCCGAGTGTGAAAACAATGCCTGCAACCCCAAACAAATCCCAAAGAAAGGCTTATCCGCCTCGACCCAGGAACGGATAGCCCGATCAAAACCGGTCGACTGCAAGAGGCGCATGGTATCGACAATCGCGCCCTGCCCGGGAAAGACCAACGCATCGGCCTGCGTTAGCGCATCCGGACTCGCCACCAAACGTGCATCCGCACCAACATGCTCCCAAGCACGCAGCACCGAACGTAAGTTTCCCATGCCATAATCAATTACAGCAACGCTTGGTCGAGTGGTGTCTGCAGAAATGTGCATCCGAGCGTACTGCCCCAATCAACTGCTCAGCGTACCCTTTGTCGAGGGCAGCGCATCTCCCAATCGCGAGTCAATCGTTGTCGCCGTATCCAACGCTCGGGCATAACATTTAAAGATGGCCTCCGCGATATGATGCGGCTCTTCACCGTATTCGAGATTGATGTGCAAATTACTGGCCGACTCATTGGCCACCGCCTGGAAGAATTCTTTAACCAGCCCGATACTAAAGTCGCGCACCATAGCGTCCTTATAGTCCACATGGTAGACAAAGGCCGCACGGTTCGATAAGTCGAGTGCTACCCGGGCGAGGGATTCATCCATCGGCAGAAGAAAAAAACCATAGCGGCGGATGCCTCGCTTTTCACCGAGAGCAGCCTTCAACACCTGCCCTAGCACGATACCGGTATCTTC
>DKOA01000020.1:0-4910 GCA_002469895.1 Opitutia bacterium UBA7374
CTCGTTAAGCCGCTGATAGGTGCCATCGATTTTACGGTAGAGATGGTAGCCGAGGCGTTCATCTGCTGGGGAAGCTGTCCAGGACAGGGTGACCGCAGTGCCGTCGACTTCAGCGGTGAGGTTAGTCGGCGGTGGGCAGACAAAGACCCGTAGAGTGGGGTCGCCCATCAGGGCGATAACGGTATCACCGGGATGGTGCTCGCCTAATGCATATAGTCCCTTGGAGCGATAGGTCGAGCGGTTGTTCTGGGAGAGAAGGAGACCCTCGCCGAGGGTCTCGCCGGCGCCGAGCCCGTGGAAGAACCAGCCGTCCTGCCCCGAGCCGGTGTAGCCCCAGAGGCAGGCCAGGCCGTAGGTCTCGCCCCCCAGCGGGGCACGGAGGAGGCTATTCTGCAGCATCCAGTCGCCGAAGTAACTCCCGTAGAGCGCGGTGAAGACGACTTGCGGATCGTAATCAGCAAAATCACAAGTGTAGGCGTTGGGACTGCTTGTCGAGTTGGACCGGCAGCGGGCGGGGGTGGCGGCGGTGCGGCCATTGAAGAGTTGGTCGGCGCGATTAATATGACCCGCTCCAGCGCCGTAACCGAAGAGGTAGGACTGCCCTCCGAGATTGGCTACGGACGAGCCGAAGAAGTCGGCCCCGTCCTTGTTACTGGCTTCGACGTTTTCGTGCCCGAAGAGCGCGGAGAAGTTGTTGAAGGCATTGGCGGCTAAATCGTTATGGAGGAATATTTTCTTTTCGCTTCTATGAGGATAAACTGCATCGATATCGATCAGGCCCTTTTCCCGGGCGGTCAGGTTGCCCTGACGGAAGGCGTGGTTCTTGTTGAGGTAATTGCGGAGCAGTTCGACCTCGGTTTTTCCCAACTGGCTCATCTCCGCCAGGTCGATCCGGCCAACTGCCAGTTCGACCATCGAAGGGGTCAATTGATTATCGAACTTGCCGTCGCCCGGCAGGTTGCGGTTGTGCGGGTGTGGGCTATTATTATTGCTGTTGGTTGGTTTTTTGTCGTCACGGTGGGCTAGATCGGTCCACTCGCCGTCCCCTTCGACCTGTACGACATCGCCGTAATAGACATCGGCCGGCCAGGCGCCCCAGTGCGTTCTTAAGTGCATATCTGCTGCGCCATGGCCGGACAGGGGGATGGGGACGCGGCCGAGGAGGATGACCGCTTCGATCCGCCCCCGCCGGGTTTCGTAAGCTTCTTCGATGATCGTTTTGACCGTCTGGACGCCCTCTTTGTAGCGCGGGTCGGGGCTGTTGTCGGTGGTCGATGTGTAGGCATCGACATGGCGCGGGACGGTGTGCTCGACGACTGCTCTCCAGCCGTCACCGATTAGATCCTGCTTGAAACGGTCGATCTCGGAGCGGAGAGCGGGCTCGACGGTCTCGTCAACGAGGAGGAGAACTTCTCCTCGGTGCTCGACCAATGGGGCCTCAATCGAGGCGCGGACGTAGCCGCTGGCCAGGCGAATCGGATGCAATTTACCGGGCAGGAAGGTGTTGGCATAGACCCGCTGCACGCGGTAATCGTAGCGTCTGTTGGTGGCTACGGTGGTGTCGGTATATTCCGTAGAGTTGCCGGTGAGCATCCCGAGGAACTGCCACTCGGTCTCGTTCGGGTTCTTCCGAGAAATAAATAAATTGGCCGGGTGTTCGTCTTCCGGCCAGTGGAGACGGACGGAAGGGGTGTCGCCCGCGGTGGTCTCGGCCGAGAGAAGGAGGCTGATCCCGGGGTAGTCGCTGTCCTCATAGACTACGTTCGGGGTGTCGATGAACTCGATGGTGACCTCATTGGAGCGGGTGGTGGCACCAAAGTCATCGGTAAAGACCATATCGTAGGTTCTTACTCCGGTAGAATTAATAGCCACATCTACAGCAGAGGATCCATAAATCACTCTGGCGCCGACCGTCTCGCTGCCGTTTTCCTGCAGTTCCACATCGAAGATGTCTCCGTCGTCGGTGAAGCCGCTGGTGTCGATCTGTGCGAGCTGTCGTTTTTGTACGAGCATCCGGTGAAAAGGAACATCGATGCCTTGGAGGTTTAGATGGATGCGGCCGCTGGGCGGTTGATTGTTGTTTAAGGTGCCGAGCTCGAGGGGAGGCGAGACGTTGAACGCCTTGTCGAAGGCCCGCACGGCGTAACTGTGATTACCCGATACGGTATCGATCAGGCGGGGCTCCTTTGTGAAGTAGGTCGGGCGGTTGTCCCGCTCGACGATGTAGCCGTTCAGATTCTCATTGTCCGTCACCGCAGACCAGTTAGCCCGGGCTCCCGCCGCAGAGGTTTTCCATTCGCCATTCGAGGGTGTTTCGGGCGCTTCGGTGTCGGTACGTGCAGCAATATGTTGCAAACCGTTGCGCAATTGTGCCACTTCGGCGGAGGACAGCCCACGCTTGAAGAGACGGATGTCATCGAGATCCATGCCCTGGTACTCGAAGGATAGCTCCGGTGCGGTAAAGCGAACGGGGTCGATCGAGCCTTCCTCGTGAACCAACTTCCCGTCGAGGTACATGGAGAGACTGCCTTCCTTGGCGCCCGCACCGTCCGCAGCGGGACGAAAGGAGAAGGCGTAGTGATGCCACTGGCGGTCTCCTTTGAGGGTTTCGATCTTTGCCAATTCCTCGTGCTTAGTTCGGGTTGAGGTGTCACCTTCCTCGTGGGTGTATTTTAAGCAAAAACAATTGGCTACCTTGTTGTAGAAGAGTATCCGCTGAAAAAAGCGGGGGACTTCCAAAACACCGGGAATAATGATCTGTTTGTCCAAATCCTGATAAAACTGGAAGGAGAGAACGTGAGAGTCATAGGGGTAGGCCCGCGCCCAAAAGCTGAGGGTGAAGTCGTCGACAAATTCCGGAGTGGCAAAGGTCTTGACTGTATTCTGTACCGGGTTGGATGGTTTGAACTCAATTTGGTTTCGCAGGTAGCTTTCTTGGCGGTGGGTGCGTATGTAGTTGCGGTAACCGAGGGTAAAGTGGTGACCGTTCCCTGAGAGATCCAATACAAGATCATCCTGGTGATCGTCGAAGTTCCAGTAGGCCAGCAGATCGTCCCGGTAGATGTAGTCGAGGTTGCCGTCGGCTTGCTCGTCGAAGTTGGCGGGGTTGCCCCCGATGAGAAATTCGGCACGGTCGGGCAGGAGGTCTCCGTCGAAATTTGCGTCCGGTGGGAGATTGCCTTCGTAGAGGACATCGCTCCACTCGTCCAGCACATCGTCTCCATTGTGGTCAATGAAGCCCCCAAAGGCGTTCAGCCCATAGCTTAGTTCGTCACCGTTGGAAATGCCGTCAAAGTCACTGTCCAGCAGCATGTTGTCGTCGTTTTGGTCATCTGTCTCGATCAAACGAAAGAACATTTGTTTGGTGTTACTTTGTAGGGCAGTGCCCTCGACTTGACCGATGCTCTTCAGAGCGAAGGGGGCAATGTGCCAGTTGGGATTATCCAGATGATCACACTTCTCGATGAAGTAATACATTGAATCGACGCCGTTCCATTCCAGCTGCAAGGTATGGTCGGCCGGATTGTTAGTGACGGTGAATGAACGGTCTTGCCCGCTGACGGTGCTGCTTAAGGACTTCTTCTCACTGGCCAGAAGGGGACGGAAATTGATAATTTTATCGCCTTCTTCGGGGGGATTTTGAGCGAGATATTCTTGGCGTGCAGCAGTGATCTGGAGCCGATTATGATAGGCGATGCGGAGTGCTTCGGTGTGTTCGGCATAGTAGCGTAAGATCGCTTCAAGACCGGCAAGTCCCGCTTCGCTATCTGATGGGGAAGGGTCTGCCGACTGGGTGGAT
Source organism: Opitutia bacterium UBA7374 (assembly GCA_002469895.1). Taxonomy (GTDB): domain Bacteria; phylum Verrucomicrobiota; class Verrucomicrobiia; order Opitutales; family Coraliomargaritaceae; genus UBA7374. The sequence goes on from DKOA01000020.1 coordinate 3,800, forward strand.
TCAGTTTCATCCAAATGGGCCGCAGCGGCAGAAGTCGTTTCACTCAGTGTTTCCACTTCGAGTGACGGCTCGACGAGATAGTACTCGACCGCGCCCGGGGTAAAGTCGGCGAGGGTAGGACGCCAAGGGGTGTCTGTTGCCGGGGCTACTGTTGCCGGGGCTATCGCATGGGTTATCGCTGGCTCCGCTGTTTCACTGTCTAGAGCGTCAACGGAGGGAGGGAAAGCCAGGGAGGCAGTCCCCTCTGCGATGGGATCGGCTTGAGCCGATGGGGGCGGTACTGTAGATGATTGAGGTGACTGTGGCAATGAGGGCGAATCTTCCGCGCGGGGAGTGACGACGAGAAAATTTTGGTAGCGATAGTCGTCATCTTCAAAGCGGCCAACAGTGGTCAGATGAAAGAAGTTGGCATTGGTAAAGACACGGTATCGGCGGTCGCCCTCAATCCACCATATTTCACTGATGCCGTCGGCATCTACCTGCCCGGAAAGGGTCAGCGTGCGGAGGGGTTTTTGGTTCGCAAATGTTGCCAACAATGAACTGGTGAAAGTTTTGGTTTTTTCGGTATGAGCCGCTTCATTTATGCTGCGGCGCGTGTTCACCCGTGCGGGTAAGCGGTTGTAAACAGAGGTTTGTTGGCCCGAATGGTCGACCGTGGTGTGGACCGTGGTGTGGACAATCTCCGGATCCGCAAGTAGGGTGCTTACAGCTGCGGCTTCTTTGGCTTTCCGGTCTTCTTCCTGGGCCTGTACAATCATCATGGCTTCATCTTTGGATAGAGGTTGAAGAGCGTCTTTTTCGTCTCTTGCCACCGCATCTACAGATAAACTATTGAACATCAGAGCGAAAACACAAGCAAATATAGGGTATTTTTTCATAATATAATAGGGTTTAATTGTTATTTGCGGTGAGCTTTTTTATCTAAAAAAAGAAAACAACCTTAAAATCGACGATCCATGAATATTTTTGGAAAAACCACCCAGAAAAATAAGGAGTATGGACTAGAAAGAGAAAACGAATTAAGGACTCTCACTTAGTCGCTAAAGGCGAGAATTGTATGCATCCGGCCATGGTTTTAGGAAATGGCTGCTCAAGGATAGGCCAATCCTGC
>DKOA01000020.1:5310-10090 GCA_002469895.1 Opitutia bacterium UBA7374
AGGACTCCCTGATGGGCCTCCGCGATCTCGCGCATGATATTAGCAAAACGTGTGTTCCCCTGAAGTCCGCCGATGAGGAAGGGTCCCTGTATGGTCGGGAAGCCGATCGCGTTGATCGAAGCCGGACGTTTGCCGCTGGCCGAATCGAGTGGATTGAGACGGTCGAGCTGGTGGAGAAATCCACGGGTATTCCCGCGAAAGTCATCGCCGACGACATAGACACTCATCTGTTGGTTTTTGCCGACAGACGGTGCGAGATCGCGGAACACGCGGCGTAGTCCGGGTTCCGGATCGCTCACACTGAGAAGTGGATAGTTGCGCAGTCGCTGGAGGGCATCTTTGCGCAGGGACGGGGTGTCTGGCAGCCAGGTGCCGGATGGCATGACGGATTGACCACTGGTATCGAAGAATTGAATGCGCTGGACGGCTGGCAGGCTATCGAGGATGGCAGACAATTGCCGGATGACCGCACTGTGTATCTGCTGGGTGAATTGGTTGCGCATGCTGCCGGAGGTATCGACGACAAAGACAACGTGTGTGGCTTCGGCGGGTAGGCCAATGGGGGGCAAGTCCTGATAGGGAAAACTTTCGAGTAGGCGCTTGGCTTTGGCGGCTTCGGTCTCGGCCTTGGTCTGATTCCCGGCGGCGCTGGCGAGCTCTTCTTCGAGACGCTCTTTGCGGGACTGGAGTTGCTCGATTTGGCGGGAGATGGATTCGAGCTGTTCGGCGAGGAACGGGTTGTTTTGGCTGTCCTCGAGGGTGGACCGGTTTTCCCGGAGAGAGGATTGGAGCGCTTCGAGCTCTGCCTGGAGTGCGTCGAGATCGGGCTCTGTCGACGATGAGGCGGACCTTCCGGTACCGATGGTCAGCAAAAAGAGGAGGAGGATGGCAGCAAAGCCGCAGCAAAGGCAGTCCAGGAAGGAGAGGCTGAAGACCTCAATGGTACGACGGCGAATCATGGTTGCGTCATGGTTTTGCAGTGGCCGGCCAGCCTTCGTCGGGAACGAGTGTGATACCACCGGTGCGGGTACTGAGTTTCCAGTAGAGACCGGCGGCGGAAGGATCGCCCTGAAAGGGGAAGAGGAGGGCGTTGACGGGAAATGAGAGGGGTCTGGCGAGGGCCCGGTTGAAGAGGGCGACGCGGTCTGTCTCGGTAAGAAGGGCACCACGGGCTGGAGCGGTTGGTAGCCCGTCGGTAATAATGAGGAGGCTGGTCGGACGCTTAGGCAGGCCGTTGGCGGTACGGATACCTTTATCGAGATCGGCACCACCGGAGGCTTCGAGTGCATCGAGTCGTTCGAGGGTATCGAGCAATGCGGTGTTATCGTAAGGGTCGATGTAGGGCTGTTGAGGGGTACCGGTGAGGGTGGTGGTGGATTGGTTCATTTGCAGGATGGCGACTTCCGTACCCTTTGGAATGGCCGCGAGAATAGCGCGAACCGCAGCTTTGGCACGGTTCCATTTTTTTGATTCGGCGCCGGCTCCAGACTGCAGTAGGGCGACCGCTTCGTCCGCTTTTTCTGCCAGCATACTGCCGGAGTTTTCCAAGAGGATGACGGCGCGGGGGCCATCGAGGTGGAGACCGCTGAGGTACTTTTTATCGGAGGACGGTCGATCCAGCGCACCGGGTTCTTTGGTCTCCGGTTCTTTTGTTTGCATGGCTTTAAGAGTGCTCTCCTGTTTCGCTACGGTGAGGGTCAGCTGCGCCGCGATCTGCTCGAGTTCTTTTTGTTGCTGGCTCTGCGACTGTTGTTGCGGATCGATTTTCGCGAGGGCTGCTTCGATCGAATTGTTTTCGCTTATGGCCGCATCGATCGCTGCCTGGAGGGATTCGGCGGCGCGATTTGCCTGCTGGATATTTTCTTCTTGAGTGTCGATTTGCTTCTTCGTGGTGAGAATGAAGAGAAGCAGGACGGCGCCAAACCCACAGCAGATGCAGTCCATAAAGGAGAGTGCCGAGCTTTGCGGTTCGCGTCGCTTAACCATCAGGGGGAGCGTGTTCTATTAGGCGCTTGCCTCGGAGGATTCGCCGGCTGGTTGGGGCGAACCGCCGGATGGGTCAGCGGCGTCTGTTGAAGGATGCACCCGCTCATAGAGCTTATCGATGATTTGTTCCCGGCAGTAGGTTTGCAGGCGTAGGATGAGGCCCTCCTGATTACTTTGCAGGAGGTGGATAAGGAGCATCAGGAGGATGCTGATAAAGAGTGCGACGAGGGTGGAGTTAAAGGCGACACCGAGGGCTGAAGTAACGCCGGAGATATCGCCCTCGAGAGCTTCGTCTGCCCGACGCAGCGCCACTCCGATACCGCGGACAGTGCCAATGAAACCGATGGACGGGATGGCCCAGACGAGGTAGCGCAGCATGGAGAGCTCACTTTCCTGCTGTTCAGCGGCGACTTCGAGACGGCCCATCATGGTATCGGTGGCTTCGGGCACACTGCCGGTCATATGATAGCGCTCAAGACCACGTGCGAGAACATAGGGGAGGATACTGTTTTTCTGATCGTCCTGCCGGCTTTTGGCATCGGCGCTGGTATAGAGATCACCGGCTCGTTGCCGATCGATGCTGGAACCGCCAGCGAGCAGATCGATTTCCGGCTCTGCCTCGGGATGATCGGTGCCGGGGGCATAGCGTTCCATGATTCGCAGTTCGGATTGGAGCTCGAAGTATTTATAGGCAATAATCATGAGCCCCCAAAAAAGGAGGGAGAAGCAGATCTGCTGTTCATAGTCTTTCAGGAGGATGAAGAGGTTGGCGCCGGAGCCGGATTGGATACCGATCTGAGCGGCCAAAGCGGCCTCTTCGGCAGCGGGCCGGATGAGGAAGCCATAGATACTGGCAACGAAGATAAAAGAAGCGACTAGGCCGAGGCTGAAGATCAGTCCTTTGACGGTTAAGAGGCCGCGCTCAGGGTTGCGTAAACTCATGATGGGATGGGTGGGGATTGGTTGAATCTACCGGAAAGATGGATTTTTGGCTGTATCAATAGTGACAAACTAGTGGTGGATGTGTCATTGCATTTAAGAAATTCATTCTTATTTTAATAACTCTATGAAATCCAGCCTATTTGCATTCCTTACTGCCTGCCTCCTCTTGTTCAGCGGTTGTTCATCGACTACCGGTACTAATGGCCAAAGCGTTGGCATGGTGACCGGTGCAATACTCGGGGGCATAGCCGGTGCCGCACTGGGCGATGGTGATGATGTCAACATCGCAGCAGGGGCGGTCCTCGGCGGGCTATTGGGTGGGATGGCAGGTGGCCAGTACGACAAGCGCAAGGAAGAGCTGGAGGCAGCCGAAGCGCAGCGCCAGTATGAGTACGAGCAGGAAGTCGAGTCACAGCAGAAGCTGGAGGCGGAGATTGAGACTTTGGAACAGCAAAAGGAAAAGGAGGCGTTGGCTCGTTCAGCGAATGAGTCCGATGTACTGGCAGCTGAGGCAGAAGCTGCCCGAGTAGAGTCGCAACTTGCGAAAAAGAAGAAGGCTTACGAGGACTCGATTGAACGAGCGGAACGGATCCAGGAGGCGCAGGCACGAATCGCCCAAGCCCAGAAAGAACTGGAGGCGCTGGAAGCCAAAGAAGTCACAGCTCCCTAGGGGAACGTTGGGATCGTCGGCTAGTCTCGATTTTTCCGGGCTTATGGACTCGCTGGATGGCCTTACCTACAGTCGCTTAGAAGAGCGCTTATCGGCTGCCGGGGTGAATCCGGTTCATGCCAAGCCACTTTTCAACCGGCTGCACCGTAAGCTGTTGACCGGTGATCTGGACGAAGCGGAAACTTTACCGCCGCCTTTGCGTCGCTGGTTAGCCAGTGAAGAGGCCTTGCCTCGTTGCCAGCTGGTACCTTCGGCGGTCACGCCCAGCACGGATGGCTACACTCATAAATATCTTCTGCGCTTGGCTGACGGGGCAGAGATCGAGTCGGTTTTAATGGGCTTTCCCGGACGTTTTACGGCTTGTCTGAGTACGCAGGTGGGCTGCGCTATGGGTTGTGTCTTTTGCGCGACCGGGCAGATGGGCTTTTCGCGGCATTTGAGAGCCGGTGAAATTGTCGGGCAGGCTCAGTATGTAGCGAGGCGTTTGCGTGAGATGCATGGAGAACCGATCCGTAATATTGTCCTAATGGGTATGGGGGAACCGTTGCACAATTTTGATCCCTTGATGGAGGCGCTGGAGATTTTAACGGATACGCGTGGACTGAATATCGGCCCTTCCCGGGTGGCGATCAGTACGGTCGGTCATGTCGCGGGAATTTATAAATTAGCGGAACATCCGGCCCGGTATTCACTGGCGGTGAGTCTGCATGGGGCAAGTGATGCCGAGCGGGGGGCCTTGGTGCCGATAAACCAGCGCTGGCCGTTGGCTGAATTACTGAAAGCGTGTCGTGCCTATTCCGAACGGAAGCGGGCAAAGGTGTTTTTCGCATGGACCTTGATTGCGGGGCAGAATGATAGTGCCGATCATGCCCGGCGATTGGGGGAATTACTGCAAGGGATGAACGCGCATGTGAATTTGATCCCGCTGAATCCGACGGAGGACTTTTCGGGACGTCCACCGGACGATGCCAGTGTGCGCGCTTTCCAGCAGATCGTACTGGATGCCGGCCTGCCCTGCACAGTGCGTCAGCGGCGTGGAATTGATGTGGCGGCAGGCTGCGGCCAGTTGAAGTCGGCAGGGAAGCGCTCCAGCCATGGCCGGAACGCTTCCTGTGTCCGCTAAACTTTTAATTTGCCGCCGTAGATGGCGTCTTCACCGAGTTCTTCTTCGATGCGCAGCAA
>DKOA01000020.1:10483-51026 GCA_002469895.1 Opitutia bacterium UBA7374
CAGTTGGTGGCCACAGCGATGTCTGCGATGGTCGCGTCTTCGGTCTCGCCGGAACGGTGAGAGAGCACAGAAGTGTAGCCGGCTTCCTTGGCCATTTCCACAGCGTCGAGGGTCTCGGTGAGTGAGCCGATTTGGTTGACCTTGACGAGGATGGAGTTGGCAGTGCCGGTATCGATGCCCTTTTTGAGGAATTTGGTATTGGTCACGAAAAGGTCGTCACCGATCAGCTGGGTCTTGTCGCCGATGGCATCGGTCAGTTTTTTCCAGCCGGACCAGTCGTTTTCGTCACAACCATCTTCAATAGAGATGATCGGGAACTTCTTCTGAAGGTCCTGATAGAATTCTACCATTTGTGCGGAGGAACGCTTGGAACCGTCGGACTTTTTGAAAATATACTTTTTCTTCTCGGCATCGTAGAATTCGGAAGAGGCGACATCGAGGGCGAGGAAGATGTCCTTGCCGAGTTTGTATCCGGCCTTTTTGACGGCGGCAGCGATGACATCGAGGGCGGCTTCGTTGGACTCCAGAACGGGAGCAAATCCGCCTTCGTCACCGACTGCAGTGGAGAGCCCCTTGCTCTTGAGAACGGATTTGAGAGCGTGGAAGATTTCACAACCCATACGGAGGGCTTCGCGGAAGGACTCAGCGCCCTTCGGCATGATCATGAATTCTTGGATGTCAATCGGTGCATCGGAATGCGCGCCGCCGTTCATTATATTCATCATGGGCACGGGCAGTACCTTGGCATTGGTGCCCCCGATGTATTTATAGAGGGGGAGATTGAGGGCGGCTGCGGCGGCCTTGGCTGTGGCCAGTGAGACTCCGAGAATGGCGTTGGCACCGAGGTTCTTCTTGGTCGCTGTGCCGTCGAGTGCGAGCATGGTCTGGTCGACTACAGTTTGGTCACAGGCGTCGAGGCCGACCAGCTCGGGAGCGATGATCGTATCGACATTTTCAACCGCCATGAGTACGCCTTTGCCGAGGTAGCGTTTTTTCGGGTTGGTTCCTTTGGGGAACTTATTTACGGCCAGGCTGCCGTCGCGAAGTTCGACTGCTTCGTTTACGCCGGTGGAAGCGCCGGAAGGCACTGCGGCACGACCGATGACTCCGGAGTCGAGTTCAACGTCGACTTCAACAGTCGGGTTACCACGGGAGTCGATGATTTCTCGTGCGCGTATATCAGTGATGTAGGTGCTCATATAAAATATAAGATTGTCTCGTTAGTATTTAGTTTGGATGTGAAAGAGGAAATGCGTGTCTGGGTTTTATCTTCCCGACAGGGCGGTCAATTTGCTGTGCGTGTTTGGTAGGTGGCGATTCTGCGTTGCCATTGTCCGGTTTCGTCAAGGGTGGCGACGCGGGAGGAAAAGCTCTGGAAGGTTTTCGTATCGCCTTCTGCATAAGCATGAATCGCGAGATGGTAGGCAGCTTCAGAGAGAACGGAAGCGGGGAGTGTATTATCCGAGTGTATGGCGTTGAGTTGAGCGATTCCCTCTTCAGGAGATCCGCTGCGATACCGACTGAAGGCCTGACCGAGGCGGGCACGACCGGCCAGCATATTATCGGCGAGCCCTTCCTGAGCCTGCTTGTAATAGGCGTCCGCTGTAGCGAATTCGCCGTCGGTGTACGCTTGGTCTGCGAGGGTGAGGAATGAGAGGCCGCTCAAGGGATGGGCGCTGTGGGCAAGAGCAAATTCCTCGAGTGTATCGTTTGCGAGGGCATCTGTGTACTCGTTTTGGAGGTTTGCCTGCTGGCTGGTGCTGTACATTTTGACGCCGTTGATGCCGACGAGAAAAACCGCGACAAGGATGACACATCCGGCGATGAATGCTTTGTTCTCCATCCAGTAAAGGGAGATCTTGTCTTCAATGGAAAGCTCTACGGAATCTTCCGTATCAATCAAATGACGGTCATCGGAGGCGTTTGCGTTGGCCTTTGGCGCGTCTTCGTTTTTCTTTTTGCTGGGGCGTTTCATAAGCGATGCACGATAGGTGTGAAGTCAGTGATTAGTCAAAGACGACTGTTTTGTTATTGTAAACGAGAATTCGATTTTCGAGGTGAAGACGAATGGCTTGGGCAAACACCGATTTCTCCAGGTCTCTGCCCTTGCGGATCAAATCCTGAACAGAATTTCGGTGATTAATGCGGGTGACGTCCTGATGGATGATGGGGCCTTCGTCAAGATCGGCGGTGGCGTAATGGGCGGTGGCTCCGATGAGTTTAACGCCACGACTGTGTGCCTGGTGGTAGGGTCGGCCTCCGGCGAATGCGGGGAGGAAAGAATGATGAATGTTGATGACAGGGGATCCTACTGTCTGGAGAAAACGTTCAGAGAGTACCTGCATGTAGCGAGCCATGACGATGAGCTTCACGTCTTCTTTCTCAACGATCTCGATCTGTCGGTTCTCCGCCTCTTCTTTTGTTTCTGCAGTGACCGGCACATGATAGAAGGGGATGCCATAGCTTTGGGAGGCGGCTAGCAGATCTGTATGGTTGGAAATGATACAGGCTAGCTGGCCAAACATTTCACCGGATTTGAAGCGTAGGATCGTATCGTGGAAGCAATGGTCGAATTTGGAAACAAAGAGGGCTACTTTGGGGCGTTCATTGGAGAGGGCGACTTGTACTTCCATGCCCAGTTCATCCGAGGCGAAGCGCTGAAAGGCTTCGGCTTCTGCGGCGGGGTCACTGTCGGATGACAACCATTCCACCCGTTGGAAGAAGATATTGGCCTCGGTATCTTTATGCTGGTCGGCATGCTTAATGTTGCCGCCCCGCAAAAAAATCCAACTGGAGACACGGGAAACCAGACCGGGCTGATCGGGGCCGGAGAGTAGTGCGATGATGGAGCCGGTTTCCATTTGGTCAGATTCTCAGTCGCCAGACACCCTTATGCGGGGTTGGCTTCTTGGCTGTAGGATTGGATGGAGCGGACTTGATAGCCTTTTTCGCGGAGTGATTTAATGCCCTCGACGGCTGCGCTGGCAGCGGACAGGGTGGTCATGATGCAGATGCCGTGTTTGACCGCTTCAGTGCGAATCTGGTTTTCGTTTTGGCGGGGCACGGTGCCCTGCGGTGTATTGATGATGAGCGATACCTGATTATTTTTGATTAAGTCGATCACATTGGGCCGCCCTTCGCTGAGACGGCAGACATTTTTTACGACAATGCCGACATCTTTCAATACTTTGCTGGTGCCGGCGGTGGAAATGATACCAAAACCGAGCTGGCTGAGTTCCCTGCCAATTTCCACGGCTTGCGGCTTATCACTGTCCTTGACACTAATAAAGACATCGCCGGATTCTGGAAGACTTGGTTTGGCTGCCATCTGGGATTTGGCAAAGGCAACGCCGAGGTCTTTATCCATGCCCATGACTTCTCCGGTACTGCGCATTTCCGGGCTGAGCATAATGGGTGCACCGGGAAAACGGTTGAAGGGGAATACTGATTCCTTAACTGCCCAGTAGGGGGGAGTGATTTCTTCGGTAAAGCCAAGGTCCTTGAGTTTTTCACCGGCCATGACACGGGCGGCCAATTTGGCTAAAGGTACGCCGATCGCTTTAGAGACAAAGGGAACAGTGCGGGAGGCTCTAGGGTTGACCTCAATAATGTAGAGTTTGTCGTCTTTAATGGCGTATTGTACATTCATCAAGCCAACGACTTTCAATTCCTGAGCGAGCGCGTAGGTGGCCTCGCGCACATTCTCTTGTATTTCCGGAGACAAGGTATGCGGGGGCATGACCATGGCGGCATCACCGGAGTGTACACCGGCAAATTCAACGTGTTGGAGCATGCCGCCAATAAGGGTGGTCTCCCCGTCAGAAATACAGTCCACATCCAGTTCGTAGGCGTCTTCAAGGAACTTATCGAGCAGGACGGGCTTGCCCGGAGCGACGTCGAAGACCTCGCGGATAATGGTTTTCATTTCCTCCTGATCATAGACGATAAACATGCCGCGCCCGCCGAGGACAAAGGATGGGCGAAGGAGGATGGGAAAGCCGATTTCATCGGCCAGTTGGTAGGCTTGCTCTTGTGAGTCAGCGATCCGATTAGTTGGTTGCTGTAAGCCAATGCGCTCGAGGATTTCGCGGAACTGATTGCGGTCTTCGGCGGCATCGATCATGGAGGGTGAGGTGCCAATGATATTGACGCCGTGTGCCTCCAGTTCTGTCGCCAGGTTAAGGGGTGTCTGTCCGCCAAACTGAACGATGACTCCATTACAGCCGGTTTGTTGATAGATCTCGAGTACGTCTTCGAGGGTGAGGGGTTCGAAGAAGAGTTTGTCAGAGGTGTCGTAATCGGTGGAAACGGTTTCGGGGTTGGAGTTGACCATGATGGTCTCGTAACCGGCCTCGCGCAGGGCGAAGGATGCGTGTACGCAGCAGTAGTCAAATTCAATGCCCTGACCAATCCGATTGGGGCCACCGCCGAGGATCATGATCTTTTGGCGATCGCTGTTCTCGATTTCGTTTTCGGATCCGTAGGAGGAATAGTAGTAGGGCGTGTAGGCCGCAAATTCTGCGGCACAGGTATCGACCAGCCGGTACTGTGTATCAATACCGAAATCCAAGCGTTTACGGCGTACATCTTTTCTTTCTGATTGGATGAGCTCGGCAATCAGCTGGTCACTGTATCCGGCCTCTTTGGCAGACCGGAGCAGTTCGGCGCTCAAACCCGTTAACTCGGTAGCGCGCAAGGACTGCTCAATGGCCACAATTTGACGTAGTTGTTCGAGGAACCAGCGATCAATCGCGCAGAGTGTATGAATTTCTTCCACATCCATGCCATTAAGGAAGCCCTGCCGAAGCCAGAATACGCGTTCGCAGGTGGATACGGCGATGCCTTCGCGAACTTTCTGCAGGTCTTCAACTTTTTCGTGGAAGGCGGGTGGGCCAATCAAGCCAGAGGCACGAATTTCGAGTGAGCGAAGAGCCTTCTGAAAAGACTCTTTAAAGGTGCGCCCAATGGCCATCGCTTCCCCCACCGACTTCATGGCGGAAGTCAGTGTGGTATCGGTGCCGGGGAATTTCTCAAAGACGAAGCGTGGTATCTTTGTCACGACATAGTCGATCGTGGGCTCAAAGCTGGCCGGGGTCTCGCGAGTGATGTCGTTTCGAAGTTCGTCCAAGCTGTATCCGATGGCCAATTTCGCCGCGATTTTTGCGATGGGGAAGCCGGTGGCCTTGGAGGCCAGTGCAGAGCTGCGGGAGACCCGTGGATTCATTTCGATAACGACCATTCGCCCATTGGACGGATTGACAGAAAACTGGATATTGGAACCGCCGGTTTCAACGCCCACTTCGCGAATGCAGGCGAAGGACGCATCCCGCATGAGTTGGTATTCTTTGTCGGTCAGGGTCATGGCCGGAGCTACGGTGATGGAATCTCCGGTATGCACGCCCATCGGGTCAAAGTTTTCGATCGAACAAATGACGACGCATTGATCCTTATGGTCGCGCATGACCTCCATCTCGTACTCTTTCCAACCTAAGAGACATTCTTCGATCAGGACCTCGGTGGTGGGCGAGGCATCGAGACCGGCTTGCACCATCTTTTCATACTCTTCTCGATTGTAGGCGATGCCGCCACCGGAACCACCCAGTGTAAAGCTGGGCCGAATGATAATGGGGAACTCGCCGATCAATTCATCAGCCGCGGTGAGGGCATCACTCAAATTGTTTACCGTAGCGGATTTGGCCACATCCAAACCGATCTTGATCATGGCCTGCTTAAAGATGTCGCGGGCTTCGCCCTTTTCAATGGCCTCCGGTTTGGCGCCGATCATTTCGACTCCATATTTTTCGAGGATACCGGCGGCATGTAACTCCATCGAGAGATTTAGCCCGGTTTGTCCCCCAAGCGTGGGCAAGAGTGCATCGGGTTTTTCTGCGAGGATGATCTTTTCCAGGGCATCTATCGTTAACGGCTCGATATAGGTGACATCAGCAAACTCCGGATCTGTCATAATCGTGGCCGGATTACTATTAACGAGTACGACCTTGTAGCCCTCTTCGCGCAAAGCCTTGCATGCTTGCGTACCGGAGTAGTCGAATTCACAGGCTTGTCCGATAATGATGGGACCGGAGCCGATGATTAGGATTGTTTTAATGTCACTGCGTTTTGGCATAAAATTTTCCAGATCGTGATTTTTTTAAAGACCCATGCAAGCATGAACGCGATGATCGAGTCGACTAATCTGGTCGGATTATCGTCCTGCGGAAGCGAGGAAGGAAAAACCGAAGACTTTTTGCGTAGCCAAAGAATGCAGTCTAGGCTAGCCTAGGCTTCTATATTTTATCGATGAGCGCTCAGAAAAAACCCGTCTATTATGTGGCCTTTGCATTAATTGCACTGATCCTTTTACCCCTCCTAATTTGGCTGATAAGCCTACTATTACGCTCCGGAAAAGGGGCTGATTTCGTTACACCGGCCAATGGGGGGGCAGAAACAACAAGCGTTGCTCCGGTGGGCTTTGAGCAGTTACAGATCGCAGATCGCGCTCAAACCCTGCTCGACGGCCCTATCGCAGAAGCGGCGCAGGCGGGTCGTTTATCGCTGCAGGCTGTCCTGGAGTTACGGCGTTTTGAGGATAAAGCGGCCTCTGCCCGGGCTTCGGGCAATACCCAAAAGGCGGCCAAGCTGTACACCCTGGTAGTCGATCGTGCTGAGGGTATGCTTGCCTTGTTGAAACAGGTGGATGAAGCGAACGCCCTGCGAGACACAGTATATCAGCGCCTAGAGGAGGCCGAGCCCCTGAAAGCAGTTTTTTCGGAGAGTTATGGCCAAGCGGTGGCTGCTTTTGATCAAGCACAGTTGCAGCTGACTGCGGAAAACTACCCGGCGTGCCTGGACTCATTGAAGCAATCCGGGGAAATTCTGGATGATCTGGCGAATCGTTCCGAGGCATACATTACGATGCGTTTGGAAGAGGCCAAGACTGCTCTGGATGGTCTCGCCTTAGAGAAAGCACTCGCGGCCTACGAGGCGATCCTTGCACTGGCGCCGAAGCATGCAGAGGCCATGGCGGGTCTGACCATGGTTGAGTCGATTCGTGGTATTGCCGGTGATCTCCAAGCGATCAATGCGCTCGAAGGTGCGGGGCAGTGGGAAGCGGCACTCGGCAAACTGGAGGGCCTCTTGTCGGCCAAGCCGCAAAATGCTTATCTGCTTGCCCGGAAAGAGCAGCTCACGGAAAAAATACGAGAGCGCACATTTCAGCAGCGCATTGCTGAGGCGGAGGCCTTTGTTGCCGCCGGTGACTTGGCCGGTGCAGTGGCGAGCCTGGAAGCAGCGCTAAAAGTCAAGAACAGTGAATCGATCTCTGCGCGGCTGGAAGATCTGAAAAAGCAGATTCTCACTGCTCGTCTCGAAGCCCTATTGGCGAATGGTTACAGTGCCCTGCAGGCCGGTCGCTACGCCGATGCGAGAGATGCCTACAAAGAGGCGCTGGGACTGGCGCCGAAATCGAAGGAAGCACAAACCGGATACGAAAAAGCCTCGAGTATGCTGCTCTCCGGTATTCGTTACAGCCAGAATCTGGCAAATGCGGATAAGTACATTGCCAGCGGGCGTTATCCGCTGGCGGCGAAGTTTTTCAATAAAGCGCTTTCCTCTCGGCCATCCCAGTTAGCCAAAGCGCAGCAAGCGAAAGAGAGCACAATTCGTGAAATCCTTGAGCGGGAGAGTCAACCGGTGCCTGTGCGGGTGCTTTCGGACAAGAAAACGTACGTCAGCCTGACGGGGGTTTTTCCTCCGGAAAGGGTGGAATCGAAGGATCTCAGCCTTTTTCCCGATGTCTATACATTGAAAGGGACGCGAAAGGGCTATCGGACGATCGAAAGGACGATCCAGATCGATAGCACGCAGTCTGGTACAGATATCCGTATACAATGCAGCGAAAAAGAATAATCCGAACCTTTGGCCTGAGTCTTTTCCTGATGGCGCATGGCCTGCAGGCCTTGCCCGACCCGGATATCTTTGACGGGCGCATCGAGCCATCTGGTTCCGGGAAAGCGGCTTCTGGTGGCTCTTCTTCGGCGAAAAGCTCGGGTGGGGAGTCCGGTGCGCAATCGAGTACCGGTGGTGCGGATAGAAATCCGGATGCGGGCGAATCGGAAGCAGTCTCTTCGAGTGGTTCAAGGGCCGGTTCGGATGCGGATGCAAAAGAAAGCGGAAAAGAATCTGCATCCGGAGGCGGCGCTACGGGGCCGGGAGGCGCTACGGGGTCGGAAGGCGGTGCCACCGGTGGATCGCCTAATCAATCGGGTGCGGGCCAAGGTTCAACTGCTTCGGCTAGTGGCGCGGGCCGTAGTTTTGAAGACTTTCGCTTTGGGGCGGGGTCTGGCAGCGGGACTAAAGAAGTGCCGGAAAACAGTTCGAAATTGCCAGCGGATAGTAGCGACTCAATGACTGAAAATGCAGTCGCGCCAGCACCGGTATCTTCGTCGAAGCAACCGAAACGATCGGCTTCTTCAGCGAAAAAATCGGGGGCTAAGGGTGACTTTGGGACAAACCTGCCTTCGGGTCTTTAATCGTCGAACCATGAAAACACGCATTGCGCTTACAGTCCTACTGACCGGCTCCTTCATTTCTTTACCGTTGGCCGCATCGATTCGTATTTTGGAAGAGACGGCTATCCCATATACTCGCTTTCTTTCGAAGGCGGAATTTGACCAACGTTTTCCGGGGGAGGTTCATCGCGACGGGACTGGTTTGGCTGCAGGCTGGTACATTTTTTACTCGCAGGAAAGTCTCCGCTATCTCTTTGGTCCGGTTGCTTTACGGGCAACGGGGCAAGATTATCTGGGAGAATTACGAACGATACTCGCGGATGTGGTGGATCAGCGACCCGCGCTCTCCGATCACACCCTACGTCTTGTACAAATGCCTTATGATCTGGATATTATTTCCGGTCAACGGGCAGAGACGAGTCGGGATTCACCGGAGCCGAAAGCGGAAGAACAGAAAAAGCCGGAAAGCTCTGGTTTTTGGGGACTGTTAAAGCGCTTGTTCGGGTTCTGAGCGGATGGTCCTGCGGTGCCGAAGTAAGGGACTTCCATTTGGTCAGTATGGTATGGCCCGGAATTGTCTGTTTCATTGCCTGCGAATTCGGCGTTGAACCGGATTGAGCCTATTCTGGAAGCGTCGCGATTTCGGTCAATCGGTCTGAATCCTTATTGTTGGAGGGATTAAAACTTCCAGAAAATCGGTACAACAAAAATGGTGACCGTCATGCAAATGAGGTTCAGGGGCAGGCCAACGCGGGTAAAGTCAGTGAAGCGATAGCCGCCTACGCCATAGACATAGGTATTTGTTTGATAGCCTATGGGAGTGGCAAAACTTGCGGAAGAAGCGATACAGCAACCGACAACGAAAGGTCTTGGGTCGACTCCTAGAGTGACTGCTATGCCCAGAGCAATGGGTACCATCAGGGCGACAGCGGCATTGTTAGAGAGGAACTCTGTAAAGATCGAGGTGATCAGATAGAGCAGAGCGAGCATGATGACGGCCTGTAAATGGGCGGGTGCTACACTGCGAACTACATTGGTCAGGCTTTCGGCAATGAGTAAACTTGCACCGGTCGAGTTCATCGCCAGTCCCAAGGCGAGCATACCAAAAATAATCATGAGTATGCTCCACTCGACGGATGCGTAGGCCTCTTTGGGCTTCATGCAGCCACTAAGTAATAAAATGGCGACACCGAGTGCCACGACGGCGACTATGGGCACGATCTTGAGTGAGGCTAATGCGACGATGCCGATGGAGGTGGCGAGGGCGATGGGCATCTTTGCCCGGACGCTGCGAGCGGGCACCCGGGGGCGGTCGAGAATGATGACTTCGTCGCTATTGGCGAGCGATTCGATGGCCTTGGTTGAACCCATCATGAGAAGTGTGTCCCCGGGTTGGAGGCGCAGGCTGTCCAATCGTTCGCGTTGGTTTTCCCCTTTTCGGTGTACGGCAACGACAACCATGCGGAAACGCTGGCGAAAGTTGATTTCACCGAGTGTTTTCCCGGCAATTGTAGCGAGTGGCCCGACCACACCTTCGACAAGTGCGCCTTCGTCTGTAGCGATCGTTTCCAGGCCGCCTGCGTGGTTACTGCTTAAGGTAATGTCTTTTAATGAGTGAGCCTCGGCGACACCGGAAGGACGACAGGCCAAGACCAGCCGGTCACCTGCCTGCAGGATGGCCTGAAGAGGGTCGCCCTTGACGGCTACGCCGTGCCGAACGATTTCAATTAAGCGAATGCCTCGCCCTTTAAAGATCGGACTTTCCGAGGCTTTTTGCCCGGCAAGGTCCGAATCGGCCCGTAAGAAGGCTTCCGTAATGAATTCTTTCCGCTCTTCTTCGCTGAGAATCGAGGTCAGCGTCTCACGTACCGGGATTAGGCGATGCCCAAATAAGACTAAATAGATAGCCCCGAAGAAAAGGATCGGCAGCCCGACAGCAGACAATTCGAACATGCCAATCGGTTCATAGCCGCTATCACGGAGGATGCCGCTGGCTAGAAGATTGGTACTCGTGCCCAGAAGGGTGCAGGTGCCGCCAAAGATGGATGCATAAGAGAGTGGAATCAGTAGTTTCGAGGCAGCCACACCCATATCCCGGGAGAGGGAAAGAACCACCGGCATGAGAACAATCACCACGGGCGTATTATTGACGAAGGCCGATACCGCAGCGACGCCGATGATCATAATGAAGAGGAAGACACGATGCGGCAGCCGTATAAACCGTCGCAAATTAGTGGTCATTAAATCGATGGCTCCGGTGCGCTCGAGGGCGGCGCTAACAATAAACATGCCGGCAATCGTAATGGGTGCCGGGTTACTAAAGACGTCGAGCAGCCCCTGTAGTGTGGGCAGTTCGGTACTTTTTGTTAGCATCGCCGTAAAAAGGAGTACACCAAAGACGGTGATTGCGGTGAGGTCTGGCGGTATGCGCTCCCAGATAAAACTGGCGATAGCAAAGAGCAATAACGCCATGACAAAGTACATTTCCCAGCTCATAGTCGGGTATTCGGATCAAAAAAAGTTTCTACTGTATTGGGAGAAGCTTAGATGACTGGATCATCATTCGCTTCGCTTCGAGCCCAAAAATAGAAGCAAGTTCCGAGAATTGTCAGCGAAAATCCCATATTGACCACTTTCATGATCACGCCTCCGAGAATTTGATCGTTCAGCGGATCAAGGTCGGTAATACGTGGCGCCCATATGTAGGTGGGGTAGATAGCTTCTCCGGCGAAAGTTAAAAATGCGAATACCGGCAGTTGCCCGACCATGAGTAAGAAGATGGCGACGAGGCGCACCGGGTAACTCCTGCGGGGTACTTGTTGCGAACGGTTTAAGAACGGCCAGAGCATGAGTACGCCCAAGCTAAACATCGTCCAGTGCTCCAGAATATGCACCCGCTTATCCTGAAGGGCCGCTTCATAGAGCGCAGGGACATGCCATACGGTATAAACAAAAGTGAAGAGAAGTCCGCTACAGGCTGGATGGGTCAATACACGCAGGGTATTCGCTGTGTGTTTATTCTGCAGGAGGTAATCAAGGAGCCAGCCCGGGGTACCAAAAAAGAGCAAAGTCGGGGCAAAATAGATGAGGAGCATATGTTGCGCCATGTGCGCACTGAATAAGAACTGCTCGCCAAGTTGATCGAGGGGTGAGCCTACGGCCAGATAGAGCAGTATGAGCCCGGTATAAAAGCAAATGCAGGCAACGGCGGGAAATTTCTCAGCAGTCGATAATTTAGCGCGGAGAGGGCCGACGGCCAGTGCGTAGAGCCACCCGACGAGCAAAAGAGATGCAAGGAGGAGAGGTTCTGTATGCCAGTGCAGTTGCACGCTATATATATTACGTTGGCTGGCATCGACCGAAGAGGGCGTGCCAGACTGTCCGTTTACATGGGCACAATCCCCGGAATTTCAACCGGCGCAACCCGGTCTGAGCCGAGTAGAAAAAGGAGTGCAGTGTAGGTGCCAGTGGCAATGGCCATGCCGGTGCCGAAAGCCAGAGTTAGTATCAGCTTATCATAGATCAGGTGCATGAACCATGCGATCACAGCGATAAACTTAAAGAGCGAGAGCGCAATCAAGACGGAGTATACAAAAGCGATACTGAACGGCAAGTAGACCAAGACCAGTTCGATGCCGGTTACGGCAGCCAAAATAAGAGCCAGATTTACAAAAGCATGGTACTTTTTATTTTCCCCGCTCTTATCAATCGATGGCAGGGGGATATCAAGTGGGCTGTCCTTCATAATTAGTGGGCACCACCGGTCTTGCCGATGAATTCAATCAGATAAATAACGGTGAAAATGATAATCCAGACGATATCGACAAAGTGCCAGTAGAGACCGGCCACTTCTGCATCAACCGCACTCTCGTGTGCGTCGACCTTTCCGTTTTGGGTGTAGAAGAGCATGCAGAGAAGCCAAATCACGCCGATTGCCACGTGCACACCATGGGTGCCGGTTAAGAGAAAGAAGGTCGAACCAAAGGTGCCGGACTGCAGGGTCAGCCCTTCGTGGACGAATTCAGTGAACTCATAGACCTGGCAACCGAGGAAGATTAAACCGAAGAAGATCACCCCACAGACATTTCTACGGAAACTCTTTAGCTCACCCTTGTGCATGGCAGATACTGCCAGAGCCATGAGGAATGAACTCATGAGCAGGATAAAGGTGGAGAAAGAAGTCAGTTCGAGGCTGAAGAGGTGGGTCGGATCGTACTCTTCCGGGTATAATTTTCGATAAATTAGGTGTGTCGAAATCAGGGTCCCGAAAAACATACAGTCGGAACCCAAGAAGAGCCACATGAAGAGCTTTTTGTTGTCCACCATCAAGTTGTGGTGGGCATCGTGAGCGGAGGCATCTGCGGCGGTACTCATAGTAAAGAGGTAATGGGACCTTATCCGGATTGGGTTTTAAGCGGTGGCTTCTTTCGGATGCAGGTGGTAGCCTCCGGGACCTTCAATTGCCCAGAGGGCAACGGCAGAGAAGATCGTGATGAGTCCGAAGATAGCCATGTAACCCATAAAAGGAACACCCGCCTGCATCAGAGAAAGACCCAGACCGAGCGGAATAAAGCCAACAGATGCGATTAGAGGCATCCACGAGTTACTCGGCATATGGATGCCATGTCCATCATCCGCTTCGTAAGTGGTGTGGCGACTTTCCGGACCGTACTTGTCCTCCCAGTGTGCGTCCCGCGCATGAATGACCGGTGTGCGAGCGAAATTATAAACCTGCGGGGGAGAGGTCGTTGACCACTCCAGCGTACGGGCATCCCAGGGGTCATCACCGGCCGGTTCTCCGCTGCGCAGGCAGCGAATCATATCAACCACCAGTAAAAAGATGCCTGTGGCGAGGATGTAGGCACCAATCGTACAAACGAGATTGTAGGTCTCCCAGCCAAAGCCTGCGAGGTAGGTATGGGTCCGGCGTGGCATACCGAGGAGGCCAAGGAAGTGCATTGGGAAGAATGTTATATTCAAGCCCACAGTGGAGAGAATGGCGACGTAGGTGCTCAAATTACCTTTCCACATTTTACCGGTGATCTTTGGCAGCCAGAAGTAGATACCGGAAACCACGGCGAGGAAGATGCCACCGATGGCGACATAGTGGAAGTGGGCGATAACAAAGTAGCTGTCCTGTTGCTGGGCATCGGCCGGTGCGGAGGAGTGCATGATTCCGGAGAATCCTCCCATCATAAACATCCAAACGAATCCCAGTGAGAAAATCATTGGTGGGGCGAAGCGTACTCGTCCACCCCAGAGGGTGCCGATCCAGTTAAAGATTTTGACCCCGGTCGGGACGGCAATTGCCATTGTCAAGAGGGAGAAAGCGGCTGTCGCGACCTTACCTAGGCCAGTGGTAAACATATGGTGCGACCAGACGGCAAATCCGAGAAAGCCAATGACAGCGCCGGAAAAAACGACGATAGCATAGCCGAAGAGTGGTTTGCGGGAAAATGCAGGGAGTACTTCGGAGACGATTCCCATGGCTGGAAGGACCAGAATGTAGACTTCCGGGTGACCGAAGATCCAGAACAAGTGCTGCCAGAGGATGGGTTGACCGCCGCCTGCGGTGGCGAAGAAACTGGTATCAAACAGACGGTCAAACATGAGTTGCCCGAGCGCTACGGTAATCGCCGGGAACGCGAAAATAATGAGTAGGGAAACGACGAGAGTCATCCAGGTGAAGACGGGCATACGCATCATTTTCATACCGGGGGCACGCATGTTGATGATGGTAACGACAAAGTTCATCGCGGCAGTCAGCGAGGCGATACCCAGTATCTGTAAGCCCATAATCCAAAAATCGGTACCTGCGCCGGTAAACTCTTTGCCGGTGATCGGCGCATATCCAAACCAACCCATGGCCGGGACAAAGTCATTCATTCCCGCAGTGGGGCCGGATGCATTAAAGAGCCCAAACATTTCTAATGCTTCAAGCAACCAGCCAAAGTTGATGACCAAAGCACCGGCGACAAAAGCCCACAAACTAAAGCTGTTAATGCGGGGAAAGGCGACATCCCGGGCGCCAATCTGCAGGGGCACCAAAAAGTTAAAGAACGCGGCATTCAACGGCATGACGGCGAGGAAAATCATCGTCGTACCATGCATGGTGAATAACTGATTGTAGCGTTCCGCGGAGATTAGGTCATTTTCCGGAATGGCCAGCTGCGTACGAATGACCAGCGCTTCAAAGCCGCCTACGAGCAGAAAGAAAAGAGCCATCGCGCCGTACATGACGCCGATCTTCTTGTGGTCAACGGTGGTTAGCCAACTGATCCATACGCTCTTACTGTGATCGGGCCGGAGGAGGCCGAGTTGACTGCGTTCCGGTTTCAGAGCGGAGTCTGCTCCGGTGTGTTGAGTGTGGGTTTCGGTGATCGTGCTGCTCATGTCGGTAAACTACTTGAGGGTTTGCAGGAAGACGGATAGTTTGTGGATCTCATCATCGTTGAGAGGTTCTTTCATTTGGCCGAGACCATTGCCTAGGCGTGTCCACCACATGAGGTTTCCGGGCTTCACCTCATCGGTTTCTTTAATCCACTTTACAAAGTTTGCGTACTGCAGGTCGTCATCGATGGAGCCATCCTCATTTCGATGATTGAGCCAACCGGCGGCGATGGAGTGACGCTCACCGACATTGGTCAGGCTGGGGCCGGCAACACCGGCAATAGTGCGGGGGTTCCCGTCGATAGCGTGACAACCGGAACACTGACCGCGACCGATGAACAGCTTGAGACCTTCATTAATATCACCGGTCAGTAAATCCGGGTCGGCATCATAGGCTGCGTACCAATCCTCCCAAGACTTGCCGTCTGGTGCGTTGTGACCCTGCTTTTGTGAATCGATCCAGTCAGAAAATTCATCGTCCCCCACAACGTGAGCGCGGAATAGCATACGAGCATGCGAATCACCGCAATACTCTGCGCACTGACCATAATAATAATTGTGGATCTCATCTTCCAAATAGTCCTGATAGTCCTGCTGTAGATCCATTTCCGCCAGGTCTATATTTTGTTTCTCGAGTTTAGCGTTCCACTGGTCGAAATCATCGCCCGCCTGAATCCACATGGAGTTGGCTCGTCCCGGGATCAGATCTACTTTACCGGCAATTCGTGGGAGCCAGAAAGAGTGAATAACATCGACCGAACGAAGCTCTATGTGAATCGGTTTCCCGGCGGGGATGACCATCTCATTGGCCGTCGTAACGCCCAGTTGAGGATATTCAAATTCCCACCACCATTGGTAACCGATGACACGGATAGTTAATACATCGTCCTCCTCACCCTCTGAGAGAGCCGTGCCGTTATACCAGTTCCCGAGCTTAGCGGCCTCCGTATTGGGTGTATCATGGGTGTACCAGATGCCTTGCACGGTCGGTACAGCGATTATGACGAGCAACAGAATCGATACCCCGATCAGCCCTAATTCGACGAGCGGATTGCCGTGGCTCTGCGTGGGTAGAGGACGGTCATCTCCCGGGCGCTCGCGGAACTTGAGCACGACGTATAAATAGGTGCCACCGACAGCGAGGAAAATAAAGAACGTCACCCAGATCGTGATCATGAAGAGGTTGTACTGGGTTTCGGCCACCGGACCTTTGGTGACAAAGGTCGACATACGGGTATCCAAAGAACAACCACTGAGGAGGATGAGCAGAGAGATGAACCCACTGGCAACGATCAGGCGTCGAAATAAAGAGAAAAGAGGCTGGATAGGTGTGTACATCGAGTTCAGGAAAATCTCAAACGGTAGCGAAATGACTGATTAAAACCATTGGTAGAGAAAAAAGTACACGAGGACACCAGTCACGGAGACATAGTACCAGATAGGGAATGTCCATCGTGCCCAAGCCTTGTGGCGAACGCGTTCACCTTGAATCGCCAAGGTGATCGTGCGTAGAATGAGGGGAAGGATAGCGATGGCCAGCACAATGTGTGAGATCAGCATGGTGTAATAGAGCCCACGCCAAAATCCCTCACCGGCAAACGGAGTATGCACACCTTTCACCAAATACTTGTGCAATAGGTAGAAAAACAAAAATACAGCGGAAACGACCAGCGCGGAGACCATACAGGCGCGGTGTATTTTTTCACGCCCGGTGCGGATGCAATAATAACCAGCCGACAAGAGCACCGTTGCTGTGCCATTGAGCGCAGCATTAAAGCTCGGAAGCATTTCAGTGACGGACATGAGTGATTAGTGCTAAGTGAGAAAGATAATTAAAACAGCCAGAGGTCAACGACGAGAGGCACTAAAAGCGCAGGTAGATAGCAAATAGAGGCAATAAAGAGCTTGCGGGCGCCAACATCGCGCGCGTCAAGCTGCAGGAAGGCGATGGCCGGGCGCAGCAAATAGACACCCAAAGCCAGAGCGAGAACGCCGAAAAGCCAACTGGCATACCCGAAAAAGACGGGAAGCAGAGTGCAGAGGATCAGAGCTAGGGTAAAGACGACCGATTGAACCGCCACTTTATGGCCGGCAGTATCGGCACTGGAAAGCATGACAAAACCACCTTTTTCGTAGTCTTTTCGGTGCGTCCAAGCGATAGCGAAAAAATGCGGCAGCTGCCAAAAAAAGAGGATGAGGAACAAAATCCAGCCGAGTGCACCGATACTGCCCTCTGCCGCAGCCCATCCTATTAAAGGAGGTAGCGCGCCGGGGAATGCACCGACGATGGTGTTCCATGTGGTCAATCGCTTGAGCGGTGTATAGAGGAGCACATAAGAAGCCACCGTGCCTGCACTGAGGACAGCAGCTAACGGATTGGCACCAAAATAGAGGATGGCGCATCCCGCTATGCTAAGCAGTAAACCGAAGAGCAAGGCTTCTAAAGGCCCAACGCGACCAGCAGGAATCGGCCGATTGCTGGTACGCACCATGCGTGCATCAGCATCACGCTCCCACCATTGGTTGAGAACACCAGCACCTCCGGCAGCTAGAGAAGTGCCTAGGAGCATGGCCAATAAAACGGCTGCATCTTTCGACGGGTCGGCAGCGAGGTAGCCGACGACAGCAGTCACTACGGAAAGAAAACTGAGGCGTGGCTTGGTCAGCTCATAGAAATCGGACAGGCGCGACTTTACCGAGGCTGAGCAATTGCCAGCCTGTAAGCAGTCCGGTTGAGACGTAGTATCGCGATTCATGAGAAAAGTAAAAAAGGACGACTGAAGTGCGCCCACACGGTCATGTATTCCGCCCGGCTAGCGCACGGGCCGGAGCGTAGCATAGGAAAGTCAGCGCCCATGTGGTGGCAAGTAGAAATGCACCAGTCAGGTGGTGAAATGTGGCAACGTAGGAATTACGAACCGTCCAAACGGTCAGTGCGCCCAAATAAACCTGCGTGAGGAGCAAGAGGAGGAGCAAAGACAAGCCGTAGATCAATGCTCTGCGAGTGCCCGAATGCTTCCATGATCGGTACAGAAAAAGGAGCAAGAAAACGGATACCAGAATGGCACCGACACGGTGGGCAAAATTAATACTTACGGCAAAGTTCCAGTAGGCGGGGAGCAGGCTATCGGCGCTGGCTAGAGGGAAACGGGCAATTGCCAGACCTGCTTCGGCATGTCGCATAACAGCACCGACCAACACTTGAAGGAAAATGGCCACTGTGGAAGCTATACCTAGATAGCGAATAGAATCCGGGACGATGGTGCTGGATCTTTTCTCTGCATCCATCCAACGACGTGAGCAGAGGACTGTAATGGCGACAAACAAGCCCATCACGATCATGGCTCCGCAAGCATGGGTTACAGCAAATGCTTGTGCCACGATATTGCTTTCAGCTTGAGTATTGAGCCAGTCAAGCCGCACCCGGGCACCACCCAGAAGCCCTTGGAAGACAACCGTAGCAAGGAGAGCCAGCGATAAGTTGCGCACGGAACCACGCGACTGCCGTAGCCACGTCCAGACACAGAGTGCGATGGCAATCAGACCTACCTTCATGCCGAGTAGCCGGTGACTGTGTTCGGCAAGTTTATCGGTCTCGGTGATCCAGCCTTGCGGATTCATCGATCCATTGGATAGGGGCCAGTCCAGAAATGCCATGCCGGCTCGAATCGTCGTGGTAAACCCGCCGGCAAAAAGAAGCAGGGTTACCCAAAACAAGGCAAACAAGCAGAAGTAAAATAACTTAGGCTGATAACTGTCGGTGCGCGCATACATGACAAACTAGGGTGACTTTGCCACGAATTACCCTTATTTCAAGTGCAGCATCCCGATTTTATCGATGGCGAATGAAGGTGGGAGATCCTCAGCTGTTTTGGGCGGCCGCTTCCGCGCAGCGTCGGCCATCCAGAGCCGCACTGACAATGCCGCCGGCGAAGCCCGCGCCTTCTCCACAAGGAAAGAGTCCGTCGACCTCCGGATGCTCTAGCCGCTTGGCATCACGGGGAATCCGTACAGGCGAACTGGTTCTGGTCTCAAAGCCTACCAGATTGCTCACTTCACTCAAATAACCCGGCATTTGTCGTCCAAACTGATGAAGTCCGCGCCGCAGGCGATCGGTAATGCCGTTGGGTAGAAGCGCATCCAATCGAGCCGGCTGCAATCCGGGAAAGTAACTGGTCTTAGGCAAGGCATCCGAATCCTGCCCGGTAAGAAAGTCCACTACGCGCTGCCCCGGTGCTACCTGACCACCGCCACCGGCCAATTTGGCCGCGGTCTCCAATGAGCGCTGGTAGGCAATCCCGGCCAGTACCCCATGTTCCCGGGTAAATTCGGAAGTGTCTTCCGGTTCAACAGTGACGACCAATCCGCTATTGGCAAAAGGCGAGTCTCGCCGGGCCAAGCTCATTCCGTTGACCACGACTTCATCGTTTTCTGTCGCTGCAGGTACAATGAATCCGCCCGGACACATGCAAAATGAATGGACCCCCCGGTCATCGATTTTAGTAGCGAGACGATAGCTAGCCGCGGGGAGCAGAGGGTGCCGTCCTTCTCCATCGTCCTGATGATATTGGAATTGGTCGATCATCGGTTGGGGGTGTTCGATCCGTACACCCACAGCAAAGGGTTTTTGCTCCAGTGCGATGCCCTGCTCGTCGAGCAGGCGATAGATATCCCTCGCGGAATGACCGGTGGCTAGGAGCACGGAGTCACCTTCAAAGGATTGCCCGTCCACTGTGGAAACGCCATAAACACGGCCCTTTTCCACTAAAAGGCCATTCACTTTTGTGCCGAAGTGGACTTCTCCACCGGCATCGATAATCGATTGGCGCATCGCCATAACCACCTTAGGTAATAGGTTGGAGCCGATGTGAGGGTGGGCATCCACTAGTATTCGGGGAGGCGCGCCATGTGCTACGAGTGTTTCATAGACACTCCGAACGGGGCCACGTTTGGTCGCCCGAGTATAGAGCTTGCCATCGGAAAAGGTACCGGCGCCGCCTTCACCGAAGCAGTAATTGGAGTCCTCAATGACAGTGCCTTTACGGAGGATTGGGGCCAAGTCGAAGCGCCGTGCGGAAGCGTCTTTTCCACGTTCCAAAATAACTGGCTGGCAGCCAAGTTCAAGGCAGCGCAAGGCAGCAAACATTCCTGCCGGGCCGCTCCCGACAATGAGTATGCGCTTTGCCTGGGTCTGCACGCCGGGGTAGTTCGGGGTGTAGGAAGGCGCCTCCGGTAGTTCTTTATCGAGCCCGATTTGCAAACGTAATTGAACCTTGATCGTGCGCTGACGTGCATCGATCGAGTGCTTGAGCAGACGGGTTTCGAGGATGCGCTCGACCGCGACCTCCAGCTTGTCAGCGACTGCCTGCCTGATTACCGTCTCCGTCTCGGATTGCTCCAGGGGCAAAATTAGGTCGACCTCGAGAAGCGAAGCATCCGGGGGAGTCTTGTTACAGCTCATCAGCGTTTTTGATTATCGAGGACGCTCGTCGCAGTTTCAAGGGGAGGTGGGATACTCTTTCTTCAAAAAGGCGAGGACAGAAGGGATGGCTTCGACCATTGAATCCATGCACGCTTGATAGGCATCCAGCGGTGCGCCGTAGGGATCCGGGATCTCGTGGTCAGCATCGTCCATAAATTCGCGAAACAGATGCAGGCGTACATCGACACTCGCTTCCGGATAGAAGGCATGTACCATATCGAGGTGGGAGTGGGTCATGCCGAAGACAGCGTAAGCGCGTTGCAGAAGCTCATCGGTCAACGGCTGGCTTTGGTGTTTGCTTAAGTCGAGGTCCACTCGTTGCAGGGCTTTGACCGAGTTGTCCGAGGCCGGATTCCCATAGCCTGCAGCCACGCCTGCGGATAGTACTTTTATATCGTTGAGTGGTGCGGCTTGAGCAGACAGCGCATGTTGTAGGAGCTTTTCCGCCATCGGACTTCGGCAAATGTTACCCGTGCAGAGTAAAATGATGTGATCGCGTGAGCCCTTCATAATGTAGGATCGTGCTTATCTTCGGTCGTGTTGTAAAGGAGCAAGCCAGTGAACTGGCGGTCGGCAGCTTGCGATTACCCGCGCTTCAATTCGCGATGCCCGATATCACGACGCAGGTACTTGCCGGCAAAGGTAATTTGATCGCATATTTCATAAGCCAGATCGGCAGCTTCCTGCAGGGTGGGGGCTTGTGCGCTGACACCCAATACACGACCACCGGCTGTGCGCGTGCTGCCGCTCTCTGTACGCATTGTCCCCGCATGTACGATTTCGATTTCGGATGGTACGGCCTCCGGTAGGTCGATTTCTTTGCCTTTTTCGTAGCTCCCCGGGTAGCCTTCTGCGGCCAATACGACAACCATGGCGGCTCCCGCATGAAAATCCAGATTGTCCGGCAAAGGCTGTCCCTTGGCCGAGGCAAGCAACACCGGAACCAGGTCACCGGCAACCATAGGCAGGAGTACCTGTGTTTCCGGATCTCCAAAACGGACATTATACTCGAGTATTTTCGGTCCGTTCTTTGTTAGCATGAGACCGGCGTAGAGAGTTCCCCGGTAGTCGATGCCATCGGCTTTAAGGCCGGCTAAAGTGGGTCGGATGACAGATTCCTCAATCGCTGCCTGTATTTCAGGAGTGATTGCGCCGGTCGGACAGTAAGCACCCATGCCTCCGGTATTTAAGCCGGTGTCTCCTTCGCCAGCGCGTTTGTGATCCTGACTAGCCGGTAAGCAAACATAGTCTTCGCCTGAAGCGATGACATGGATGGATGCCTCTTCGCCGAACAACATTTCCTCGATGACAATTTCGCACCCGCTTTGCCCAAAGTCGCCGCCCTCCAACATGCCCTTAATGGCGCAGATCGCTTCTTCCTCGGTCTCTGCCATGATGACGCCTTTACCGGCCGCCAGACCGCTGGCCTTGATGACAATTGGGGCAGGGTGTGCTTTTAAATACTCGAGAGCCGGCGCTACTTCGGTAAAGTTCCCGTAGTCTGCGGTGGGGATCTTGTGACGGGCGAAAAAGTCTTTACAGAAAGCCTTGCTAGATTCCAGTTCTGCGCCTGCCCGGAAGGGCCCATAGGCAAGGATGCCTGCTGCTTCGAGCGCATCGACCAAACCGAGGCTAAGCGGTATCTCCGGACCTACAATGACGAGGTCTACCTGCTCCTTACGGGCTAGTGCCACCATGCCGGGCACGTCCTCTACAGTTACGCTAAAGCAATCAACTTCCGCCGCCATTCCGCCATTGCCCGGAGCGGCTATTACGCGCCCCGCCAGGGGGCTGGACAGACACTTCTTAACCAGTGCATGTTCGCGACCGCCTGCACCGACGACTAGAATGGTGAGTTTGTTATCTTCCTTCATTGCCTGCGGACGTTTCCAGAAACCGCCTGACAGGTAAAGTTTTTGTTTTCGTTTAGTGCCTGAGAGCTTGAGTTTTTTTCTCCGGTCATTGGTCTGTGAACCATGCGTATCTACTTTATAGGGATTTGCGGGACTGCCATGGGTAACGTTGCCTGCTTACTCCGCGAGCAGGGGGATACGGTTTCCGGATCCGACGCGGGCATCTATCCACCGATGTCCGTAGTGCTGGAAGAAGCGGGCATTGAGATCTTTGAAGGATTTGATGCAGATAGGCTGGCCCGCTGTTCTCCTGATTTAGTTGTCGTCGGCAATGCCATGAGTCGAGGAAACCCGGAGGTGGAATGGCTCCTCGAACAAACGGCGATCCCTTTTGTTTCTCTTCCTGAACTGTGTGCACAGCGTTTGCTCGCTGAGCGCTCGCCGGTGGTTATTACCGGCACACACGGAAAGACTACGACTTCAACACTGACTGCGTACCTCCTAGAGACGGCGGGGCAGCAGCCCGGTTGGCTGATTGGCGGAGTCCCGCTCGACCTGCCCGGCGGTTCTCATCTTGGTTCAGGTAGTGCTTTTGTCATTGAAGGCGACGAATATGATTCCGCTTTTTTTGATAAGCGCAGCAAATTCATTCACTACCGCCCAAGAATTGCAGTGCTCAACAATCTTGAATTTGATCACGCAGATATTTTTCGCGATTTGGTCGATGTAGAGCGCACATTTCAGCATTTTCTGCGGATTCTTCCGGGTGCCGGGTATGCCCTTTATAACGGAGACGATGCAAATCTTGCGGCACTTCTTCCGGTATCGTGGACGCAGTGTTTGCGGGTGGGTACTGGTGAAGAGAATGATCTGCGGATCACCGATTTTTCTGATGGCGCTGAAGGATCAAAATTTTCTCTCTATTGGCAGGGTCGCCACTGGGCACAAGTGGAATGGTCACTGCACGGAATCTTTAACGCCCGTAATGCGTCTATGGCCGCGCTTGCTGCGGCACTGGCTGCTGGTTACGAAGACCCTACCGGATTCTCTCTGGAGGCACTGAGCCGTTTTCGGGGCATCGCGCGGCGGCAGGATGTGCTCTATGCAAACGATGAGTGGACAGTTCTGGAGGATTTTGCTCACCACCCAACTGCAATTGCGGGTGCTTTAGTGGCACTCCGTTCGGCCTATCCCGATCGGTCGATCCACGCATGCTTTGAACCGCGCAGCAATACTGCTGCGGGGGCCCACTTCCAAGAAGCGTTTACGGAGGCGCTGGCTTTGGCAGATTGTGCTTATCTGGGTCCGGTGCATCGTGCTGAACGTATGTCGCCTGAAGAACGTCTGGATACCGCAGTCATGGCGAATGCTCTTATTGATAAAGGCTGCTCCGCCCAGCACTTCCCAAGCAATCAAGCGGTACTCAATCAATTGAAGGAGACAATTGCTCAAGACCCCGGCGGGCTGATTGTCTTTTTCACTAATGGCTCCTTCGATGGTATCCAGCATTCACTATGTGAGAATTTCGAGCTGGGATGTGACTCTGCCTAAGAAAGTTTACCAGCGCGAGTTGCACCGGTTCCTCCGGGTTGAGCGAAGCCAGCAGATTGGATAAATTCAGTTCCAGGCAAATGACTGCTTGTTCTTTCCTGGTTTCATCTGAAACAATTAAGTATTGCAAACGATTCATACGGTACGCTTCGAAGAAGTACTGCACGCTAACTGTATAATCCTCATAAAATCATGAATCCCCTAGCTAACGCTCATCGATTACTTTTAATTCTTTGTACTGTCTGCCTGAGCTCTTTTGCGCTGCATGGTGCCCAAGAGTACCCGCCGGTTATTGAGGGTGCCACTGCGTATGTCTATAAAAGCGTGGATGGCGTTGATTTGAAGTTATGGGTATTCACTCCTGAAGGTGCTTCAAGCAATCAGGCTCCGGCCATGCTGTTTTTCTTTGGCGGGGGCTGGAACGGCGGTACAGCAACCCAGTTTGTCCGTCAGAGTCAGTATTTGGCCAAGCGTGGCATGGTCGGTATCGTAGCGGACTACCGCGTGAAATCACGTCATAATGTACGAGCCAACAGTTGCGTGGAAGATGCCATGGATGCTCTGCGCTATGTAACAGCAAAAGCGAATGAACTGGGAATAGACCGAGACCGCATTGGAGTCGGTGGTGGCAGCGCCGGGGGGCACCTTGCCGCTTGCTTAGGTACGGTCTATGCAAATGATCCAGCCGCACCTAAAGCAATGGCCCTGTATAATCCCGTCACTGTGTTGGCTCCGATTCCCTCGGGCTTTGCTAAAGCTCCCAGCGCTGTGCAGAAGTTGGATGCGATGAATGCCCGAATAAAAGAAAAAGAAGGGCAGTTGCGCACCCGTCTGGGCGTCGAACCGTTAGCGCTTTCTCCCTTTCATCACGTTTCTTCCAGTTGGCCGACGGCTATAATTTTTCATGGTACGAAAGACGAGACCGTGCCCTATGAATCGGCACTGCTTTTCAGCAGTCAGCTGAAAGCGAATGGAGTTTCTCAATACCTTAAAACGTACCCGGGTGCCGGACACGGGTTTTTTAATCGGGAGCCTTATTTTAGTCAAACCACCGAAGAGCTCGATCGATTTCTGGTTTCTCTTGGCTGGCTGAAATAGTGCGCTGATAAAAAAGAGTCGAAATTCGGTTCGGTTTTTCTGATGTTGATGCATTATGTCACGCATCTACTTATCGCCTCCGGAGATCCGACCGGAGGATTACACTGCTCTTGATGCGGTCTTAGCTTCTAATTGGGTGGCTCCAGTGGGACCTCATTTGGAGGCGTTTGAATCGGCGATCTGTTCCCGGGTGGATGAAAAGCGTCATGCTGTAGCGGTTAATTCAGGGACTGCTGCCCTACATTTAGCGCTACTGGTTTTAGGCGTTGGGGCAGGTGATGCTGTTCTGTGCCCGACATTGACTTTTGCCGCGAGTGCAAATCCCGTTCGTTACTGCGGGGCAGAGCCAATCTTTATTGATAGTGAAGCGCAGAGTTGGAATATGGACCCGGCTCTTCTGGAAGCAGCTCTGCAATCGGAAGAAAATATCAAAGCAGTGGTGGTGGTGCATTTGTATGGACAGTGTGCAGAAATGGATGCCATTGAAGCACTTTGCCGAAAGTATAAAGTGGCACTGATCGAGGATGCGGCGGAGGCGCTGGGTGCGACGTATGAGGGACGGCCTGCAGGCTCTTTTGGAGATCTCTCTTTTTTCTCTTTCAACGGAAACAAGATCATCACGACATCGGGGGGTGGCATGCTCCTTTCAGGAAATCGGGACTGGATTGAAAAGGCTCGTTATTTAGCCACTCAGGCACGCCAGCCGGTGCGTCACTACGAGCACCGTGAGATTGGCTACAACTACCGATTGAGCAATGTTTTGGCGGCACTGGGGACGAGTCAATTGGCGCGACTGGATGCGATTATCGAACAGCGAAAGGAACACTATCTAGCGTACAAGGACGCTTTGGGCGGTCTGGATGGATTTGCGATGATGCCTCTAAGGGATAACGGAACGCCCAATTATTGGTTGTCTTGTGTACAGGTCGGGGATCGGCGGGATGCGATTGTGGAGGCTTTGGAAGCCGAGTCTATTGAAGCGCGCCCAATTTGGAAACCGCTGCACATGCAGCCAGTATTTACCACGAGCCCGTGCTATGGTGGTGCCCAGGCAGAACGTTTATTTGCAGAGTGGCTCTGCCTGCCCAGTGGTACGAGTTTAACAGCAGCTGAGCGACAGCGTGTGATTACGGTTGTCCGTGCCTGCGCGGTTTGATGGTTACCATGGGGCATTTAAATTGATGAAACATATTTGGATCCAGCGTATTTTATACCCGCGGAATTTATCGCTAGTGCTGCTCTATGCAATTATCAGCGCGGTAAGCTATTATATCGGTTATGAACTGCGCTTTGATTTCAGTGTACCGGAGGACTTTCAGGCCGATCGCCTG
This sequence comes from Opitutia bacterium UBA7374, assembly GCA_002469895.1. Classification (GTDB taxonomy): domain Bacteria; phylum Verrucomicrobiota; class Verrucomicrobiia; order Opitutales; family Coraliomargaritaceae; genus UBA7374. Next base: position 36,699 of record DKOA01000020.1, read on the forward strand.
TCGACTATCTGGTGGGTCCTGGCTTTGAAGTTAATGCTGCTCATCGCTTTCGGGCAGGTGCATTGTGTGCTGGCATATTTTCGCCTGCCGGATATGCTACGCTTATTGTCCAGTTTATTGCTGGTCTGTCTGATCCTATTATCGATGTGGTACGTCTATGGCGGATCGGGCGTGCCTCCCCGAGCGGTTATTTTATCTGATTTTTTGCTGAGCTTTTTAGCTATTGCCGGCTTTCGAGTGCTCTTTCGGGTCAAGGCATCGCGCCGTCTGACCGATTGGTTTGGTGATCGCTCCTTACAAAATGTGATTGTCGTGGGTGCGGGCGAAGTCGGTGCAACCATCTGCTCTGACTTGATCGATAAGCCGCGCCTGGGGATGCGACCAGTCGCTTTTTTGGATGATAATGTTTCTAAGGTCGGTCGTTTTATTCACGGTATTGAGGTGGTCGGGACAGTCGATGACTTGTCAGCTGCAGCAAAGCGCTATGCTGTGGACAAGGTTGTTATTGCGTTTCCTTCGGCCTCTACAAAGCGTGTTCGTGATGTCTTTGAATTGGCGCGTAGAGTAAATCTGGATGTCGACAGTGTGCCTGCGTTAACTGATATTATTAGCGGTCGTGCCCGTGTGACGACGCTCCGACCGGTGCAGTTGGAGGATTTGCTGGGTCGAAAACCGGTTAATCTGCAAAGTGATGCGATTGCTGCAATGCTGACGGGCAAGCGTGTCCTGGTTACGGGTGCAGGCGGTAGTATCGGCCGGGAATTGGTGGTACAGATATTAGAGTATGGCCCAGCGGAAATTGTCTGCGTTGATCAAGCGGAAATCGCAATATTTGCCTTACAGCAGGAGGTGCTGCAACCGTCGTTCAGTCCGAGCAAGTGGCACAGCTATGTTTTGGACATAGCAAACGAACGCGCCATGAGTAGTCTTTTGGAGAAGCATCAACCGGAAGTCTTCTTTCATGCGGCCGCGCACAAACATGTAAATCTTATGGAGGCGCAACCGAGTGAAGCACTACAGAATAACTTTTTTGCTACGGCCGGTCTGGGCGCACTGGCGTCTGCGTTTGGGGTCGATCGATTTGTTTTGATCTCTACGGACAAGGCGATCAATCCGACAAGTGTTATGGGCGCGAGTAAGCGACTGGCTGAGTTGGCGCTGCGGGAGCGACAGGAAGCGGTGGAAAATAAGACCAAGTTTATGTCCGTACGATTCGGCAATGTGCTGGGGTCATCCGGCAGCGTGGTGCCCATTTTCCGCAAACAGATTGCAGCGGGTGGTCCGGTTACGGTGACCGATCCGGAGGTGACTCGTTTCTTTATGACCGTAGAGGAGGCGGTCGGACTGGTTTTGCAAAGTGCTACGCAGGGTGAAGGAGGCGAGATTTTTGTATTGGATATGGGTAAGTCGATGAAGATCATCGATCTGGCCAAGCAAATGATTTCTCTGAGTGGTTTACAGGAAGGTGTCGATATTGACATCGAAATTTCCGGATTACAACCGGGCGAGAAGCGCTTTGAGGAGGTGCAGCACTTGAGTGAAAAGTTGCAACCGACAAGCCATAGCCAGATTCTGGCTTTCGTTACCGAGAGCTCCCCGTCGTATAGGACGGCAGAGGCAATCGAGGTGCTCGAGAAGCAAATTGAAGTGGGCGATCCCGGTGCGTTAAAAAGTGCGATTTGTACTTTTGTTCCGGAGTATACGCCTCCTGAATAAAGGCAGAATTGATTGTTCAGGGCTGATCGATCGTTTCTTTTGGGTCGAGGCTGTCGCGGAGGCCATCTCCAAGAAAGTTAAGGGAGAATATGGTGAGAGAGAAAAAGAGAGCGGGAAAAAGGAGCAGCCATGGGGCATCATCGATCTTTTGAGCGCCCTCATGGATAAGTGTCCCCCAAGATGCGGTCGGTGGCTGTACGCCGAGACCAAGAAAGCTGATGATCGACTCAAGCAAGATAACGGCGGGAATGGTTAGTGTGGTATAAACAATAATCTGTCCGGAAAGATTTGGCAGAATGTGACGAAGAAGTATACGGATGTGGCCGGATCCATTGACCCGTGCAGCTTCAATAAAGGGACGACGACGAAGGATGCGGGTCTGCCCGCGAATAATGCGCGCCATGGTGAGCCATTCGACCAGTCCTATGGCCATGAAGATGAGAAAGATGCTCTTTTGATCGAAGGTTACGGTCAGAACAATCACAACCATGGTGAAGGGCAGCGCATAGATTGCATCAACAAAGCGCATCATGAGGGCTTCGCAGCGCTTGCCAATGTATCCGGCGAGTGCCCCATAGGTGACGCCAACTAGAAGCGCAACGAGGGTAGCAGCAAAGCCCACGCCTATAGAAATACGTCCGCCCACGAGAATTCGAGCGAAAAGATCTCGGCCGAGACTATCGGTCCCCAGCCAGTGCTTGGCAGAGGGCGGTTGTGCGCCGTAGGCCAGATCCTGTGCTTCGGGACTGGATGTGATTAGGAGGGGTGCGAAGAGACAGGTCAGTGTGATGCCGAGAAAGAGAAAACCACCGATCCGCGCCATACGATTTTGCAGGAGCCGGCTCCATGCTTGACGCCCGGGGGATGCTGCAGTGAGAGAATGTGCTTCGCGTTTATGCTTCGTCATGACGCGTTCTGGGTTGCATCCACATCTGTAGGATGTCGGCAATGAGATTAAAGAGGAGGATGAGCACGGCGTAAAAAAGGACAGTGCCCATGACCACGGGGTAATCTCTATTCAGGGCGCCGTTAACAAAGAACGGCCCCATCCCGGGGATAAAGAAAATGGTCTCTACGACGAACGAGCCACTGACTAATCCGGCAGCAGCGGGGCCAAGATAAGCTACGACGGGATCCAGAGCGCTGCGCAGAGCGTGACCAAGGAGGACTTTGCGCTGGCTCAAGCCTTTGGCATGGGCGGTGCGGATGTAATCTTCTGTCAGTACCTCAAGCAGACCACTGCGGGCGAGTCTGGCGATATAGGCGGCGTAGAGCAGGCCTAGAGTGATCGCGGGGAGGAGTCGATCCGCGGGGTACGTCCAGCCGAGTGGGTTGAACCAGCCGAGCAAAAGACTAAAGGTGAGGATAAGAAGGGGGCCGACAACAAATGAGGGGAGGCAGATGCCTGCTGTAGCGGCCATCATGATGCCGGTTTCGGCGTGTCTATGATGGAGGGCAGCGGCAAGAATACCGGCGGGTATACCTATGACGAGAGCAACAAGGAGGGCCCAGCAGCCGAGTTCGAAAGATACAGGAAAGGCTTGGAGGAGGATTTCCTGAACATCCCAGCCGGGGTATTTGTAGGAGGGGCCTAGATCGCCCTGCAGGAGATTGCCAAGATAACTGAAGTACTGACGGTAGAGCGGTTGATCGAGTCCGTAGTGAGCTTCGATCTGTTCCTTAATTTCAGTAGAAAGTGGTTTTTCTTCGTCGAATGGACCGCCGGGCGCGACCCGCAGGAGAAAGAAAGTAGCCGTGGCAATTAGCCACAATGTGGGTATTGCTTGGAGTAGTCTTCTGATTAGGAGGCGATGCATGAGTGTTCTAGTGAACCGCCTTTAGGTGAATTGCCTGATAGGGGTGGTTGTCGAGCAGGCTGGGATACCAGCCTTGGACTGAGGGGTGAATCAGGCGACTGGTAACGTAGAAGTAGATCGGAATGTAGGGCATCTCCTCAAGGAGGATCGTTTCTGCCTCTTGAAAGTATTGTTGTCTTTTCTCTGCGCTGTCAGCTTGGGCAGCGGACTGAATGAGGCGATCATACTCCGGGTGGCTCCAGGCACTATGGTTATTTCCATTATCAGTGGTGCCCAGATCGAGAAAGGTATTCGGGTCGTCGTAGTCGCCGTACCAAGCAGCCCGAAGGATATCAAAGTCACCGGCTTGCCGGGTGGAGAGGTAGGCCTTCCACTCCTGATTATGCAGGGTGACGTTGATTCCGAGTTGGGTCTTCCACATCTGCTGAATGGCTTCGGCAATGGTGCGATGGGATTCGCTGGTGTTGTAGAGAAGTTCAAATGCAGGGAATCCGGCTCCATCGGGAAATCCGGCTTCTGCTAGGAGTGAACGTGCTAAGGAAGGATCGTGCGGTAAACGTGCTTCTGCGTTGTATCCACCGGCATTGGGCGGGGTGAAGTGGTAAGCGGGCTTTTGTCCGGCGCGTAGAATATGCTCGGTGATTTGTTCCCGATCGATGGCGTAAGCGAGGGCTTTTCGTACGCGTTTGTCAGCGAGTGGTCCACGCGTGGTATTGAGCATATAGTAGTAGGTGCCGAGGGCCGTATCGATGTGTAATTGTTCGGGCAGGTTTTCCCGGTACCAGTCAACTCGGTGTACGGGCACTGAGCTGGTGATGTGAAGATAGCCCGCGCGAAAGGCTCGCTCCTCGGTCTGCATGTCGATCGGCAGAAAGTGGATCCGGTTGAGTGCGGCCTGGGCGACTTCGCGGTAGTGCGGATTACGGGATACAGTGATTCCGTTATTCAGGCGCCAACTCTCAATTGTGTAGGGGCCGTTGCCAACAAAGTTTCCCGGCTTGGTCCATTTGGAGATGCGTTCGGTCATGCCACCGTGCTGACGGATGGTCGGCGGATGTACAGGCCACCATGTGTTGTGGGCAAGTAGGCCAAGGAAGTAGGGGGTTGGTGCGGAGAGTTGACAGATCAAGGTCGTCGGATCCGGGGCGTGCAGACCGACGCTGGAGAAGTCGGTCGTCTCGCCCTTATTGAAAGCTTCGGCTCCGCGCAGTGGATAGAGCATATAGGCATAGGGAGCGCCGAGCGCAGGCGAGAGTATGCGCTCAATGGAGAAGAGAAAATCCTGAGCGGTGACGGGATCTCCGTTTGACCAACGAGCCTGCGAATCGAGATGAAAGGTATAGGTCAAGCCGTCTCCGGAGACCTCCCAATACTTGGCCACTCCCGGACGGACGGCCATCGTCTGGGGGTCGAGGGTGGTGAGGCCCTCGAAGAGAGCGAGCATGACCGAGTATTCGGTGAGTCCGGTGGTAATGTGTGGATCGAGTGCGGCGGGTTCCGCGCCAATTCCGATGTAGAGTTCCTGATTTTGGCTACCGCGTTCGACATTGGTTCGGGAGGGCGAGCAGGCTGCGAGGGTCGCCAATGCTGTTGCCAGAAGAAAGCGTTTGGGTTGGCAATATCGCTTTTGAGACAGGCGTTTCAGGTAGAAGAAAAGGCGATGCATCTTAAGTATACAGATCAGGGAAAGACTCCACGGACCTCGTAAACGTGGTTGATGTGTTCGATCGCCGCAGCATAGGAAGCGATTCGGAGGTTGCAGTCGAGTCGCTCAGCAGTCTGCAAAACACGTTCGGCAGATCGAGACATGATGGTACGCAAGCGGGCATCAACCTCATCGGGATCCCACGTCTCGGACTGGCGGTTCTGCTTCCATTCAAAATAACTGACTGTAACCCCGCCGGCATTGCAGAGGATGGCGGGGAGGACTTCGACGCCTTTTTCGAGAAGATGGCGTTCTGCTTTGGGCGTAGTTGGTGCATTGGCTGCCTCAACCAGTACTTTACAGCGCATGGTCCGGGCTTCCGGTAGATCGACCATTTGCTCAAGGGCTGCGGGTATAAAGAGGTCGACTTCGGTGGCGTAGAAGGTTTCGCGGTCAATCGCTTCGGCATGCGGGTAGCCAGCGACGCCACCGGTCTGAGTGACGTATTCAGCCAATGTTTCTGCATCAATACCTTTCGGGTTATGAATAGCACCGGTGTGGTCCATGACGGTCCGGAGGGTAGCCCCGAGTGGCTGGAGTAGCCGGGCCGTCCAGGATCCGACATTGCCATAGCCGATCAGGCTGAAACTCAATTGGTCAATTTGCAGCCCCATCCCGGGAAGTAGGGTCTCGAGAACATAGACGAGGCCCTGCCCGGTAGCCTTTTCTCTCCCCGCGGAACCGCCAAAACGGAGCGGTTTCCCGGTGACCACGCCGCGCGCTGTCACTTTACTGGAAGATTCAGCGAAGTTAATATAGGTATCGGCCATCCAAGCCATGACCCGTGCATCGGTGCCGACATCGGGTGCGGGAATATCATAATCCGGGCCGATATTCGTACCGAGAGCAGCCGTCATACGACGGGTGACGCGCATGAGTTCATCGGCACTGAGAGTGCGAGGGTCTACTTTGAGAGCACCTTTGGCGCCGCCGAAGGGTAGGCGGGCAAGGGCGCATTTCATGGTCATCAGTAGGGAGAGCGTTTTGACCTCATCAAGCTTGACCTCATGATGATAACGGATGCCTCCTTTGTAGGGGCCGAGTACGTTATTGTGCTGTACACGGTAGCCTTTAAAAAGCTGCCAACTGCCATCGTCCATTTGCACCGGGCAGTGCACCATGATCTCATTTTTAGGCTGACTCAGGATCAATTTAAGGCGGTGCGGCACTGCCAGCTTGTCGGCCGCCTCTAGGACTGAACCAATTGTTTGGAAGTACAGATTATCCTCCTCGTAGCACTCTTGGAGCTCCAGAAAGATACTGCGAGCGGAACGACAGGCCGGGGTTGTGCAATCTTGCATAGCCCAAGCTTCGCGGTTCGGCAGGCAAATGCAAGCTAGCTTCTATGCAGAGTGGAATCTCCGGACTGCTCAGAAAGTAATTTTTTCAGTGCATCTTTGCGATCCGCGTCCATCGGTGGCTCTTTCTCGAGGAGGGATTCTTCCTGCCTCTTAAAGTTACAGCACATGTCTTGGCTATCGATGACTTGCCTGTTAAACTTCCCGCAAACCGCGCAAAGCTTGATGTGGAACATCAAAAGGAAGCGCCTAAGAGGCGAGAGATTTTCGTAGTCCTCATTTTGGAGAACTTTGGAGACTTGTTTACAGGTAAGCATAGTTAATCACATTACATCTGGGCCGGTCCACTTTTCCTCGAGCAGTTCTTTAAGCTGCTGTCGGGCGCGGTGAAGCAATACCCATAGATAGTTCGGTGTGATATCCATAATCTTACAAACTTCCTCAGTCGTCATGTCTTCAAGGACACGGAGGACGAATGCCTGACGTGCCGGATTCTTGACGGAATCGATACATTCGCGAAAAACGACCCAGAACTCGGTGTTGTCATATTGCTTTCTGGGGTTGAACTGCCAGGGCTCTGGGTTGGTCGTGGCGATACCGCTGAAGCGAAACCAGAAGCTTTCCAGGAGGGTTTCATCTTCGCTATCAATATCGACTTTGTTTTCTTTCACCGTCTTTCGAATTTGATCAACGATCTTGTTCCGCATGATGCCGCGCAGCCAAAACTTGATGTCGCGACTGCCATCAAATCGATTGAGTGCTTTAATGCCGGCTAAAAACGTGTCTTGGACACAATCCGCGGATGCTTCGGGGTCACGCAAGCGGGACATAGCGAAACCATATAAATAGTCACTGTAGAGTTCCACCCACTTTTCGGGCGGTGTAATGGGTACTTTGGGTTGTGAGGTCACGGTGCTTTTGCGAGGCACAATGACAGATGCGGCATGCCCGTCAATGAAAGTCATGTGCGTACTAGAGAACATGTACAGTGGGATCCGTTTGATCTCTATCGATAAGTGTGTTGGGAGAGCCTGGAGCCGGGCGCGGGTGGACTGGAAGCTGCTTCTGAAATTTTAGTTGGAGGGCCTGCCAAAGAATGCGTGGCATGCTGTTGAATGCTGTATCGAAGGGACGAAGTAGGGCGTATTTCCAGATGTTTGCGCTGGTCAGGGGGCGGGTATCGCCGCTCAGCCAGGTTTTCATGACGCAGGTGCCTTCCCGGTAGAGATCGACGCCTAGATGGATGTGTTCAGGCTGTACGCGGAAGGTAAAGAGGTACTCTCCGGACATGTTATTGAAAGGAGATACGTGAAACTGTTTTTTACTGCGCGCTTGCCAAGTATGGCTATCCAATTGCTCGAGGTTCTGTAATGGGTAAACGTGGCGATCCCCGAAGGTGTTATTTACTTCAGCCACAGCGCCGCGCAAAGAATCCCGATCCATCCTCAGGTGAAAGTTGACCGGATTGAATGCATAGCCGAAATAACGGGGCGATGTAACCGTGAGTACACGTTCTCCGGAATTTTGACCGGGTAGTAGTTGATCGATGCCCTCCCGAATGGACTGGTTTTTTCCGTGTAGGTAGTCACCGTCTTTGAGGGAAAGTGGTCCAGAGGCATTGTAATGAAAAAGTTGTGACCTTTCGTGGAGATGTGTGAGTTCATCCAAATCAAAGACAAAGAAGGTCATCGGATAGGTGAACGTGTGTTGGCGCGGATGAAGTCGCTGATGTGCGACATCACCACGGCAGAGATATGATCGAAATTGGTTACTCATACGATAAGCGAGGGGGCTTTATCTGTTTCGTGAGCGCTTGCTTTTTTATCCTCCAACGAGCAACCCAGGGCTGCGGCAACCTCTACTGCAGAGCGAACCGCATCCTCATGAAAGCCGTAACCGAAATAACTGCCACAGAACCATGTGTGGCGCTGTCCGTTGACAGAGCGAAGTTTCGGCTGGGTCTCCATGGCATCAAAAGAATAAAGCGGGTGGGTCAGGGTTGTTGAATTGATGATCTTTTGTGGATCGATTTCGCGGGTATTGTTTAGCGTTACGATGTAGGGACGCTTTGTCTGCAACTTCTGTAAACGGTTCATGTAGTAGCTGACGGAGACGGGGCGTGCATCCTGTTGATCTGTTTCCTTGGCAAAGTTCCAGGACGCCCAGAGTCTTTTATCGGCCGGCATGTGAGAATCGTCCCAATGCAGGGTTACTTGGTTGGGTTGATAGCGCCAAGGGCTGAGATTCTGTGATTCCTCAAGGCTCGGGTCAGCAAGAAGTTGTAGAGCTTCATCTGCATGTGTGCCGATAACAACATGGTCGAACGGCAAAGCCCGGCCATCAGGCATATGTAGCTGTACGCCGTCTGGAGTGCGCTCAATCGCACGGGGAGCTGCATTGAGCTGCGGGGGTGTTTCGAACTGTTTGAGCATAGCGCGAACATAGGTTTGCGATCCGCCACGTACGAATTTCCATTGGGGACGGTTGATCAGGCGCAGGAGGCCGTGGTTTTCAAGAAAGTGTAAGTACGGCTCGGCCGGAAAGGCATGCATCTGTTCGATTGGCGAGGACCAGATAGCCGCGCCCATAGGGTATAAGTATGCTTGAAGAAAGCTTTCGCTGAATGTGCGTATACGACAATATTGACCAAGGGTTTTGCCCGAGAGAAAGCCGGACTGTAAGTCCTTGTAGCCGATTCTGGCAAATCGCCAAAGATCATAGACTAGGCGGCAATGCTTTGGGTTGGTATAGTGTGCCAGACTGGGAAAAAGAGTGGCCAGTCGATCTCCTGAATAGGCGTATCCACTTTGACAGTCCTGATAGCTGAAAGTCATGGAGCTGTCCTCTAGTGCAATTTCCAGTTGCTCCAGAACTTGTGTAAAAAGGGGGTAATTGCGGTGGTTCATGACGATGAACCCGGTATCCACCGGAGTGCCTGCGTCCGGCCCGTCCGGCAGGCTCAGAGTACGCGTGTGCCCCCCGGCATAATCATTCTTCTCAAAAAACTCTACAGTGTGCCGACGACCGAGCAGCCAACCGGCGGTGAGGCCGGCTACACCGCATCCCACAACAGCTATTCGTTGACCGCGCATGGAATCAGACATTTTTAGCGAAGCGATAATGCATAACGAACCACTCGTTGCCCTTGTTGTAGGCAAAGAGTTCGGAACAAGCCAGATAGAAGATACGCCAGCGCTGTAACCATAGCCGGTTTTGGCTGCCGTAGCACTGTTTAAAAATATCCAGTATTTTAGGCTCACAGCTATCCTGCAACTGGAGCCATGCCTCCAGTGTTTTGCTGTAGTGCATGCCGTTTACGGACCATTCAGATTCGAGATCGAGGAGACCGGCCGCAGCCGTTGGGAGTAGGTCTGTTGCTGGCATGATGCCACCCGTAAAAAAGTAGCGTGACATCCAGTCTCCCGGTTCATTGGCATCGTAAAGGTAGGTGTGCTCCCGATGTGCGAATATATGGACAAAAAGTTTACCCTCGGGAAGGAGCCATTGATGAATTTTTTTGAACAGAGCGCGATGATTCCGTAGATGTTCAAACATCTCTACAGATACAATGCGGTCGAAGGAGACGGTGGGTTGAAAGTCGTTAATATTGCAAGTAATGACCTCCAAGTTGGTGAGCTCGCGCTGCTTTGCCTGATCAACGATATATTCGCGCTGCGAATTTGAATTACTCACTGCGGTGAATTGACTTTTAGGGAGATTTTTTGCCATCCATAAACTCAGCGAACCCCAACCACAGCCTAGTTCCAGCACCCGCTGGCCATCTGCCAGCTCGGCTCGTTGGCCAGTCAACTTGAGCATGTCTGCCTCAGATTGTTCAAGCGTATTACAGTTTTCTGACCAATAACCACTGCTGTACTTAAGGTGCGGGCCGAGCACATTTGAAAAATAGTCAGCCGGTATTTCGTAGTGCTGTTCATTGGCGGCGTCTGTATCCTCCGCGAGAGGTCGGCCTTCCAAGTCTTGTAGCCAATCTTCGGAAGATCTTGGGGAACGCGCTAATGCATTCAGTTTTCCGGCGAGGCGACGGCGTATCCCAAAGCGCACAATGGCATCATTCAGAATACGCTTTTCAGCGAGGTAAACAGCTAGACTCATATAATTGTGGATCCGTTGTATGAACGCAGTATTTTAGGGTAAACTTACTGCCCGCTGACTGTAAGTTTACCCACTGGAAAGGGATCTTTGTGTATGCATTGTTCATTTTCCTGTCCAGTGTTGCTTATTCTTTTCGCTCTTTTAGGGGCGGGTTGTAACCCGTACACATCTATGCACACACAAACTATACCGGACGATACTTATATGACTGCTCTGGCGTGGACCGATCCGGCAGCCTATGATATACCTGAGCCCGGCTCGGATGAGGAGGCGGCAATGCTCGGAGCCGTAGAGGCATTGTTTACAAATTATACGGAGGAAAACCTGTCCAAGCATTTGACCGAAGTTTATGCGGAGGCGGTATATTTTAGGGATGCCTTCAAGCAGTTTGATCATGCTGAAGAGATTCGCGAATACATGTTGGCCGGGCTAGAACCGTTACATGGTGCGGAGTTTATTTTTAATCGAGTGCTACGTGATGGGGGTGATTTCTACATCGATTGGACGATGCGGCTCGACTTCCGTAAAACACCTCCGGGAACTTGGGAAGAATCGATTGGGATGACACGGATGCGATTTAACAATGAAGGTAAGATAATTTTCCACCAGGATTATTGGGATCCGACAGACATTGTATATCGGAGAATACCGCTGGTCAGGGGGCTGATCGCGTATGTCAAAAAGAAGCTTTGATTCGGAGTGCCTGATACGGATAGTGCTAGTGAGCACATGAAAGAGCTGAATCGGCACCAAAAACAGAAATACGACGAGCAACTACGTCATCGTATCAACGCCGGTCGTATGGCTGTACGTAATCAGGTCGATTTTTTCAGGCGTCAGTTTGGGCAAGTCTCGAGTGAGTGGAAGCCGGATGATACCCGAGTAACGTTTGCTGACTTTGCTATTTCCGAGAGGCTGGTAACAGAATTACGCCGCGATTTTCCGACAGATGACTTTTGCAGCGAGGAGGCCAACCCTCTGGATGAGGTGCTTGAGCTGGAGGGAGATTTTGCCTGGGTAATCGATCCGGTGGATGGTACAAATAATTACGCTTTGGGATTTCCACTTTGTGCGATTTCGGTCGGACTCCTCTACAAAGGATTTCCGGTATACGGGTTCATTTATGATTATTCGATTGGAGAGCTTTTGGAAGGCGGGCCCGGATTTGGGGTGTTGCAAGGGCAGCGGAAGTTGGAACCAAATAAAACGGATGCACATCGACAGCATATAATCGGCTGTCATTTTCCGCTAAAGAAAGAGCAAGTCAGTCAATTAGGCCCTCTTTTTGAGCGTTACCGGATACGATCGATCGGCAGCAGTGCGCTAATGTTTGCTTACGTCGCGACCGGTTATCTTTCGGGCGCGATCGACTACCGGGTAAAGGTCTGGGATATCGCCGCAGCGTGTGCGATCTGTGCAGGGGCCGGTCTGCCTTTTCATTTTATCAATGATGCACCATTTCCCGTGCAGACTTTTCATCCAAGTGCCCAGGTATGTCCCTGTTACTGCGGTTTGCCCAAGGTTTGTCATGAATTTGAGGCGACAATACCGGTTTAAGGAAGCACTCTGATCCGGAACAATTTATTGAGGCACACGACTAGATGAGTATGAATTGCGATGGCAACGGTTGCAAGATGTGGCCTCTCCCGTTTATTGGAGTTTTAGCTCTACTATCCGCTTCGATTCTATTTGCCATGCAGGAAAGTGATTCATCCTCCCAAGATCCGTCCGTAGTCGATGGGGCGAAGCTAACTTCTGCCGATGAAATTATTGCCTGTGCAGCCGCCTGCGGGCTACCTTCGCATGTCGATCTGGATTCGGGTAGCTATCCGGTGCAGCGTACAAAAGCCGAGTGGATGGCCCGGCTGAGCGATCTGCAATATAGAGTGGCCCGCGAACAGGGTACGGAGCGTCCCTTCCAAAATCCGTATCACGATAACAAGCGTATTGGGCTCTATAGCTGTATTGGCTGTGATACGCCTTTGTTTACGAGTGCAGACAAGTTTAATTCGGGTACCGGTTGGCCCAGTTTTATACGTCCAATTGATGAGCGAACATTAGGGGAACATCGTGACACGAGTTATGGCATGGTTCGCATAGAGGTACATTGCGCCATTTGTGGTTCGCATCAGGGCCATGTCTTTCCGGATGGGCCGGCGCCGACGGGTTTGCGCTATTGTATCAATTCGGCATCTTTGTCATTTCAGGAGGCCGAGTCGGATGATGCAGTGCGTGCTTTAGTACAAGCTTGGTATTCGGGCGACGCTGATTCGGGCGAGTAGCTGTTTTTCTATCCTTAATCCGTAAGATATTCTGGCTTTTCTTCGCTGGTGTGTTTCTAACATGTACCAGACATGAACGACAACCGCACACCTTCACGGCGTTCCTTCCTCAAGCAGGCCGGTATCTTGGGCACGGCATCCGCCTTGACTGCTTCCTCGCTGCAAGCATCGGATAAGAAGGGCGCGAAGCCGACGCCTAGCCGGGCTAAAAATCTGATTTTTCTAGTTTCGGACGGTATGGGCTCAGGAACGCTTTCTCTGGCAAATCATTGGAGCCAGCGTCAGAAGGACCGCTGCTTGCACTGGATGGATCTCTACAATCGTGGGGGATGGCAAAATGCTTTGCAGGATACGGCGTCCGCAAGTTCCCCGGTAACGGATTCTGCCGCTGCAGGCAGTGCTTGGGGGAGTGGTCAGCGGGTTAATAATCGTTCGATCAACTATTCGACAGACGGGCGGGCGCTGGAACCTATCTTTTATAAAGCGAAAAAAGCAGGCAAGGCGACCGGTCTCGTCTCGACTTGTCGAATTACTCATGCCACACCGGCTGCCTTTGTTGCCAACGTACCGCATCGGGATGATGAGGATACGATCGCTGAGCAATATCTGGAACGGGGATTGGATGTCTACCTAGGGGGCGGATTGCGCCATTTTCAGTCGGAGAAGCGTGATCTCTTGCCGGCCTTTGCGGGCAAAGGTTATGCCGTATGCCGTAATATGCAGGATTTGGTCACACTTGATGAGAAGCGTGATCAGCTCATCGGTTTGTTTTCAGAGAGTCATATTCCTTATGCGATTGATCGTGCAAATGATCCGTCATTATCCTCTGTTCCCGGGCTTGAGCAAATGTTTCAATCGGCTCTCGATACCCTTGGGGATCGTCTCGAGGGTTTTGTTTTACAGGTAGAGGCCGGTCGGGTAGATCACGCGGGTCATGCCAATGATCCAGCGGCAATATTGCATGAGCAACTGGAGTTTGACCGTTGTATTCCAATTGCCCTCGATTTTATGGAGCAGCATCCGGATACTTTGGTCATTGTGACGACCGATCACGGTACCGGTGGTTGCCAGCTCAATGGGATCGGTGATGGATATAATGGCAGTGGTGCGGCTCTGGATCGGATTAGTCGAATGAACGGTAGTTTTGAGTCCTTAGAGGAAATTTTCCGAAAGGAAGGTCGTTTTGTTGCGGAGGCTTTTACTCGCGTGACAGGACTTGTGGCGACAGAAGAGCAGGCGGGGAAAATTGAGTTCGCAATGGAGAGTGGACAGAAATATCTATCCAGTGTCATCGCCGATGTGTTTCTCCCGGAATTGATGGAACTTACCGGAGTCGGCTGGACTTCTCACCAACACACGGCAGAGCCGGTCGTGTTCCTCGCTGCCGGGCCGGG
>DKOA01000020.1:51406-75900 GCA_002469895.1 Opitutia bacterium UBA7374
ACTGCGCTGGGGCTAAACGCGTGAGTGGGATTAGTAAACGTCGCGGAGGTAGCGTTTATCGTCTTTCAACTGTTTGACACGAGCGGCCGCTGCTTCTTCGTCAAGGCCGCCTTGTTCGGCGATGATCTCATGGAGGGCACGGTCTACATCATGCGCCATACGGCTGGCATCGCCGCAGACATAAAAATAGGCACCGTCTTCTATCCATTTGTATAGCTCCGCAGCGTTTTCTCTCATGCGATCCTGCACATAAACCTTTTCGGCCTGGTCGCGTGAAAAGGCGAGATCGAGACGGGTGAGAACGCCATCTTTCAGATAATTCTGCCATTCGGTCTGGTAGAGGAAATCAGTGAGGTAGTGTTGATCGCCAAAGAGAAGCCAGTTTTTCCCGTTCGCACCGGTTGCGGCTCGCTCTTCAATGAAGGCACGGAAGGGAGCAATGCCGGTTCCCGGACCGACCATAATTATCGGTGTGTCCGGATTGGCCGGCGGCTTGAAGTGCTTGTTCGGCGTTACAAATATGTCTGCGTTGCCGCCCTCGTCGATAAGATCAGCGAGGTAGCTGGAGCAGACACCCTTGCGGGTTTTTCCATGGCTCTCGTAGCGTACCACGCCGACGGTAAGGTGAACTTCCTCTTCGTGGGCTTTCGGGCTGGAGGCAATGGAGTAGAGGCGGGGTGGTAGCTTTCGAAGGATACCGGCAAGGCCTTGTGCAGATAGCTCTTTGGCCGGGTAATCCTCGAGCAAATCGATTATTTCGCGACCCTCAATGTAGGCATTGAGCTTTTCCCGGTCGTTGACCAATTCATCGAGATCTTTGCTTTGGGCAAACTCATTGTAGCGACTGATGACCGGTTTGGAAAGCGCGGTAATATCGAGATGGCGGGTGAGTGCCTCATGCAGGAGGAATGTGCCGTCTTTTAGAGTGACTTCGGTCTGGCCGTCCAGTTTGGCCGCAGTCAGTAAGGCATCCACTACATCGGGCGCATTGTGTGGCACTACGGCGAGGGCATCCCCAGCTTCGTAGCTCAAACCGGATCCACTCAAATCAAACTCGAGATGAATCGTTTCTTTGGATGAACCTTTGCCATTGAGCAGTACACGCTCTTTGAGCGGGGAAGGAAAGGGGTTCTTCCGGGAATATTTAATCGCGGGTGCAGCGACTGTGGCAGTTGCTGTGGCCGATACAGCCGAATCGGGTAGCTGTTCCTCGAGTTTGCTCAAGCTGCCTTTCAGCCATTCGGCAAAATCATCGTCATAATCGACATCACAGTCTTTGCGCGGATACACCCGGCTACCACCGAGAGACTCTAAGCGCGCATCAATATCAATGCCCATCTTGCAGAAATGTTCATAACTGGTGTCACCGAGACCGAGAACCGAAAAATTCGTATTTTCAAAGCGCGGTGCCTGGTCTCCCATCATAGCCGTGTAAAAATCTGTGGCAGTTTCCGGTGGGTCCCCTTCACCCCAGGTGCTGACTAAGACCAGCAAGTTGTCCACTGATTGAAGTTTGGCCGGGCTCGTATCAGCCATGTTGACAACTTTTGGTTTGAAGCCGCGCTGGCTGGCTACCTTTGCTGCCTGATCGGCCAAGCTCTCGGTATTGCCGGACTCACTACCGTAGAGTACGGTAAGGACCGGCTTTGCTGCCTGTTGTGGAACGACTCCGGAAGGTGCTCCTTGACCTGAGCGTAGTCCGCTGACAAAACCCTCCACCCACATCAGTTGATCCGGTTTAAGGTCACTTAAAAATTGCTGCAAAGCCTGCCGCTGCTCAGGTGAGAGAGGCGCATTTTGTGGAACGATATCGGAGCTCATGGAAATACTAGTTACAGAGTACAATCAAGGAAGCAAGTAGACGCCTCATTTGCAATAGACAGTTGCAAAAGGGAAAGTCTTATCTTAGGTTCTATACTGACAAACCTAAGAATAGAGTCAAATGAATCCAAACATTAATTTGCGAGGCTCTGAAAATATGCTATTTTAGATCTTTCTCGCACGGAGTATTTTTTCATACAGATCATGATTTCAGACAGCCAAGCATCCGAAAAACTGCACAAGAATGAGGGCATTAAGGACCGTAGTGCTTACCTGCGTGGTACTATATTGGAGGGACTTGCAGACACTGCAACGGGCTCCATTTCCTCCGAGGACCAGCAGTTAACCAAATTTCACGGGTTATATCAGCAAGATGACCGCGATGTACGCAACGACCGTCGCAAGCACAAGCTGGACAAAGCGTATTCCTTTCTTGCCCGCATCGGTGTGCCCGGTGGCGTCGCCACTCCAGAGCAATGGTTGGCGGTTGACGGACTGGCCAATTACTGCGCTTTCAATACTCTGAAGCTCACTACGCGACAGGCATTTCAGTTACACGGCATTCTCAAGAGTAATCTGAAAAACGTCATCCAAACAGTAACTGACGTTTCCATGTCTACATTGGCAGCTTGCGGCGATGTAAACCGCAACACCATGTCTTCGCCCAATCCGGTCTCCAGCGAAATCCACGAGGACGTACAAAAGATTGCTGATGAAATTGATGCCTACTTAAAGCCACAGTCTCCGGCATACTCACAAATCTGGCTCGACGGCAAACAACTGGCTACCGCAGAACCTCGATCTATCGGCATGGGTGGCGACGAAGTCGAACCACTCTACGGAAAAACCTATCTGCCGCGAAAATTCAAAATCGCGATTGCCGTTCCACCGCAGAACGACGTCGATGTCTTTGCTCATTGCCTCGGTTTCATTGCGATTGTCGAAGACGGCAAACTGGCGGGCTTCAACGTGACTGTTGGGGGCGGCATGGGCATGACCCACGGTAACGAAAAGACCTTTCCGCGCCTGGCCGACGTGATCGCTTTTGCCAAGCCGGATCAGGTCGTTGATGTGGCGGAGAAGATTGTTGCCATTCAACGTGACTTTGGAGATCGCTCCGAACGGGCGCATGCGCGGTTCAAGTATACAGTGGAGGATCGTGGTGCGGATTTCATACTGAAAGAACTGGAAAAGCGATTGGGCTATAGTTTGGAGCCGGCAAAGGAATATGCCTTTACCGGCAACGGCGACCATTACGGTTGGACAGAACGGGCCGATGGTAAATGGAACCTCGGACTCTTTATCGAAGGTGGTCGCATTGTTGACCAAGGGGACAAAACGATGAAAACCGGTATGCGGTTGATCGCGCAAAGCGGCCAATGCGGATTTCGACTGACCCCGAACCAAAACGTAGTTCTTTCCGATATTGCAGAAAAAGATAAGGATGCCATCGATGCGTTGGTCACCGAGCACGGTTTGGATGATTACCGGACAGCTAGTGGCATGCGGCGCAGTCAGATTGCATGTGTCTCATTGCCGACTTGTGGACTCGCATTGGCAGAATCCGAGCGCTACTTGCCCTCGCTGGTTACCGCGCTGGAGGGAACTCTGGAACAAGCCGGCCTACAAAACGACGAGATCATCATACGATCAACCGGTTGCCCCAATGGTTGCGCACGTCCGTATCTCGGCGAAATTGGACTCGTCGGCAAAGTACCCGGCAAATACAATCTTTATCTCGGAGCGGGCTTTGGGGGTGAACGTTTAAACAAGTTATATCGTACCTCCTTGACCAATAACGAGATTATCGAAGCACTTCAGCCCATACTTTTCGCCTACGCAAAAGAGCGTGAGGCGGGTGAACGCTTTGGTGATTTCACGGTTCGCAAAGGCTATGTACAGGCAACAACAGCGGGAAACAGCTTTCACGCGAATCTTTCGGAGTCTGCTTAACAGCGGAATATAGCTGTTGAAAGCGAGACTCGGTGAGGATCGATCGCGTTTGATCAGTCATCGATTCGTTCGTGCCCGTGTTCAGCTGCGCCTTGTCTTTGCCGGCAGTCTGGCGCATTGATTGCTCCCGCAGTCCTTGCTCAAAGGTTGCAGGACTATTTTAGGGACACTTAGTTTTTTGTGAAGCAAGGGACAGTATTCTCTCTTTTACAGCGATTTTATCTGTTTTTGAGATAACCTGAATAGGTTATTTATTTTTTTATATATAAGGTGTACTATTTATAGTTTATAAATAGGATAATTTATTCTATAGTACAAACTTATGGATAGAGCGACCGTTTTAAATAATCATTCTCGCATCAGTCGGGCAGGGAAGAGGCAGTATCATCTCTGGCTATTTTCCGGTACCAGCCTAGAGATAAATTTGTTTCAGCGGTTTGTTTTTATTCTTCTTCTTTGGGCGCCCCAAACGAGTTTTTCAAACAATGACAAAGAAAATACGAAGCATTCGGTTCCTGAAATCTCTCAAAGTGTAGCAGTTCCGGATTCATCGAACTCGCCAGTTGTAAGCTTGGATACTAGCACAGTACCCGTTCTCCCGTCTGTCGAAACGGATTTGCAGGAGGCAGACGATTCGGAAGAGGTGCCGGTTTATGTGCTGGAAGATTTTGTCGTCACTACAGAACAAGATCGTGGCTATTATTCTGCCAATGCATTGGCCGGTACACGGACGAATCAGGCGCTCAAGGATACACCAATGACGGTTAGTGTGATTAACCAGCAGTTAATTGAAGATCTGAATTTGAGCCTAATGGACGATATCGGCGCGGCCATGGCAGGCGTTGAAGAGGAAGGTGAAAGCTTCAGTAATAATATTCTACGGCTGCGTAGCTTTCAGGTGAGAAACCAGCTTTTCGAATTTTTCCCACGCTCGGCTGCACTGAATTTCTACAACATCGAACGGGTCGAGGTGATTCGTGGAGCAAACAGCCTTGTTTATGGTCAGGCATCCCCGGGAGGTAAGGCCAATATGCTTCCGAAAAAGGCACTTTTTGAAAACGACAAGCTGAAAGTTGAGACCGAGCAGGGAGAAAACGGCTATTCCCGCACCACAGTTGACGCAAATTATCAAATTAACGACAAAGTTGCTGTGCGCCTAATGGGTGTGACGCTTCAGTCTGAATTTGATCAGAGATACAAGCTGTTTGAATTTGATGGTGCGACTGCTGCTGTCACCTTTCGTCCCAATCAACGGACTTCGCTTGATCTTCATTTGGAATATTTGGATGGAGTGCGTAATAATCCCCGTGCTATTGAAAAGAATCAAACGCATCGTCTGGGTTATACAGGCATTCTGACTGATCTGCCTATGACGCCGGATGTTGTCGGCTTGCTCAGTGAGGGTGCCCTAAACGAGATCATTGAACATGAGGACAAGCTAGCTGAATATATAGCCTCCGGTATACCCAACTCTGCTGAGATTAATCGAATCAATCAGAATTTAGATAGGCGACAATTGAACATTGAAAGTGCGGAGGACCTGAAGCAATTTTTGAGTCCCATTTTATACAAGAATGTTGGCAGCACGAGTGGGCCGGATAATGTGCGGGACTCATCCGGTGGCTATATTTTAGGCAATTTGACGCATAGATTTACCGATGATTTATCGTTAAAATTCAGTGCCGCCCACGAGTCGATGAATGGGGACCATCTATTACGCTTGGGAAACCCATTACAGCTCTCAAGCGGCACAAGTCCGAAGTCAGATAAAGGATTAGAGCCGAATGCAAACATCGAATATGATCCGGAAAATCCGGATCCTGATGTCATGCCCTCGCCTGTACAAAAGCTCTACTGGCGGTCTCAGGATGTAGACAACCGGATCCATGCTTTGCGTACAACTTTTTCCCTCGATGCGGAAGTTTTTGGAACCAAACAGCAGCTCTTACTGGGACTGGATTTTGATCGTATCACAAATAAACTTCGCTCCTACGATTTGATCTATGACGGGGCTAAAGTCAGTGACACCGGATATTGGGATCCGCGATCCCGCGTGCAGGACTACTTTCGGCTGAGTGACTTACTTTCATCCAACAGCCCGGGCATACGATACAATAATAAATCCGACTTTAGTCAGAATTTTAACAGCAACGCGGGGTACTGGGAATTGAATCCGCGATTCTTTAATCAGTTTATCAACATTGAGCCTGGCGGCACCCTGCAAGGTCGATCGGGGCATTTTCAATTATCAGAAATGAAGGAGAACCGGGTTCATACAAGCGCTCTTTGGCTGGCTGCACAGGGCAGTTATATGCGTGGCCGTTTGAATACCCTCTTTGGTGTACGGCTGGATCATATCCAATTGAAATCAGAGGTGACCAATTATTTTTTAACTAACACTGACGCCAGTTCGACGAATCCAACAAGTGACCGGGTCACCGGACGCGATCCGCTGTACAGTCGCACCAAAGCGCACTATACCCATGCCAGCCCAACGATAGGTGGACTCCTTTGGCTAAACGATTCTCTAGCAGTTTTTGGCAACTTCGCCAAGTCGATCCAATCGCCAATCGGTGCACAACTGGATCCGACAGGAAAGAATATCGATCCGGAGTACGGCACTGGTTACGAAGGGGGAATAAAGTTAGAGTTTTTGGATGGGCAATTGAGCGGTCAATTGACTACTTATTTGATAAAGAAAAAAAATGATCATCTTACACGATTGACCAACTTACAACTGGAGACGCTCTATCCGGAAGATGAATATGAGGACATTTATGTAAACAACGGGTCGAGAAATGTTTTCACACCGGTGGGTCGTCAGGTTGGCGGAATCACGGTGGAGGCAAAAGGTTTTGAAGCCGACATCTTCTACAACCCGACATCCCGACATTCTCTTTCACTGGCCTACGCGTATTCGGATCCTAGTTTTAAAAGTACTCCCGGCGGTATTGCGGACGGTTTCAAGTATCCGGGCTTTGCCTTTCACTCAGTCAATTTGATTGGGCGCTATAGTTTCGACTACAAGGGACCGCTCAAGGGATTTTATGTTGGCGGTAACCAGAAGTACCGCTCGGAGTCGTATTACAACAAGCTTTATGTCGATATCGATGGAGATACTAGAGCCGATGCAGCGGATGAAAATGCCCGTTCCTATGAACTGTGGTTAGAGGATCATTTTGAAACAACGGTTTTCTTTGGTTGGAGCGGACTATTGAAGAAAGCTCCGGGAGACCCTCGACTGAACCTACAACTTACGGTGAATAACTTGTTTGATGAAATTGACTTGATCAATACCGGGTTGACTGCGCGCTACACAAACGGACGTCGCTTCAGTCTGCGTGCTTCCCTGCAATTCTAATGCGCCATAGAACAAGGCAGTAGTCCCCGGGTGAAAGAGAAATACCGGCAAACCGCGGTAATCGGAGCGATTAATCGAGATCGAATTCGAGTACGTAGCCGACTCGATCTTTTTTCAATTTAGGCAGACTAACTTCGATGCCGTCCTGAGTTTCGTTCCACTTTACACGAGCCCACTTGTGTCCCAGTAGTTTAACTTTTTGGATCGGTTCGCCCTTGAGTGATTCGATGACAACGGTCCGCGTCTCGGGGTGACCCAGTGCTATGGCATAGACTTTATCGTCCTTTTGAGTGAACCAGAAGTCGTCTCCTTTAAAGTCGAAATTCAGATCCTTCTTCACTTTGCGGCGATGCTCAGTGCCTCGAATGTCGAGGTTGCCGGAACCTTCATGGTCAACGCGCCAGGGCTTCGTTCCATAGATCGCTTCCCCGTTTATTGTAAGCCAATCGCCAACAGTACGCAGGCTAGCGACGGCCGGAGAAGGGATAACCCCTCGACCATCCGGACCGACATTAAGAAGCAGATTCCCGCCCTTGCTGGCATTTGCGACCAACCAATAGAGGATCTCGATGGGGGATTTCCAATCATCATCATAGGACTTGTAGCCCCAGGAATTGTTGGTCGTGGCAACGCACTCCCAAGCATTTTCGCTAATGCTTTCCGGAATTACATTATCCCCGGGTATGCCGAAATCGCCGAAGTCATTACCGATTCGTTGATTGACCAATATTTCCGGATCTGCCGCATAGACAGTCTTGTAGAAGTCGAAGCTGTTCTGCGCGGGAATATAAATCGGGGTGTCGAACCAGATTTCACACAACTCGTAATTGCTCACAAGTTCGTGCACCTGGGGCAGTGACTTGTTAATGATATAGTCGTCAAATTTGACCGGTGCAGGATCGAAGTAATTGGCAAACACCTTTTTCTTTGGCTTTTCCGGACCATAGTCTTTGATCCCGGAGTCACCCCCATCGCGCCAATCCAGCGCATGCGAATAGTAGACCCCAAAGTCGATCCCCGCCTTTTTGCAGGCCTGCTCCAGTTCACGGATAATATCCCGACCAAAGGGCGTGGCATCGACTGCATTGAAATCGCTGACAGCAGAGTCGAACAAGGCAAAGCCATCATGGTGTTTCGAGGTAATGACCATGTACCGCATGCCTGCTGCTTGGGCAATCGCGACCCACTCATCGGCGTCAAAGAGGGTGGGGTTAAAGTCATCGGCTAATTTTGCATACTCCGTACGAGGGATTTCTTTGCGACGCATGATCCACTCCGCTACCTTTGGCCCGGTTCCGCCCTCGTCCATTCTCTTTCCTTGGTAGACACCGCCGAGCGTGGAATAGATCCCCCAGTGGATAAACATGCCGTATTTGTTCTCCTTGAAGCGTTGGTGGCCACGTTGCTTGGCCGGCGATGAAGCCATAGGAAGCCATTCCGCTTCGAGCGCGAGCATTTCTGGCGAACCGGGCACGCCTGAACCCCAAGGACCGGATGCCTGTAAAGTCAGGGATGAAAAGGTAGAAAATGCCGCATATACGATGAGCTGGGTAAGTCGCTTTTGAATCATAGTAAGGGAGAATATTGTCTGCTTTTGGGGATAGGGAACTTGAATTAATTTATGAGTAAATGAGAGGACAAAATCGCTCCATAGATTACTGTTTATTTTTGCTTGGGGAGAGTAGGGGATCTTGCATTTCCCGGCCTAGGGTGATCAAGGCGGATCGAAGCGCTTCCTGCATCTTCCGTTGACTGGTCGTTGGGTTCATTGGCCGGGCAAGGTCCGGTCGGGCTAGATCAACCATCTCCATAGGATCTTCCCGTAAATTGTAGAGTCGCTCCACACCGATTCCAGGATAATGTATGAGTTTCCAATCGCCCATCCGGATCATCCGCTGGCGATCGAGATAGGCACCGTAAACCGCATCATAGTGTGTCTTCTCAACTCCTTTGAGCAGGGGTAATAGGCTTTTAAAATCAACTCCGGAGACCTCTTTAAGACCTGCTAGCTCGAGGGTTGTCGGCATGATGTCCTGCAGGTAGATCGGTGTATCGATGCGTGCGCCGGCGGAAACTTCGGGGCCAACAACAATGAAGGGCACCCGCATGCTGTGCTCGTACATGTTTTGCTTGCCCGAGAGACCATGCCGACCCACGGCCAAGCCGTGATCCGCAGTAAAAAAGATCCATGTATTATCGGCACGACCAGACGCTTCCAGCGCCTCGAGGATGCGTCCGATTTGCGCGTCCATATGAGTGACGATCGCAAAATATTCCTGCCGGTTGACTTGTACGCTGTATTCCGTTCGGGGATAGGGCATGAGACGTTCATCGCGAAGCATCTTGCCAAAGGCGGGCTCAGCAAAAGGGTATTCCGGAAGAAAGTTATCAGGCATTTCCACTCGTTCGAGGGGATAACGATCAACAAACTCTTTGGGTGCCTGGCGGGGGTCGTGGGGTGCATTAAACGCTAGGTACATGAAAAAGGGATCTTCCTCTTCGGCTGCCTGTTGGATAAACGTAATTCCATCGTCAGCCAGAACTTCACTCCAGTGTTTGCCGCCTTCCCAAAATCCGCCTTGTTCGGGATCCCAGGGTTTCCATCCGCTCTGGTAGGCTTCAGGATCGACAGGACGGTTATAGCCGGGCGGTAACTCATCGTCTGCCGGTACGACTTTCCGATTATGACCGTCTGCCGCGACTACTTTATGGACATAGCCATCTGCCGGCATTCCCGGGCGTACGTTCTCGACTACTTCAAAAACAGAGTCTGCTTTGACTGGCAGATGCCACTTGCCTGCCATGTAGGTCTTGTAGCCGGCCTGCTGTAGGCGCTGCGGCCAGAACTGCCCGTTGCCAGCACACTGCCGGAGTTTTGGGGGCGTCGCATTCCAGACGAAACGACCAGAATTAAGCATCGCCCGACTGGCGATGCAAACGGCCGGTGAATAGGAGCCCATATTGTAGGCGCCGGTAAACATTGTACCTTTTTCCGCCAGTCGATCGAGATTGGGTGTATCAATATCGAGACACTGAGCTGCCCGCAGGGTCTCGAAGCTCATGTCATCTGCCAGAATGAAAAGAATATTCGGTTTGTTGACTGAACCAATCGCAAAGGTAGCCAATAGTACGAATAATGAAGAAAGGAAAAGAGGTATCTGAGACATATTTTTAGGTGAAGAGCAGACGAACAAGTACAGTCGAGTAAGTCAAAAACAGTATTCAAAATTGTAAAAGGATGGAAGCATTGCGACAATACACGTGTTCATGCGTACATAATCGGATTGTCCCATAATGTGAGGTATATACTACGTTGCATGACCCATTCGACTACAGGTAGAGTGTATTCTTATTGAAATCATGATCGGATGAATCAGTGTTACGTTTTCGCTTTTTAAGTCACCTGCTATGGCGAACATAGACAAATCATCAAGTAGACTTATCGCTTTGTCGGCCTGGGTACTGTCAGTCGCTTTTGTGCCGGCAGCCAAATCCTATCAGTCCAGCTTTACCTCGTCCTCCGTCATTCGAAGCTCACTGGAGGTTCGGCCTCTTGAAGAACTGATTGAAAAGGAAATCACCATAAAAAAACGTCTTCAGGAACTGGCTGCTTTTGAATTTGCCCAAGGCAATGCCCCATCGGGCTATCTGATTGATAAAAAGTCGGCACCCGGTGAGACGGTCTGGATCGAAGTCAGTTGGGGGGAGGAACGAATGATTGATCAGATCATCTTATCTCCGGTTATTTCTTCCCAGAACCGTGGACACACCTCCCCTTATTTCCCAAACCGCTTCCAAGTCTACATACGTAACAGCCAAGGCGAGACGCTTGTAGATGAACGTATTTCCGATCATGTCGTCCCGGACTTTATTGCCCCCTATTGTATTGAAATCCCACCGACGCCGGCGTCGGCCGTCCGGGTAGTGGCTGATGGAGACAGCGCTATCGGTAGTGTTGGGTTTAATGAAATCCTAGTATTCAGTGGTCATGAAAATGTCGCACTTCATCAGTCGGTCACTTCTTCTGAGCCCGAGTATGAACAAACACTAATCCGCTGGAAAAAGGACTTTTTAGTTGATGGATATTTACCGTATCAAGTGGGTCCTGCCAGTACGAATGTTGGGTTCCGGTTTAATCACACGAGGCATCCGCTGCGTTCGATAACGATGGATCTAGGTGAAGTCCTATCTATTTCAGCAATTCACCTGCATCCTAACCTCGGTGATAGTCTTCTCCCTCAGGGCACCGGCCCGGGCTATGGTTTCCCTACGAAGCTAAGTCTGGAAGTTTCGATGGATGCAGACTTTACCGATGTGAAAACCGTAGCTGTCTATCCGGAAAGATTCATTAACTCGGGGAATCGTACCGTCATGTTTCCGATAGCTGGGCAGGAAGCGCGTTATATTCGATTAAACATTCTTCGTCTCTTTCGCGCTCCACACTTCGACCGGAGTATGAACTCGTTTGCTTTGTCCGAAATTGAGGTTTTCTCAGAGGGTTTTCGTTGCTCCACCGGCAAGTCACTAAAACTTGGTTACAGTGATACTTATCTGAAGCAAATCAGTGAAGAAAGCATCCGTACGTTGAACGATGGAATTGCGCAGTTTGGAGAGATTCCTTATGTGGATATTTGGTTAGCAGAGCTTTCGGAACGTTTCGACCTAGAGTCTACACTCGTTGAAATCGCTCATGTCATACGGATGCGTCATGAAAAACAATCCAAGCGTCTACAGATAGCCGTGCTGGTCATTGCGGTTCTTGCCGTCGCTCTTCTGATCCTTTATATTTTTCATCGTTATCGTCAGCAGAAGGTCGCTCACCAAACTCGTGAACAAATCGCCGCAGATCTACATGACGATCTTGGTGCCGACCTCGACACCATTACTATGCTGGGCAGACTGGCTGCAAAAGATAATTGCTCTGCCGGCAAACAAGCTTCGTACATCGATAATATTATTAATATTGCCCGGCACAGTTCTGATTATACCCGGCATTTGATTAGTATCATTGGCAAGGGAGGTGACGGCGGATCTCTTCTGCGGCAAATGCGTAAGACCTCCGATCGCATGCTGGCTGATTACCAGACGGATTTTCATACCGATGGGTTTGAGCCTCTTGATACAATACGTCCGGAATCCTGCCTCGATATTCTCCTTTTTTATAAGGAAGCACTGCACAATATTATCAAACACGCTGATGCAGATCGTGTGGATACTTCAGTCCGACTTAGCGGTAGACAATTCCGTCTACAAGTCTGCGATAATGGAGTCGGCCATGCAGCGGATGGCGTTAGAATATCGCACGCCTTAAAAAAACGGGCGACCCGTCTTGGCGGTAAAGCAAATTCAGAGAACAATCCAGAAGGGGGTGTGACGATACATCTCAGCTGCAAGCTCTGAGCCATTTCAATAAAAATTTAAATATGGATACATCCGAACAAAAAAAACTTCATATCATCCTCATCGAAGACAATCCGAACTTTCGAAAAGTTCTGCGAGAAGCACTGGATGACAGTGAATATGTTACCATTGGCAATGACTTCGGTAACTGCGAGCGGGCTCTCAAATATTTGGCATCTGCAACTACAGTGCCACCGGACGTAGTTCTGCTCGACCTCGAACTTCCGGGTATGGGAGGCCTCGATGCCATCGCGCCGATCCAAACTCAGTGCCCGAAGACCCGTATCATCGTGCTCACCCGTTCGGAGGATGAAACCAAGGTCGTCCAAGCGATCTCTCGTGGTGCCTCCGGTTACCTCCTCAAATCATCCAGCTTAGAGAAAATTGAGCAGTCCATACAGGATGTCGGTGCAGGTGGAGCCTCTCTTGATCCCCAAGTGGCCAACTACATACTTCGTGCCTTTCAAACAGCGCGACCAGAGCAAACAGTTGAAAATGGACTGTCTAAAAGACAGCTCGAAGTGCTTGAACTCCTTGCCGAAGGCCTCCTCAAAAAGGAGATCGCTGATCGTCTCGATCTTTCTTATCATACTGTCGTCATGCACGTTCGTCACATCTACGACAAACTTCAGGTGCAAAATGTCTCTGCCGCCGTCGCCAAAGCGATTAAAAGAGGCATTATTTAAACCTATTTGACTTAAATCGACGACTCAAAAAGTGTTTCTTAGAAGAGGTCTACGTTTTGATTTATCCGGCACATTTTCAATACAGTAGATGAAGTGTTTTGGTTGAAGATGCCTCCGGTGGCACAGCCATATGTCTGCCTGTTGAGCCAATAGCCAACTATATCTATTCGCTACTTCGGTCTTCAGTCGCCGAGCAACTCTGTCATCCGATTGCAACGATTTCGTTTAAAGGCGTTCCGACTCAAAGTCTTTGAAGTTGGCGCTCTCTAATACCACGCGAAGTCAACCCTCATATTACCGGGCGAACCTAAGCTACATACAGTTTTCTGGGTACACATTAATATGCGTATTATTGCCTATTGCATAATGAGTTATATCACCCATTATATTGTAAACTAAAGTAACCATTTATTTAATACCAACCTATGAAATCCGCAAGATATATCCTCTTTTATCTTCTCTGCATTTTTGCCTCGGGTAAATACGCATTCTCGCAAAACACGCTTTGGCAGGGATCCCAAAGCAGCGATTTTAACACAGCAGGCAATTGGAACTTTGGTACCCCTACCCCTACAGATAGAACGATTGGCACCATTCGAGAAGGGGGCTATGCAAATCCAAACCCGGTGCTTTCGGAAAGTGCGAGCATGGGCCAACTGAGGATCGGGCAACTCGGTGGTGGGGCAGGAACCACGCCGACGCTTACCTTGGGTGCCGGATCCGCTTTAACTACAACTATTCGCACTGATGTGGGATACTCGCTTAGTGGCGACGCAAGCAACAGTAGCGGGGCACTTACTGTCAACGGCGGCAATCATAACTTGGGATCCCTTTACATCGGAAATGTGGCCGGAGGCAATAATGCAGTGAATGCCAGCGGAACAACAACGATCAATGGCGGCACAGTGAATTTGTCAAATGGCGGATTTATCGCTGCACGATCCGTAACAACGTCCACTGGAACCTCGACGGGCTCCCTCATCATCCGGGGAGGTAGCCTGTCCGCTGCAGGTTCCACCTTCCAAGTTGGCCAACGCGGCTCCGGTACACTTTCTCTAGAGGGCGGCAGCGCGACTTTCAACAATGGCCTGCGGCTAGCCGATCAAGCAGGTTCGAGTGCTATGCTTAACTTGGCCAGCGGTACCCTAGATGTTGCCAGCGGCTTCTTTACCTTGGGTGCTGGCACACTTGCGATCAACATTGATAAAGGTATTTTGCAGCTCAATGGAAATAGAACTGGTCTACTGGGGACGCTCTTTGCTGACAGCGATGTGACGCTGACGATCACAGGTGGCCTTGTCGCAGATAGCGCAGAAGACACTGCCTTATCCACACAGTACTCGCAAAACCTCGGCGAAATCACCGATAGCAACGGAAACAAGATTTATTACGGCTTTGACGGAGATGATACCAAAATGTGGTCCGTAATTCCGGAGCCTCCCACTTATGCTCTTTTCGGAGGCTTTTTGGCTCTACTCTTTGTCATGATACGCCACCGCAAATAAAGGTGTCTCGCCGAGCGTACCAGCTCATACAGAGGGTGCTCTAAGAATCCCGATCATGATCAACTAGGGTAGCGGATGTTAGCCTGTCATTGGTTTGGCAGTTGTAAGCATCCGCTTCGTCTTAAAACCCTACTATTAATAAGCGTTTATGTATCCTAAAAGAACCCCTGTATCTCGTCGCTTTGCTCCGTATATCTTCATTATTTTTTTCTTATACCAAGTTCTTTATTCCGCTGAATACTACGTTGCCGTCAACGGGGACGATGAAAACTCTGGCTCCCTTGAACAGCCCTTTGCCACGATACAAAAAGCTGCTGATACTATGGTTGCTGGGGACACCTGTTATATCCGTGCAGGCGTCTATCACCAAACAGTGGAAATCGATGGCTTAGTCGGAACTTTAGGTGCCCCCATCAGATTCACAAATTACTCGGGAGAAACCGTAACACTCGATGGTTCACAGGCCATTACAGATATCGGATCGACTGGCTGGACGCAGCACGAGGGAAACATCTACAAGACGGCTTTAACGACCGATATCTGGCAATTATATCTTGACGGTGAACTCATGATCTCCGCCCGTTGGCCCAACGCGAACCTCGATGACGGATCTGTCTGGGACTGGAACCATTGGGCATGGGGAGACGAACAAACTTCATCAAACGGTACTCTTGTTGACGAGCCGCATGGCGAGATCGATCTGGCAGCGAGCGATTTGGATATGACTGGCGCTGTGGCGGTGCTGGATGTCGGCAGTTGGAAAAGTTGGACCCGCGTCGTCAATAGCCACGAGGCTGGTACCAATACCTTCACCTACGACGTGGCGGAAACCTACATCTCGAAAAACCACTACTATTTCCTCGAGGCGAAACTAAACCTTCTGGATGTGGAGGAAGAATGGTTTTATGATAGTGCGACCAAAACACTTTATCTCTACGCTCCGGGTGGAGGGGTACCTGCCGGAGACATTCGCGGCAAGACCCAAACCTATGCCTTCAACGTTATCAATTCTTCTCGAATAACTCTGGAGGGCCTGAACTTTTTCGGCACGACAATCCGCTTTTATGATTCCCCCAACACAACAATTGAAGAATGCGGATTTCTCTATCCGAGTTGCTCAAAGCGCATGCTCGGAAGCATTGCCACCCCGGAGGCAACGATGGTCACTCAGCGCAACGCCACACGCCAAGCCGACTGTATTATCAGAAACTGTTCTTTCGACTATGTAGAAAGTCACGCAATTTTCATGGAGGGTGACGGCAACCGGATCGAAAATTGCATCTTCCGCTACATTGATTGGGCGGCCTCTGAACTGCCTTACTTAATGGGTACCATCTACATGCGTGGCCCAAACGCTTCCTTCGTTCGTAACACGGTGCACACCACCGGCGCATCGCAGGTCCTAAACTTCTGGAGTGATGTGGATAACGGGACAGGGACGGCTCCGCTTGTCGAATACTGCCGATTTTATCGATTTGGGCTAATTCAAGACGATGGTGCCGCTGTGCATGTCACGAATCCAACACAACCTGGACAAATCACTCGCTACAACTGGTACTACGACTCACCGCAATTTGGCGCACGCTTTGATGCCCCGATACCTCCAACGGTCTGGGGACATGACGGCTGGATGCACCACAACGTCGGCTGGAATTGCAAGGGAGCCTTAATGGTAAAAGGTGAGTACCATTACATCTACAACAACAGCGGATCGCAAAGTGATCCCTTTAACGATATTGCCATCTTGAATGACTTAGCGGAGGGCGGCGGCGGTAATATAGGCACGATTACCCGCAATAATGCAGCCACCACATTGTCTGGCGATCGACTAAACGAGGGGACAATAAATGGCATGCACGATCACAACTGGAACGGATACGAGAACGGAATGGACCTCTCCGAAGAGTTAAACGATCCGGACGTTTTAGACTTTCGCCCACAACAGGGATCATCTCTCATCGATGCCGGTATTGAAGTACCCGGAATCACGGATGGATTTGTTGGTTTAGCGCCAGATATTGGTGCTTATGAATACGGAAAAACCGATTACTGGATACCCGGCTACCAGCCGGGTTCGGCATCTTTTCCCATCCCTCAGAACAACTCGACAAATCAATCTCTCAATCGAGAACTGATGTATCTAATCGGACGGAATGGAATTTTCGCCGATGTCTATCTAGGGACTTCTTTCGAAGCGGTGGATAATGCCACTGTTGAATCGGAGGAATACGAAGGCCGGTTGCCCGATCCCAGAAACATTCATTCTCCTGGCATCCTGAGTCCAAACACAAGCTACTATTGGCGCGTTGACACATTGCTGTCAGACGAACGGGTAATTAAAGGGCCCGTATGGGAATTCCGTACTGGTTTACTTTCCTCTACAGGTAGCACTTGTTGCCGTTGACTGTAACGTACAGATCTAAGTCGATGATTGCTTACCAGTTTTCAAGTTTTTCAGGCTACTTCAGTCCTTTTTTGACCGATAGAAGCTGCTTACCTCGTATTGAAAATTGTAACCACTTTTACGTAAAAATGACTTAAAATCACTTTTGTTTGTTTTTTCCATCAAACCAATCATTACAGTCTCTTGAAAAGTTGTTCATTTCACCTCAAGCGCTGGTTTTCCTTTGCTGTTTACCTAGTGAGAAAAAAGGGTATCTGGCGTAACACACTTATATGCGTATAGTCGGCAGATTGACAAAGCGGTAGATTGTGCAGTCTAATGGCAACTACTAGTTCCTTCGCACTCTGCGTATTAATTTAGCTGTAATGTTTTTTTCTAAGCCTGTTTTCTTTACCACGAAATTACTAAGACGAACAACGGCTTGTTTCTATGAGCCTTTCGGTCAACGAAGATTACAAGCAAGCCGATATTGGCGATTCACCTCATTTCCCACATCCTGTTTTTCTCTCCCCAAGGAAGTCATCTTGCAGACGGTATAGAATGTGACTCTTCTGTAAGATCGAAACGAAAGGGCACCGATTCGTTTCCAATACACGGGTCTGAACAATACTCTGCTTCATTCTGCGATCTATTGATAACCTCTTTAACTGCTTACCCTTATTTTCTCACAAGATACGACACCTATGAAAATCTTCATTTTTCTTCTTTTGCTTTTTACCACGCACGCCGAGGCGCGCGATTACTTTGTCGCAACAAATGGTAAAGACCGAAACGATGGATCCATTAAGCGACCTTTTGCTAGTCTAGCAAAGCTGGTTGCGGTTGCACAACCGGGTGATAATTGCTACATCCGTGGAGGTGTCTACCGAGAGACTCTTGAGTTAGGTGCCGGCGGAAGCGAAGGAGCTCCAATTACTTTTCAGGCGTATGGTAACGAAAGCGTAATACTCTTTGGGGCCGATCCGTTACCGACCCGTCTACCTTGGGCCAAATGGAAGGACGGTATATGGGCCTGCAATGTGAATGACGAATTACATAGTCAACTGACCCGCAACGATGCCATGCTCTTTGTCGGAGACCAACCGCTGATCGAAGCACGTTGGCCCAATTGTAAGCTGGAGGAAAACTGGAAAGAGACCCGTAAATGGGCATCAAAAAATCATGAATTGAGCACCTATGGTGAACTCGTATCATGGGATGTCGCTGAGAGTGGTCTCGATTTTACCGGCGGTGTGTTACACCAAAAATATGTAGCCAACTTCTTTGCTTCGCGACGGATTCTGTCGCATGGCAAAGGAGAAGACCGCATTTTCTACGAGAAGATTGGTGGTTTCGGCGATCCTGATTCAGAAACGGCGGAGAAGGGCACTGGCGGGTTTAGCGACTGGTTTTATATAACCGGTACATTAAGTGCACTGGATGCTGAGGGTGAGTGGTTTTACGACCCATCGATCAAGAAGCTGTATCTTAAACCACCTGCCAATCAGCATCCTCGAAAGCTCGCCCTTGGA
Source organism: Opitutia bacterium UBA7374 (assembly GCA_002469895.1). GTDB lineage: Bacteria > Verrucomicrobiota > Verrucomicrobiia > Opitutales > Coraliomargaritaceae > UBA7374. The sequence continues at coordinate 70,048 of DKOA01000020.1, forward strand.
GTGAAAGCGCGTGCGGTTGGCATCTCTGGAAAAAATACGGAGTGGGTCGATTTGAAAAATATTTCAGTTCTCGGCTGTTCCCTGCGATTGGGCAGTATGCCACCGATTTCTGGACGTGGTGGTCAGCTCTGCCGCAATTTAAATCTTAGCGGAATCAAGGTTCATTGGGCCGCCCACAGTCGCTACTTCCATATTCCGGACGGGGCCAGCACACGGACTATGCATTACTCAGGTAGAGATGAATTGTACCCAATACTGATTGGCGAAAACTGCCTTATCGATACCTGTGAATTCGGCCATAGTCCGTATCACGGGCTGTACGTGCAGGGTCGCGGTATGCGTATACGCAACTGTGTCGTCCATAATACTTCGTTAAATGGGCGAATGAACATGAGCGGACTGGCGGTGCTCTACGGTTATCAGTCTGCCTACGAGTCCTCTGCTTCCAATACCGTTACGGAAACGACTATCTATAACAGTGGTGGAGCCGGTCTTTATCTGCTCGGCCCAGGCGCTCAGATAGCCGAACGAAACCATGTATTCAATGGGGGCCTGTATTCCGGTGATATTTCAGGGATCTACATACCCTATGCAGCGAAATCACTGAACAGCGCAATCGCATACAATTGGGTTCACTCCATACGCGGTATTGGGATGCGGTGCGATGCAATGGGACGAAAAATCAAGGTGAACAATAACGTTGTTTGGAATACATACTCTGGCTGTAAGTGGGAGTCTGCCGGTGGAGCCGAGGATACCTTCACTATTTATAACAATACGATATTTGTAGAGGATGCGATGCATCCAATTCTTCTTAGTGAGACTAAGCCGGAAGGGGATTTGTTGAATCGCCGGGATCTTATTACAGAGAACTGGACTGTATTGAATAATGTCTCTTACGGTTTGAAGTATCGCTACTGGTTTACCTTTTGGAAGGAAGTGAAAAGCGCAGGCCTACCCACTGCTTATTTCTTTAATCAGGATGAATCCGATCGCTTCCAGGCTAACTATTCACTGGCAGGTGAAGATGCGAATAGATACTTTATTTCTACTGATTTAGAAAATATCGACCTTCGTCCGTGCAGCGGCTCTCCGCTCATCGGAAATGGCATAGCAGTCGAGGGCGTGGATCCATCTGCATGCGCAGACATTGGTGCCTATCAGTCAGGTGCTGCCTACTGGTACCCGGGAGCTGACTGGATGCCCGGAGGCGAAAGCCCTCCCAAGACAATGAAAGAAGCGGTAGCTCTTGCCTGGGAGACATTAGGCGATCGTCGCACATTCCTAACCAAAAATCGTGGGAAGCATTAGGTATTGCCTGTATAGCGGATCAGATATATGAATCTTAAAACTACCTCTCATGAACATTCCAAGCAAACCTATGCTAGCAGGTTCGCTAGAGTTACTGCCTTACTGTAGCTACTCTTTCAATCTTCGCTTCCGTACATTACTTTACCTCTTTTGGGTCACTGCGACTCTTCTCTTGTCTTGGGTCAATCTATCGGCCCAATTGACTTATTCCCCCAGTGATGATGCAGCGGTAAAAACTGGATTTGCTGATCTTTACGGCGATCAAGAGTATCTCCGCATCCGCGAGTACACTGAACCTAGCACAAAATTCTACAGTTTTCTGAAATTCACCGTACCCGACACCGGCGAGTCGTTTCAATCGGTTACACTCAAGCTGACGACCCGACTAACACCAATTCAAACAGTATCGCTCTATAGGGTCGCTTCAAATAATTGGAATGAAGGGACAGTGAATGGACTCAATTCTCCCGCACTCGGCGATCTCATAACAACGCGCACTTATTTGAACGATATTTTCAGACAGTATGAATTTGATGTATCCAGTTATATTACTGGACCGGGCACTTGGACGATTGCACTGGCCAGTGAGCAACGTTCGTCGGGACTTGACTTCTATAGTAAGGAGAGAAGCGGCACTGCGCAGGATCCGGTTTTAGAGGTTCAGTATGGAGCCGTTGAGCAGATGGAATCATACTACGTATCTCCGGACGGAGATGACACAAATAATGGCCGTAGTGTCGAATCACCGTTTCGCACTATAGCTAGGGCAATCGCTGCCTTACAACCGGGAGATTTATGTTTTTTGCGTGGTGGCACCTATCGTGAAACCCTCGATCTTTCCTCTTTAGAAGGGTTGTCATCAGAGCGAATCACCATCCGTAACTATCCCGGTGAAGTGCCTGTCATAGATGGTCGAACAGTCCTCTCCGGCACTTGGACGCTTCACCAAGGTAGCCTGTACAAAATGAACATCGGAGAAGATATTTGGCAGCTCTTCTCCGAAGATGAACCGCTCACACTGGCGCGCTTTCCAAATGTCAAGACTTGGAGCAAGGAGTGTTGGCAGGTACATCATTCCAGAGCCTTCTTCAGTCTAGCGCAAGAGAGTGGGGGAATCGGTACCTTAACCGAAGAGGACGGGCAGGGATTCCGTGGCATAGAGCGACTCTCCGACTTAACGGTCGATCTGGATGGTTGCGTCGCCGTGATGAATTTGGGTCAGTGGATTAATGATCACACCTACATAACAGATCATCAACCGGGAGGTAACACCTTTCGTTATGCGGCAGACGCATCGACCAAACTCTACCAAACCTACCCGTATTATTTTATCGAGGGCCTCGCTGTGTTAGACACCCCGGGTGAATGGTGGTATGACAAGCCATCTAGCACGCTCTACTATTGGCCCGAAGATGGTGCCAATCCGACCGGAACACCCATTTATGGAAAAGAGAGAGCCTATGGCCTGCAGTTTACTTCGGGAGCGGCAAATTCAAACAGAGAGGAAGCACGCTTTGTCACAATAGACGGCCTTCATTTTTTTGCCTGTGGATTTTATCTCTACGATAACGAGTCCATTACCGTTCAAAACTGTACATTCGATTATCCCGCCGCTCCCCGTCGAGTACTGGGTGAACTCTATACTTATGAAGACGGGCAAAGCGCCAATCACCCGGTCTCAGAAGCCGGGCTCTATAGTCGCTACGCGGAAAATTTTATTTTCCGAAACAATGTGATTCGCCGGAGTGAGCTTATGTGGGAAGGCCGTCAGATGATCAATCCGCTGATCGAGAATAATTTATTCAAAGAATTCTGCCCGGCAGCAGGCAATTATTATGAAGGAAACTCTGTCATTCGCTTAAACTCGAGTGAGCTAGTCACATTGAGAAGAAATACATTTGATACCTTTGGAAATGCCAACGGCATCGCTCATGGACACCAGCGAGAGTATGACGATAATGAGACGATTATTGAGTACAATCGATTTGAAAACTCGAGTCTCCTGCAGGGAGATGCGATGTGCATTCAGCTCAACTTCAATGCCTACGATAGCATTTTGCGGTATAACTGGTTTCTCGACGCAAACAAGGGCTCATTTCGCTGGGACACTCCGGTTGGCAACAATGAAGGTAATCTTCAGGACTTTGGTATTTGCTACCGCAATGTGACCTTTGGCGGCCCGGACGGTGAGGCAAAAATTAAGGGTGATCACCATGAGGTATATCATAACACGGGAAAGATAATTCTCCGTAATGATGCGGTATCTAACGGTACCTTTAATGACAGCTCGGTATCGAAAAACAATGCGGTGGTGGATGCCTACGCATGGAATGCCGATATCAACACAGGTACCTACAGTAACAATTGGCGCGAAGATATCGCTGCAGATCAATTCCTGTCCGAGCAAATGGTCGCTCCCCATTTTCGCGACTTCCGACCAGTTGCTACCTCTGCGTGGGTGGATAGCGGTACTTTGGTTTCTTCGTTAACGATTAATGAATATGTTCCGGTTAACGGCATACGTGAAGGGACACCCTACAATCCGGGTGACTTAAATTATGAAATTGTTAACGGAGTTCCTGATATCGGTGCTTATGAATATGGTGCCTCGAATTATTGGATTCCGGGACGAAAGGAGGCAAAGGCATCGGTGCCGATTCCTTATGATGGTGCGGTCGATGTGCCGGATCGGGAATTGATTTGGTTATCCGGGTATCAGTCGACCTCTTCGAATCTTTATTTTGGATCGGATCCAACGGCGGTACTGTTGGCTTCGATCGATTCTCCGGAATACAAGGGGAATTTCCCCGACGGTAACAACCGTTACAACCCGAATGACAGTGGTGGTCATGGTGCATGGTATTGGCGGGTGGATTCCATTGACGGGGCTGGCACCATTGTAACCGGAGATGTGTGGGGCTATGTCCGTAAAGATTCCGCACGATCAAACGTCTCGATTAGCTTGGATCCGGTAGAGGTCGGATATAGCTCACTTGAATCCGGCACGAGCCAAACGGACGGTTCGCTCCTCATGCTTCGTAAGTATGATGCAAGCAATGCCGCTATCTCTTTCCTACAATTTGATCTGGGTGATTTGGATGGTGGCCATGTGCTATCGGCGACACTCAAATTAACTGCGGCGAGTACAATCCCGGATGCAGCTGTGGTTGATGTTCCAGTCGATCAATGGACGGCGCAGGCATTGACAAGTACAAACTTCCCCTCGTTTGCCCGGATCTCGGCATGGAATAAAAGACCGCTCAAGACTGCTGAAGTGACGAACCTAGCTACTGGCGAGACTGTCTCTTTTGATGTTTCCAGTATCGTTACTGGAGGCGGGCTCCATTCTTTTGCGCTGGTCACCGATACAAACCAAAGCGGCCTAGCTTTTAAGGGAGTGCAGAGTGATGCACCGCCCCTTCTGGAGATTGTTTATTCCACCATCAGCGATGCGGGTGATATTGATCAAGATGGTATGAGTGATCACTGGGAGCTCGAGCACTATAACAATATTGAGAATTCGGATACGGGTGCTGACGAGGACGGCGATGGTTTTACTCGATTGGAAGAGAGTCTGGCAGGCACCGACCCCTTCGATCCCATTTCTGCGCTCTGGCTCAGCCTGTCTCCCAGAGATGGTACACCTACAGACTGGGAGCTCAGCTGGCCGAGTGTTCGCGGAAAACATTACAACTTATATTTTAGCAACAATCTAATCCAGTGGGAGCTTTTAGAGCCACAACTTAAAGCAACACCACCGAATAACAGCACTGTATTGTCCAGCGACTCGGCAACCGTATTTTTCCGGCTGGCAATCGATTAGCTAGTTTATACTTACAGGTTTCGGTGAAATAAGATTTGTTCGGCAATGAACAAATAGACCACTGGTGCAGGCATTTGCGCCATTTTTTTGCGAGAGATGAGGTGGTCAGTAGGGTCTAATTATACACATATTTTTGTGTAAAGCTTATACTCGACTTGAGCAGTCAAACTTGTCCAAAGTTTTAGTCTACTCTTACCCATCATCTACCTTATGAATAACAAACAGCTTACACCTGTCTGCGTTGCGCGTGGCTTTGTGCCATTTTTACTTGCCGTTTCTTTCGCCCTACCTTTATCAGCGAATCCGACCGGAGTCCTGGTATCCACTGATGATCTTGGTGTACAAGTCGGTCCCATCACTCTGGACAGTGGCGTTACCGGATTTACAGGTACTTTAAATGAACCGGTCTCTGGTTGGGAATACTGGGATGGCGGGGGACTGGGGAGTACCGATGGTACTTTTGGAGCATCCTCCGTGGGCTCTGCAGATACCACGGCCAATAGCACCTGGCTTGTAAACCAGGTTAAATGGGAAAATGCAGGAAATACAGGTAATCCATACCTGACTCTGACCTTGAATAATACAAGTGGATCCTCCGCATTCCTTGATGCATTTCACTTTGACGCATACCGCGCCTTTCCTTCATCCGTAGGCGAAACCTGGACTCTGGAAGTTCTTTCGGGCGGTGGCATTACTGCAGGCGTTGTCGCAAGTGGTAC
>DKOA01000062.1 GCA_002469895.1 Opitutia bacterium UBA7374
GGCAGGTCATGGCCCCAGCGAAGGCCGTGGTAGCTGGGGTCGGGCTCATCGTAGAGGGGGAAGTTGCCGTTTTTCCAGTCGAAGGTGCCGGAATCGATGACCACACCGCCGATGCCGTTACCGTGGCCGCCGAGCCACTTGGTCAGGGAGTGGATGACGACGGAGGCGCCGTGCTCGATGGGATTGGTCAGGTAAGGGGTGGAAAAGGTGCTGTCGACAATCAGGGGGATACCGTTATCCGCGGCGATGGCGGCGATGGCAGCCAAATCGGCGACGTCGAGCCCGGGGTTGCTGACCGTTTCACAGAAGAGGGCTTTGGTCTTCGGGTTGATGGCTGCAGCGAAGTTCTGCGGGTCGTTGGGGTCGACAAATTGTACGTCGATACCGAATTTCGGGAGGATGTCTTTAAACTGGGTATAGGTGCCGCCGTAGAGGTTATTGGCCGAGACGATATTATCACCGGATTGGGCGAGGTTGATGATCGAGTAAAAGACGGCGCTGGTCCCGGAGGCGATGCCTAGGCCGGCAGCTCCACCCTCAAGGGCGGCGACACGCTGCTCGAGCACGTCGGTCGTCGGATTCATCAAGCGGGTGTAGATATTACCCAGCTCGCGCAGACCAAAGAGGTTGGCTGCGTGCTCAGTGCTATTGAAGACGAAGGAACTCGTCTTGTAGAGGGGCACCGCGCAGGCGTTGGTTGTCGCTTCCGGCTGGTAGCCGGCATGGAGGCATTGAGTTTCTAGTTTCATATCAGTTTATGGGTCTAAATAGGTAGCGGGAAACAGTTTAATCGGTCGGCAAGCGTCTGGCTTACGAACTGAAAGTCCATGCTTTATGAGCATTTTTTTGTCGGTGTCAAAAAAGTTGATCCTGATTGTCCGGGCGGCGGGTGGTGGTCAGTTTGCCGTTAAAGCGCTGGCGGAGGACTTCCAGAGTATCTGCGCCGATGCGCCGGGTGGCTTCTTCGATGGATAGAGCGGGCGCTGTGGAATCTGCCGGCAAAGGCAGCGCTGCCTCGACAGTGGGTTCGGGTTCAGGCGGGGGCTCGGAGAAAATAGGGGCTTCTTCGACCTGCAGGGGCTCTGCGGGTAATGCCGGCTCGACCGGTGGCTCCGGGGAATCTTCTTTCGGCGCGGTGGGTTCAGCGGGCGCGGTGGGTTCAGCGTAGGCAGCGGGGGCGAGAGATGCCGGGGGCGTCTCGGGATCGGGCAGACGGAGGGGGCCGGGCGCCGGCACCCCCGGGGACGGATCAATCAGTTTTTTTTTTCGCCGCTGGCCGGAGCCAGTTGCTGAATGAGGCTATCGATGGCACGGCTGCGGGACTCTTCGGAGGCCTTGAGCAGGGCGACTTCAAAATTGTCCTTTTCGGAGAGCCCGCGTTGCACCGCTCCCTCGCTGCGGTGGAGGGCATCGAGCATGCGCATGATGGACTCGGTAGCGAGTTCGCTGCCGAGGGCATCGGTGCGCCCGCCGTTTTCGATGGCTCCGAGGAGAGCCGTCCGCAGATGGGCCTGGAGATCCTGCAGGATACGGAAAAGGTCGCGCCCTTCCGCGGCAAAGGTATCGACAGACTGCACGATGGTGGCGTAGTCGAGCGCAGCCATAGCACGGGCAAGGGTTTCAATACGGGCACTGGATGCCAGCCCGTAGACATCGAGGACGTCTTCTTCATTAATCCGGGTACCGCAGAAGGAAATCATCTGATCGAGGATCGACTGGGAGTCGCGCATACCGCCATTAGCCAAACGGGCGATGGACCGGAGGGCTTCGGGGGCGACTTCGATGCCCTCGGCCTGAGCGATCTGGGAAAGCTTTTCGACGATGACGGAATCGGCAATCGGGCGAAACTCAAAGCGTTGGCAGCGGGAAACGATGGTCGGCAGCACTTTGTTGGCCTCGGTCGTGGCAAAGATAAACTTCACGTGGGGGGGCGGCTCTTCGAGGGTCTTGAGCAGGGCATTGAAGGCCGCAGTACTGAGCATGTGTACTTCGTCGATAATATAGATTTTAAAGCTGCACTGGGCCGGGGCAAAGCGGCAGTCTTCGCGGAGGTCGCGGATTTGATCGACGCTGTTGTTCGAGGCGCCGTCAATTTCGATGACGTCCATGCAGGAGCCGTCCATGATGGAGCGGGCGATATCGGAATCGTTATCCGGGGTGATGCTGGGGCCACCTTCGGCATTGAGGGCCTTGGCAAAGAGGCGGGCGGAACTGGTCTTTCCGGTACCGCGGGGGCCGACAAAGAGATAGGCGTGGGCGATCCGGTTGCTCTCGATGGCGTTGCTCAGGGTGCGGACGATATGATCCTGCCCGACCAGTTCGTCGAACTGCTTGGGTCGCCATCGGCGGGCAATTACTTGGTAACCATTATCCATCAATACAAACCTAGTAATCCGCTGCGGGGGATGACTGGCAAGGGGCTTTTTGAAAAAAAGCACGAAGCACTGCCCTACCCGCGGCGATCCCCGGCCTTACCGGTGCCCCGGGTTACCTTCGCGGCCAGCTTTTCTTCAAGGGAGGCGTTGACCAAAACGGAGGTGGCGAAGAAGAGAATGATGGCATTGGCCATAGCATCGCCCTGCACCCGACCCTGGATGCGCTTGCTGAAGTCCTGATTGAGGGTCTCCAGGCGTTTGTACAAAGCACGCAGGCCGTCCAGAGCCCAGTCCGGATCGCCGCCCTTTTGGGCGATACAGTATTGTTCGGTGAGGTAGGCGCCTAAGGTTCGGGAAAGGGTCTCCTCCGTGGTACTGAATGGCAGGTGAAATTGGGCCATGGATTTGAGGGGGTCGAGCACGGGGCAGCCGCTCGTAGCCATGAGGAGCCCGAGCAGGGAATTGACGCCGACCTGCAGGTCGACATCGCCCTGGTAGGTACGCTGTGCGGTCTGGACAAGGACCTGGACGCGCTCGATCGAGGTTTTTTGAGCAAAGGCCTCGAGCAGGTGGTGGACGCGAGTGGCAGCCGGACAGTACATTGCTTGATCGGCATGAAGTGGGCAGCAGGCGCACTGTTGATGCGCCAGCCGAGTCCACTCGGGGTAATCAATCCTGGTTTGGGGAACGGCTCCGGTGGTATCAATTTCGAAAGTCAGTGCCTCCCCGGGCAACTGAAATACATAGCGAACAAGACCATCCTGCATAATTCTAGGAATAATAGGAATATCCCGCGCGTTCTGGCAAATCAATTTCGTGATGGGCAAATTGAAGCGCTTCCCGAAGCGAGAAGGAAGGGCCAGATCGGCCAGATTTCGCGGCAGATGGGGCAAAAAATGCGCGTACGCTTATCCGGCGGAGCGTTCGGGCCGGGGAAAGAGGATGGTCTTTTCGCCCAGTGTCTTGCCTTCGAGGCGGTCGCCCCAATCGAGTTGGCCGTCAAGTCCGGTCAGCGCTTCGTCGCCAATCAGTGCGCGTACTTTTTCGGAGATCGTGGGCATGACCGGAGTGAGCAGGACAACGGAGAGCCGCAAAGCCTCGGCCATACAGGCAAGCGAGGTCTCGAGAGCTGCCCGGTCGGCCGGATCCTCGGATTTGGCAAGCTTCCAGGGGGCACGGGTCTCGGCGTAGCGGTTGATCCCGGAAAGGAAGGAAAAGATCGTCTCGAGAGCGCGGTGATACTGAAAACCGTCATAGAGGGGAATGAGTTCCTTGGCGGTACTTTCCCAGAGTTGCTTGAGTTCCTGCTCGGGCGCTTCGTCGATCGTCGCTGCGGGGACGCGGCCTTCGGTATAACGGCCGCCCATATTGAGAAGACGGCTGAGGAGGTTGCCGAGGTCGTTGGCCAGATCGCTGTTATAGCGGGCGGTAAAGCGCTCCAGAGAAAATTCGCTGTCCTGGCCGACATTCATTTCGCGGGTAACAAAGTAACGGAAGGCATCCGCGCCGTGCTGCTCGATGAGGTCGAGTGGGTTAACCACAGCACCGGTACTTTTGGACATTTTGGCTCCGGAGCTCAACCACCAGCCGTGAACGAGAAAGTGGCGGGGCAATTCCAGCCCGAGTGCATGGAGCATAATGGGCCAATAAACGGCATGGGGAGGGACGAGGATGTCTTTACCAATGACATGGAAATCAGCGGGCCAATGGTCGGCATAGGCATCCGTTCCGTAGCCCGCAGCGGTGATGTAGTTAACCAGGGCATCAAACCAGACGTAAGTGACGTATTCCGAATCGAAGGGAAGCTCGATCCCCCACTGGAGACGCTCACGGGGGCGGGAGATGCAGAGGTCATTGAGGGGTTCCTTGAGGAACTGGAGAACATCGGCGCTGCGAAAGCGGGGATAAATAAAGGCTTCGTTATTCTCGATGGTATCGACCAGCCAGTCCTGATGCTGGGCCAGCTTGAAGAAGTAATTGGTCTCGATGACCTCTTCGACTTCGCCGTAAATCTCGGGCCACTCCCCGTCCACTTTTTCCTTTTCGGTGACGAACTGCTCCTGTCGCTGACTGTAGAAGCCGGCATATTCGGCTTTGTAAATCTCGCCGCGATCGTAGAGATCCTGAAGGACCGACTGCACCACTTTCTTGTGACGAGCCTCGGTCGTACGGATGTAATCATCGTTGGAAATTTCCAAGCGCTGACAGAGGCCCTGAAATTCCACGGCTACCTGGTCGCAGATAGCTTGTGGCTCCAGCCCTGCTTTGCGGGCCGACATCTGTACCTTTTGCCCGTGCTCGTCGAGCCCCGTAACAAAGTGGACCTCGTCTCCCTGCAGACGGCGGTAACGAGCCAGTACATCAGTCAGTACTTTTTCGTAGGCATGCCCGAGATGGGGCGAGCCGTTGGCGTAGTCAATGGCAGTCGTGATGTAAAATTTCTTGGCCATAGTTGAGAAAGGGGTCACTTCGGCACAATTGAGCAGTCAGGTCAAGACAGGGCCCGACCTGTCTGCAGACAAATCGCTAAAGAATGCCTTCGATAATGAACTGCCGCTGCCCTCTCCAGACTCCCAGGGTCACGACCCAGTCCCCGGTTAGTCCCTTCCGGAGGCGCTCCGAGATTTCCGGATCGGGCGCATAGGCCGGCCACTTGTAGTCATCCACTTCAATTCGCAGGGGCTTTAAAGAAGTAATGCGACCATGCACTCTGTAGAACGTGCCGAGGTGTTGCCCAAGGTCGTCATCGGCGACTTCGGCGAGAAAAGTGCCGTCTAACAGATCAATGCCTGATGCCGGCGTATAGCGCAGAGGAGATTCTATCTCCGGCATACGGCCGAGAGAGGTGGGTTCGGCATAGGCGACGGGCGCGAGACAAAACCGCGCCTCGACCGGAAAGTGATCGGAAAAACCACCACCGGCACGGCCGGCAAAGCTCCAGCCGAAGGGGCGGCCGAGCGCATCGGCGTTTAGCCCCGGCTGAGCGAGCGTATCGAAGCTGTTATCCGAGTAGCTGATGCCAACATCGTCATAGAGCCCGCGACTGATAATAAGATGCATGAGAGTACCTTGTTTGCCCCGCCAAACTTCACTGGCGCGCTGCTCCGGTGGCAATTCGTGCCAGAGGTTATAGAGGGCCGGGCCGTCGGGTCGGCGCACACTGTCTTCGTTGCCCTGGGAGCCGAGGATGTGATTGATTCCGGTGGCGTCCAGTTGGGGAAATAGTGCACTATGATTGTAGTGCGAGTTGAGGTCGCCTCCGATCAGGATATCGGCCTGTGGATCGAATTCCAGCCGGCGATCAATGAGAGATCTAAGCACTCTGGCATTTTCTACCCGGATAGGCTCGCGTCGGAGGTTGGAGGCACCCGACTTCCAGTGATTCACGTAGACATAGAGCGGGCAACCATGGATCTCGACAGTCGCCTCAATAATCGACCGGGCCTTGGGTAGGGAATGGTAGTCAACGGAGGTAATGGGGAAACGGGAGAAGAGCGCATTGACATGGGCGATCCCCTCCTGATCGGTTTCGGCGGGTGGACAGGCCACCTCGTAGCCCACCATTCCGGCATCATGGAGGGCCTTGAGTAACCAGGCCTGGGCAGGCAGCCCGGCGTAGGTCGACTTCCATTGATCGGTGAGCATGGCTTCGGCTGTGGTATGGGCATAGCGCCGGAGAAATTCTGCGGGGAGACCCATGCGACTGTCCGGGGAAAAATCACCCTCCAGTTCTTGAAAAAGGATCAAATCGGGCCCCTTGCCATCGCTAAACTCAGACAGCACACGAGCGGTGTTCTGCAGCTTGGTCAGCAGCTTGTATCGGTTGTAGGCAAAGGGCTTGCCCGCAGCGATGCGGTAGTCGTTAAAGAGCGCGGTTTCATCCAAGTCGAAGAGGTTCTCCACATTATAGGCCACCGCGGTAAATTCATTTTCAGCAGTGGCCAAAGCGGGCCCAACCAAAAAGTAAAGAAGACAAACGAATCGAAGCATTGCTGGGGACATGGGAATCAGAGAAAAAACATTTTCAACGCACTATCTATAGCGTGCGTACTGCTTTCAGGCGGAAGAAGCGATAATCAAATGAATCCACCTGTACAGATAACTCGACCCGCTCGCGATTACTATCGAGTTGTGTCCTTTGCGCATTATCGAGATTGATTTCAGTCCAGTTACTAAGATCCGTGGAAGCTTCCAAAATCAATGATAGCTCTAGTTGACTAAAGTCACTGGCGCAACTGAAGGAGACCACTAAAGAGTCTGCACCGGTTGTAGCTGCAGGAACAACCGCTAGCACTTCCGGCATTCTTGCTTGCATTGATCCATTGGCTCCAACCCATTCGCGGGGATCCATATCATCGACAGATTGCGGCCCGTCACCGCCCCCACTATCATTATCAATATTCCACTCGTTGGCATCCCAGAACGGATTTGGGCCCGTCACACTTGCCTTGCGCTCGGCACGTCCATCCTCATATTCGTGATCTGTAAATGAACCGTCTTCCCCTGGGACTCCGAACAAATCAATTACTGTCCATGTAGCGAGGGTGTTTGTGCTATTTACAAGTGCGATATTATCATCCCCGGTCGATCTGACAGCATGTGCTGACGAAGTGTAATCATACGAGTCACTGTAGGCAGCGTCTGCAGATCTGCCGATGACTAAGAATCCATCATCCCCGATAACCGTATTCTTTAGAGGTACATAGGATGACGCTCTCGTTAGACTATCATTTACCCAGCTAATAAGATACAGATCTTCTGTAATGGTCTGACCGGCACCATTGGGTGAATACAATTCAATGAAACGACTGACAGAACTCCCATCGGGGTCTGCTATTTCAGTTATGAACAAGATTGGATTCTCGGGTGTAACGATATCGTCTGTGTTGTCATCACCTGTGTTACCACCCGAATCACCTGAAGAGCTAACCGAATGAGCTCCTAGATACGTCCAAGTATTCTGGTCATATACAATCCACTCACTGTTTTCTGCGGTGGTTCCACGAGATGCATCCCAGTCGTTGTTACCGGTAGTAATTGTAGCTTTCCTAACTAAAGTCTTATCTCTGGTTGCTTCCGTTACACCGGCAACGTCCCAACCAATGCCCGGATCGCCTTGGAAGTCTCCAAGAAAGTCGACTATTGTATAATCATCCTCAGTACCGAAGACCAAGGCATACCCATCATTTCCATTACTCAGGTAAATGTGTGTCTCATCTGCTTGATTGAGGATGCTTTGGTCTGCGCTGGGGTGCGCGATGACGTACACTTCACCTGCGGCAATAGTCGCTCCGACAAGAAAGTCTCGCCAGTTTTCATGCATGCCGACAATCGATGGCGCGTTGCCAACATTCGCCAACGCGTAGCCGTCTAATGATACGGATGCACTCGTCGGATTGTAGATTTCCAGATACTTATTATTCGATGTACCCTCGGCATATTCTGAAAAGAATAAAGCTGAGCTAGAAGTTGTATCATCCGTTCCGTTACCATCATCCGTTCCATTACCGTTATCCGTTCCATTACCGATATCCGTATCCTGAATAACTTGAGTAATGGATAATATTGGCTCCGTTTGAGCAATTTTTGGATTCGTGTAGAGGGCCATCTCCATTAAGTTACTCAAGCCGTCCTCATCCGGATCAGCGCTATCGCTAGAGGTTCGGACATTGGAGAAATCAGAAAAGGAAAAATGCTGGAATCGCCATCCACCCCAGGAAGGGCCTTCGACCCAAATCGCATCGGCAAATTCAGGATAATCTGTGTAAGGGTTTCTGTTACCCTGATAGTCCTGATAAATTCGCTGGTTTACGTCTCTTTCGTTTGCGGTGGGCGGGAACTTTCGGTTCCAATCGAGCAGTACGCTCAACTGTGCCATCCGGGAGCTGTCGGTGTTGGGTGCCGAACTGGGCGGGGTATCGACCAGTTGCAGATAGTTATACCGCGTGGCCATATAAAGGATCGCCCGGGCAACTTGGCCCTTTTGTGCATCGGCAGGTTCCCAAGAATCGTTGTCCTCCGAGCAATCCGGAGCGAGTGAATTGGCCGGGTTGCTATAACCTGATGATGCGGTATCAGAAATATCAAAATACTTGTTCCCTCGGTCGCTGTTGACCGATTTATAAGTGGGCACAAGGTGGTGCAGGTCTGTGTTATCGGATCCGTCGTAACCCACTCCGAGACTTCTCGGCCACAAATGTTCGCGATTCCAATAAGTTCCCGGACTGCCACCGCTGTCTTGATTGGTCTTAAGAATACTGGCCTGCGAATAGAAGAGTCGTATCCTCGATGAATTACCCGGATCTTCGTACAAATCTTTGTGGGCTTCCCATACTCCGGGCGTGTATGAAAGCACGGTATGTCCATCAATGATGCCTTCCAGAGTGTTCTTTAGAGTCGTTCCACTCTGACCAACGGTTGGTACATAATAAGACTGTGTCTGTGAGAAAAGGCTGGTGATCGAGGTAAGAAAAAGAAACAACAGTCGCCTCTCTAAACGAAGCCCGGATTGGGCGGGGAAAAATACAGACGGTTGCTTAGGAATATAGAACATAGGTTATCGGGTAGGACGACGGGAAAAGAGACCTTGGGTCTCCGAGTGCTGCAGGTAGCGCATATGCACTACCTGCAGGCTCAGAAAGAAAAGGCTGCTGGCTAGCTGCCTTAGTTGATGGTTTGACCGTTATTGACGGAACCGAATGTGCTCGTCGCTGGTGTTTGCCAGGTAAAGTCCGCGTAAGACGAACCAGTACCGCTGAGCTGCATAGATTGTCCGTCTAGAGTTGTGTTATTGCTCTCTTGCACACCAATATCCACGCTAGTCATACCGGAGGCAGGTCCATTCGTTGCGGTAAAGGATCCCTCGTAGCTGAGGAACTGTACGGCGGTACCGCTGGCATCCACAAGAGCAACCCCGTCAGGGCTACCGTTTTGCATACCAGA
>DKOA01000057.1 GCA_002469895.1 Opitutia bacterium UBA7374
TCACCTTTCGCGACGGGATCGATACCCTGCCCCGTGAAATCGCCAAAGCACTCGGTCAACGTGTCCAAACCGGCGTATCGATCGACTCCATAGAAAGAGATGGCGAGGCATGGCGCATCCAGTGGAATGGACAACAGGAAACCTTCGACCGGCTCATCCTCACGGTTCCAGCATTTGCCCTCAAAGGCCTTCCCCTACCACCCGATCTCCTCGCAGCCCTGACCCCGCTGGAGTCAGTTGAATATCCGCCTGTATCCGTCCTTAGCCTTGGCTTCAAACGCAGCCAGATTGCCCACCCTCTGGATGGATTTGGCCTACTCGTACCGGAATGCGAAGAGCGAAAAATCCTCGGCGTCCTCTTCCCTTCAAGCGTCTTTGCCGGTCGCGCTCCGAAAGACTCCGTCCTCCTTACTGTCTTTGTCGGCGGCACACGCAACCCCCAGCAGGCCACAGAAGATACGGACCAACTACAAAAGACCGTCCAGCCCGAACTGGAGTCCCTCCTCGGCCTTTCCGGTAACCCGCACTTTGTCCACCTCAGGCACTGGCCCAAAGCCATTCCACAGTACAAACTCGGCTACGAAACTGTACTTCAAGAAATCCGTAACATTGAAAGCACCCACCCGGGACTACAGCTCCGGGGCAACTACCGAGAAGGGGTTTCACTAAAGGACTGTCTATTGTCCGGCCTGAACTTTTCCTGAAGCCGTCTTCCCCATCGCCTCCAATAACCATTCGGAAGCACAAAGCTTTTCACTTGGGTTGAGCAAATCAAAGAGCGCTTGAGCGGACTCAGAAGCATCCATTTTTGCCTCCTCTGTCATCGAATGAAGCAATTCGGCAGCGAGGGCTTCCGCTCGGGCTTCGTGCTGGATAAACTCCTTGTGTGGCTGGCGGTCGAGCAAGATGTTTGCGATACCGATATATGGGATCTTCACAACCATGCGACCGATCCAATAACTTAGTGGATTCAAACGATATACGATGGCTCCGGGTATGGCAGATAAAGCGACAGCGAGGGACATCGTACCGGAACTCATGAGCACGGCTCGGGCGGGCTGTTGCTCCTTCCCATTTTTTGTAAACGAGATCGCATCGCTCAGTTCCGGATGGCGTTCGAGTGCGTTGTCCAGAACCGCTTTGATCCGCTCGCTGGGGTAGACGACGAGCGCTTTTAAATCCGGTTTTTTTGCCCGTGCCAGAGCAAAGGCCTCGAGCAGGATGGGGAAGATACGACCGACGGCAGCCGTCCGGCTCCCCGGTAATAAAAGAACGGGACCGTTGGCATCATAGACGAAGGGAAGACAATGGCCATCCGCGACAAAAGGATGCCCGACAAACTCAACCGGCAGGCTGGTATCTTTGAAGCAATCGACCTCGAAGGGAAAGATCACCCCGAGGCGGTCGAGCACACGCTCCATCTTGAATCGACGACCTGCCTTCCAGGCCCAGACCTGCGGGCCAATATAATAGCTCACTCCGATAGATCCCCCGCCCTTTACACTCAAACCGCGCCGAACCAATTGTTCTGCTACACGCAAATTAAAGCCCGGATAATCAACAAAACAAATATGCAATGGACGATAGCGCTCAATCCAATCAAGGGTACGGTTGAAGAGTCCTTTGAAGAATCCGTAATGCTTAGCAACTTCGACAAATCCGACAATCGAAACTGCGGTCATATCGTAGAGCAGTTGCGCTCCGGCAGCTTGCAAGTTTGGCCCGCCCAGACAGGCAACCTTCAGATTCGGATTTTTTTTCCGAAGATCGGCCAACATCTCGGCCGCATGCTCGTCTCCGGAATGCTCCCCGGCAATGAGCAACAAGTCCGGGCGTCCATCGCTAGGCGCTGGAAAATCAAAGGGGACTGGAAATTGTTCAGGCAATCGAAGGTGTGCGAATGCATTAGGATTTCTGTTGAATCAATTCGGTTATCTGCAGAGCCAGTTCGAGAGCGGACTTACCTAACTCAGTACCGACTTTGGGCTGCCCGGCTTCGCGAACAACCTCCACGAAAGAGGCCAGCTCAAGTTTGAGCGGCTCATCTTTTTCAATGGGAATCTCTTCGCGGACGAGCTCAACTCCCTCCTTGCGAAGGAAGTGACCCGCTTGATTCATAAAGTCGAGGGAGAGATAATTGGCCGGCTGAAAGACCCGAATTTCCCGGACTTTCTTCATGCTTACACGACTCGTATTGATATTCGCCACACAGCCATTTTCAAAGGTGATACGGGCATTGGCAATATCCTCGCTGGGAGAGAGTACATTGACACCGACCGCTTCGACAGAGCGTACAGGCGATTTAACCAGTGCTAGGATGACGCCGAGGTCGTGGATCATGAGGTCGAGGACGACGCCCACTTCAGTACCCCGCGGATTAAAGGGGGCCAACCGGTCGGCAGTAATAAACTTCGGTGCGGTTACGGCATTTTCAAGATAGGCCATGACCGGATTATAATGCTCGATATGACCCACCTGCACGACACACCCCGCCGCGCGAGCCGCCTCTACAATCCTCTCCGCTTCATTCAGATTTGTGCAGAGCGGTTTTTCCACCAGTAGATGACAACCACCCTTCAACAAGGGCAGTGCGACCGAACAATGCAAGTCTGTTGGAACAACAATACTAACCGCGTCACAGGCCGCTGCCAATTGCTCCAATGTAGCGAAGCGTTCACACCCATACTCACCGCAGATTTCGGCAGCACGGGCATCATCCGGCTCGACGATGCCGACCAGTTCGCAGGTCTCCAGCGCCTTGTAAAGACGGGCGTGATGGCGACCCAAATAGCCTGTACCGACAACCCCACAACGAATCTTGGCTTGCTCTGACATGTTTGCATCTAGCGGCATAGCGCCCGAGAAGACAAGGTTTTGCTGGGAAGCAGACTTAGACGATCATTCCAGCAGCAACGGTCTCGTTTGTTTGCTCATCGATCAAGACAAAGCTGCCACTGATACGGTTGCGCTTATAACTGTCTGCAATCAGCGGCGCAGAGGTACGCAATGAAACACGGCCAATGTCGTTGAGGCTGAAGACGAGATCGTCCTCAATCTTGTGCAAAGTGTTGATATTCACCTTGTATTTCACTTCGCTGACGATGGCCTTGCACTCACGTTCCGTATGGCGGATGGTAAATTTACCGCGACCGGCCAGCTTTTTTTCAGAGGAGAACCAGCAAATCATAGCATCGATGTCCTGCCTGGCTTCCGGCGGGTTGTTCGGCTTCACAATCATATCTCCCCGGGAGATATCAATCTCATCATGCAGTGTCATTGCCACCGACATCGGGGCAAAGGCTTCCTCCAATTCACCGTCCATCGTCTGAATCGCTTTGATCGTCGATTCAAATCCGGAAGGCAGCACCTTGACAGCATCTCCCGGCTTGAAGACACCGCCGGCAATGCGCCCGGCAAAGCCGCGGAAATCATGCCACTTGTCCGAATGCGGACGAATTACCCATTGCACCGGGAAACGAGCATCAATGTGGTTCTCATCGGAACCAATATACACCGTTTCCAGATGATAGAGAAGCGTCGGACCCTGATACCAGGGCATGTTCTCGGAATTATCTACAATATTGTCACCGAGCAATGCGGAGGCGGGAATAAAAGTGACTTCAACGATATTATCGAGGCGGGAAGCAAACTTTTTGAAATCTTCCACAATCTTATTGTAGGACGCTTCCGACCAATCGACCAAATCCATCTTGTTAACACAGACGACGAGGTGCTGAATACGAAGAAGATTTGCGATAAAGGAATGGCGGCATGTCTGCTCAATCACTCCCTTGCGTGCATCAACCAAAAGGATGGCAAGGTTAGCCGTAGAGGCACCCGTCACCATGTTTCGCGTGTACTGGATATGGCCGGGAGTATCTGCGATAATGAACTTGCGCTTCGGCGTTGCAAAATAACGGTAGGCCACGTCAATCGTGATACCCTGCTCTCGCTCAGAACGAAGACCGTCGGTCAACAGAGCCAGATTAACGTGCTCGTCGCCGCGCGACTTGGAGCTCTTCTCCATCGCTTCCAGTTGGTCCTCGAAGATCGCCTTACTGTCGTAGAGAAGACGTCCGATAAGTGTGCTTTTGCCATCGTCAACAGAACCCGCGGTGGTAAACCGGAGCAGATCCATATCGAGGTAGCCTGCAGTGTTGTTTTCTTCGCTCATTATGTGCGCTTGGTAGAATGTTATCTGATTGAAATCCGGGTTTAAAAATAGCCTTGTTTCTTGCGGTCCTCCATAGCGGTCTCCGACCGCTTGTCATCGGCCCGGGTACCCCGCTCCGTCTGGCGGGCAGCGGCGACTTCGTCAATGATCGCATCCAGGTCAGCTGCTTCAGAAAGTGCCGCGCCGGTGCAGGTAGCATCACCAATCGTACGGAAGCGAACCGTCATCTTTTCAACGCTTTCCTTTTCTTCCGGAAGCAGTTCGATACAATCGGTAACCGCCATGACCACGCCGTTGCGCACGAAACAGTCACGCACATGGGAGAAATAGAGATTCGGCAGATCGATGTTCTCCAGCTTGATGTACTGCCAGATGTCCATTTCTGTCCAATTGGATAATGGGAATACCCGAAAATGCTCACCGTGCTGTTTTCGACCATTAAAAATGTTCCATAACTCGGGGCGTTGGTTTTTCGGATCCCACTGGCCGAAGGCATCGCGGTGCGAGAAGAAGCGTTCCTTGGCCCGGGCTTTTTCTTCATCGCGACGACCGCCACCAAGTGCGGCATCATACTGACCGTCCTCCAAACCTTCCAGCAATGCCACAGTTTGCAGACCATTGCGGCTGGCATAAGGGCCCGTCTCCTCGACAACCTTTCCTTCATCGATTGCTTTTTGTACGGAGGCCACAATGAGTTCGGCACCCAGCTCCTTAATGAAACGATCGCGATACTCCATCGTCTCGTCAAAGTTGTGCCCTGTATCCACATGCATTAACGGGAAAGGCAAGCGTGCCGGCCAAAAGGCTTTTTTCGCGAGGTGTGCCATAACAATGGAATCCTTGCCCCCGGAAAAGAGCAGCACCGGTTTTTCGAACTGAGCCGCGGTTTCCCGAAGGATGTAGATGGCTTCAGACTCGAGTTGCTTCAAGTGAGTGATTGTATAGTCGTGTTGCATAACGCGATTGAAGGTTAGGTGAAATGTAATGGACGCTTATGGACGAATAATCGGTAAGATTTTTTGCTGAAGAGTATCCATAGACTCGGTCTCACTCTGCTCATCGGTCGAGATGACCCAGTCGGAATCTCCTTCTATCGGTTCTTCAAAGGAAGAGTCCTTGCCCGTAAAATGCTTCACCCCACCCTTCGCTGCCTTGGCGTAGAGACCCTTAACGTCGCGATTCGCACAGGTCTCAAAAGAAGCCTTTACATAAATTGGTGTGATGTCAGCAGGACCGACAATCGTCGCCGCATCCGAACGCAAACTGCGCAAGGGAGTGATAAAAGAAGTAAAGACAACCATCCCGCTATCGAGAAAGAGACGGGCGACTTCAGCGATGCGACGGATATTCTCTTTGCGATCCGCATCAGAAAATCCAAGGTCGCTGTTTAAACCGCTGCGAATGTTGTCTCCATCCAGAATCTTAGTTTGAAAGCCCGCATCGGCCAATGTACGCTCCAAGGCATTAGCTAAAGTGCTCTTGCCCGACCCAGATAAACCATACATCCAAAAAACATGGCCACGCTGATTGAGCTGAGATTCTTTGGCATCACGCCCGAGCATGCGATGAAACTCTGTATGAATGTTTGCCGGTGCGGTCATCACGTAAAAACTCAGAAATTGGTCATTATGTAGCTGTTAATCGAGATTACATCGCATTCTTGGGTTTCTTAGTCAAGAACCTATTAATTAAAATAATGCCCTTTTAATGGGCGATCTACTTTTCCGGCGGTTGCTTTAATTGAACTGCCTTGGAGGACCATCTTGCGCTGGTCATAGTTTCTCCGGCACCAATCGCTACTTTGGAACCATCCGTGAGTAGAAGAATTTTCAGTTTCTTGGGCAACCCATCTGCCGCCAGTAGTTTTTCATACACCGCAAAAGCGAGTCGGCTCTCCCCATTCTGATCAAGCAGGTCAGCTATTTTTTTCACTAAGATACGATCCTCCTTCGGAAAAAACTGAAGGAAACGAATAAACTTCAGCGCCTCGACCGCTTTCTCCGGCTGGTCATCGCTCGCATAGAGCACGGCCAATTTATAGGCTAGAGGCAGTGATGGGGTGGCTAGAAAACTCATACGCGCCGATTCCACAGCCGCCTCCAATCCTTCCTCTTTTTTCAAACGGTTGATTTCCCGCAGAGCTACATAGGAAGCGAGCGAATCTTCCGAACCCGCCTTGAGTTGTTCCTCAAAGCTCACAGCAAAAGGCCGGAAAAGCGGATCACCCAGAGCGATACCCATCCAGCTAGCAACCGGGTAAGAATAAGCCGCCGCTTCACCAAAAGTACCACCGGAAAGCAGGCGTTCCAATAACAGTTGTGGCCGGTGGGTGAATTCCAGATAGGGCTCGAATACATTACCGATGGTCATGCAGTACCCCTGCGCCACCAATGGCCCCACCCATGCGGTGCCGGAAGAGCGTACAGTCGTCGCCGAAAAACTGTGTAAATGAAAGCCCAGAGCCCCCGGAGGCACCGCCCAGTCGTTTTCTCCAAATGGTCCATCCGCTTTGTGACGGTACCAACCCATATAAATAGCCGGTGCATCCAGACGATCTCGATGATCTATGGTTCGGCGTGAGCTCTCGATATCAGTATCAAAATAGACTGACTGAGCGAGATCGACCGCTTCGCTAAACCACTCGTCCCCTTGTTTGTGGGGCCCGCCGATATCAAAATAAGCACGCCCCCGCAGGCCGTTCCGCTCGGCTTCAATGGTTCGATCAATCAGACGCTTGACCGCGCCAAACGAAGGACCATCCAAACGACTGACCCGAATATAGCCTCCCGCATCCTCCGCCGAAACTACCTTCTTTTCATAATATGGATTCTTTACCATGGAGACCAATGGGAGCGGCTCAGGGATCGCCAGAACGGCCAATTCACTGTCCACCGAGCCCCGGTTAACCTGCAGAATTTGCGCTAATTCACTGGTTCTCGGCTCCAGTAATTCCGGGTCATTCTTTATTCGCAGGGGCACTCCGTAAGTCGTCACCAAATAAGAGATGCGGTGCATACCAATCGACATACGGAAACGACCGATAAAATCCGGACGATGACTCCGTGCCCCCTGGACCCACCCTTTGTCCTTTAGCGCTGTGAGTAGTGGATTATAAATCTGGTCGACATAATCGCGCACCGAGACCGTTTCTTCGGCCGGGAAGGGAAGCAAGATGAGATTCTCCTCCGGAATTGACCTCCGCGCAATATAGTGTCGGGCAATCTCAATCGATTCCGACACATTTGCATTGGCCAGCACAACCACCCGGTCGGCCTCATTGGCAATCGTTTTGCCGCTGCTGACAAAAAGAATGACGAGACAAAGCAGTAAGGTCCTGTTTCTCATAACGTCTCCTTGTCGATGCTCGCCAGTCGAAGGATCAACCAAGCGAGCGGCCCGGCTTATTCTTCCACCTCACTATCGTCTACCTCATCGTCCTCGATCGATTCGTCAGATTGATTGAATTTCAAAGTCCGTTTACTTTCCGGTAGAGGCGATAGTATCAAAGTGACTTGCCGACCGACATGCCGGGCCTCGCCATCGGCCGAAGATACACCGGACAGCTCGTCGCGTGCCTGATTAATTCGTTCGACCCCCAATTCCGGGTGCTCATTTTCACGGCCACGGAATTGTAAAGATAACTTCACCTTGTTCCCGTTATACAAGAAGCCCTCGGCGCGGCGTAGCTTGGTTTCAAAATCATGCGAGTCGATGCCGATCCGCAACTTGATCTCTTTCAACTTGCTTGTCGTCGTCTTGCTCTCTTTTTGCTTCTTGCTCTCCTCGTAGAGAAACTTACCAAAATCCAGGATACGGCACACCGGGGGCTTTGCGCCGGGTGAGATTTCGATTAGGTCGAGGCCCACCTTCTGGGCCAGTTGCAAGGCTTTCCTCGGAGGCATCACCCCAAGGTTTGTGCCTTCCGGCCCGATAACGCGCACCTCGGATGCACGGATTCGGTCATTACGTCTGAGACCCTTCGGCCCACGATTGCGGTTTGGATAACGACCGCGCGAGTTCGGATATTTTGCCATTAATGGTTGCAGGTTTCTGTAGCACTGTACGCGCTAGAAAAATCCGTACGCAGCGAGCGCAAGCGGCTGCGACTACGCACATTCCGGATACCGGCAAACGCCGACAGACAAGCTGCCAAAACTACGCGTTGCATACTGTTACGATAAATCCGGACATTTAATTGAAGAAAAGCAACTTAAAGCTCGGATCAAGCAGTTCAACCCTTTTCTCGCACCATCTGATCGCAGTAGAATAACCGGCAAGCAGTGACCATGCACGCGCTGCTCTACTTTTTCTCCGCACAATCTTAGATTGCATATTTTTGCGAAAGCTCACTTATCAACTACGGGTATGCATGAAAATCCATGTGTTTCCATTCTGATCTGTCATTCCTATCGATGAAACCTCTCTATCAGTTTATTTGTTTTCTTTTCCTCGGTCTTCTTTTTCAGTCACACGCTATGTCCTACATGGATACAAATCTAAGCTATCAGGAACGGGTCAGCCAATTGTTGTCGGCTATGACACTCGAAGAAAAAGTGGGGCAGATGTGCCAGTTTGTTGGCTTCAATTATCTCAACGGCTCGACCCGGGGCATGACGGCCGAGGAAATCCTGCAGAGTGATTCACAAGCAGAGTACATCGGATACACGACCAGCGATATCGCCGATATGGTGGTCGATGGCAAAGTCGGTTCTTTCCTCCACGTACTCACAGCTGTCGAGGCCAATCAGATTCAAGAGCTCGCTCTCCAATCAAGGCTGAAAATACCGGCCCTCATCGGCATCGATGCCATCCACGGAAACGGCATGGTCCGGGGGGCTACCGTGTATCCTTCACCCATCTCCATCGCCGCTACGTTTACCGATGAATATGCCTACCGTGTCGGGCGTGAGACCGCTCTGGAAATGCGGGCAACCGGCTCACACTGGGCCTTCACCCCGAATATTGATGTCTCGAGGGATCCTCGCTGGGGGCGGGTCGGTGAAACCTTCGGAGAAGATACGCTCCTGGTCAGCAATATGGGGACAAGCATGATCCGCGGGCTCCAGACAGAAGACTATGCCGGAGCGGACAAGGTGATTGCCTGCGCGAAACATTTGATCGCCGGATCAGAGCCGGTCAACGGGCTCAATTTCTCGCCCATGGACCTCTCAGAAAGGAGCCTCCGGGAAATTCATCTGAAGCCCTACAAAGATGCCATTG
>DKOA01000010.1:0-20481 GCA_002469895.1 Opitutia bacterium UBA7374
CTCACGGCAGTAGTCGATCATCTCCGTGCGCCCCGGGAAAGCCTTGCGGAAGATCTCCATGCGCCAGGGAGAAATAATTTGCAGTTTTGGAGCGAGCGCCGCGTAGCCCAACTCAAAGCGAACCTGGTCGTTACCCTTGCCGGTGGCTCCATGAGACACCGCATCGGCGCCTTCCTTCTCGGCAATCTCGACCTGCGCCTTGGCAATCAATGGCCGGGCAATCGAAGTGCCCAGCAGGTACTGCCCCTCGTAGAGCGCATTGGCCCGCATCATCGGGTAAATGAAATCAGAAGCGAACTCGTCGACCAGATCCAGCGTGTAGTGAGCCGATGCACCGGTCGCCTTGGCTTTTTCCTCCAGACCGTCCAGCTCCTCCTCTTGGCCCACATCGGCGGCAAAAGTAATAATCTCCGCGTTGTAGTGCTGCTTCAGCCAGGATACGAGTACGGAGGTATCGAGACCTCCGGAGTAAGCGAGTACGATCTTCATGAAGTGAAAGTAAAGAGCCGGTTGGCAGGTAGCGGTGCGACTGACTTAGCTGGCGGTTGCCCCGCTCATCTCCTCGCGTGCCTTTTCCGCCAGCGGAGTGGAGAGGTAGCGTTCGCCGAAGCTGCAGCCGATGGTGACAATCGTCTTGCCCGCCATTTCCGGCAAAGCACCCAGTTGCATGGCGGCCCAGACATTTGCCCCGGTGGAGATACCCCCTAAGATACCATCCTTTTCGGCTAAGGTTTGGGCGGTAGCAAATGCGTTCTCATTGGAAACTTGAATCACTTTATCCACGATATCCGTGTTGCAATTCTTCGGGATAAAACCGGCGCCAATTCCCTGAATTTTGTGCGGTCCCGGTTGACCCCCAGAAATCACCGGGCTGGCTTCCGGCTCAACCGCGACTGAGAGCAAGTCCTTGCGCGACTTGATGACTTCGGAAACTCCGGTAATCGTTCCGCCGGTTCCCACACCGGCGACAAATGCGTCAATCTTGCCGTCCGTTGCCGCCCAAATTTCTTCGGCAGTCGTGCGGCGGTGAATCTCCGGATTGGCCGGATTCTCAAATTGCTGTGGCATAAACGCTTTTTCACCGTATTCAGTGACCAGCTCGCCCGCGCGGGCAATCGCACCAGGCATACCCTTCGGCCCGGGGGTTAAAACGATCTCGGCTCCCAGCATACGAAGCAGTACACGGCGCTCCAGAGACATCGTCTCCGGCATGGTGAGGATCAGCTTGTAGCCCTTGGCCGCACAGACAAAGGCCAGCGCAATGCCGGTATTGCCCGAGGTCGGCTCAATGATGATGCTGTCCGGACCGATCTTACCATCCGCCTCAGCGGCTTCGATCATGGCCCGCCCGATTCGATCCTTCACGCTGGCCAGCGGGTTAAAAAACTCGCATTTCAAATAAATGTCCGCAGCTACGCTTGCAGCCGTGTGGTTCACCTTAATTAGTGGAGTGTTACCTATGCTATCTATGATAGATGAATATGCTTTGCTCATAATGGTAATAATTGAGTCCGGGGACGTGTTCTGTAAAAACTAAAAACACTCTATAATTGTTCCCCAGAGGCAAGCCCGGATGACAGAAAGCGCAGAACCTCTCGAGCGAACCTTCTCACAACCAGTCAATCGACGAGCCGTGCATCTGTTGGGGAACACCCCCATTCGCCTCAGCGGCGGCGCGGACCGAAGCTGCGGCGTGGTGCGTTGCGGTTACTCGCAGCGTTACGGAGGCGGTAAACGATACGCGCCTTATCAAGGTCTTGCGGCGTCATCTCCATCTTCACCGTATCCCCGGTCGTGATCTTAATGAAGTGCTTGCGCAGCTTACCGGATATGTGCGCGAGCACACGATGGCCGTTTGCCAATTCGACACGAAACATCGTGCCCGGCAAAACCGCTACGATTTTGCCTTCGACTTCTACATAATCTTCGCTTTGTCCTTTACTCATACATTCGGGCGCTGGGGAAACGCGTCAAACAAGGCGTTCGTCAGCGAAAGTCAAGGTTCGACTCCCCCTTCGCTCCTGTCGGCATGAACGCGCAAGACTGTCCATTCGAGAAAATCATCCCCTCCGAGCTCCTTCGCGACGCGGAGTACTTCATGGCACATGCCTTCAATCAGGCAATCGAAGCCTGGAAAATCGATGAAGTCCCGATTGGGGCAGTCATTGCACACGAGGGGCGCATTATTGCCTCCGCACACAACCGTTCACGAGCGGCCAACGACCCCACCGCCCACGCAGAAATTCTTGCCATCTCGCAGGCAGCGCACGCCCTCGGTGACTGGCGACTCAATGAATGCACGCTCTATGTAACCAAGGAACCCTGCCCGATGTGCTCCGGCGCGCTCGTCATTAGCCGGATTAAAGAAGTCTTCTATGGACTGCCCGACGAGAAGATGGGCTGCCTCGGCGGCGCCCTTGATCTCGGGGCACTCCCGCGCAGCAATCACCACTTCACCTCAACCGGTGGCATTCTGGCAGGTCCCAATCACGCTATCCTGCAGGCATTTTTTGAGAAAAAGCGTCAATACAATGCCACCGATAAAACTAACGACTCCGCAGCGATTTAAATAAACCGCCATTTGACAGCCTCCCGGCAGTCTACCATTCTAACACTCTCTCACTCAACTCGAACAACCGAAAACAACTTACGAGATGGCCCACGAATTACCCGCACTTGACTATGCCTACGACGCGCTCGAACCACACTTCGACGCCCGCACGATGGAGATCCACCACTCCAAACATCACAACGCCTATGTGACCAAGCTGAATGAAGCCCTCGCCGGCACCGGGCTGGAAGACAAAAGCCTCGGCGAAGTCGTCGGCGACCTCTCCGTTGTGCCGGACGCCAAACGTGCCGCCGTACGCAACAATGGTGGCGGTCACGTCAATCACAGCTTCTTCTGGAAAATTCTCAGCCCCTCCGGTGGCGGCGCTCCAACCGGTCAGCTCGCTGCCGCGATCGACGCTGAACTCGGTGGATTTGATGCTTTTAAACAAGCGTTTGCCAATGCCGGCGCGACCCGCTTCGGCTCCGGCTGGGCCTGGCTCGTGGTCAAAGAAGACGGCTCCCTTGCCGTCACCTCGACGCCGAATCAGGACAACCCCTGCATGAACGGCATTGCTGATGTGACCGGTCGCCCCGTGATCGGACTCGACGTATGGGAGCATGCCTACTACCTGAAGTACCAGAACCTTCGCCCCAGCTACATCGAAGCCTTCTGGAACCTCGTCGACTGGAACGCGGCCGAAGCAAATTACCAGGCAACAAAATAGAGTCCCTTCCAGGAAGCACACTTTCTACAAAAGCCGTCCCTCAAAAAGGGGCGGCTTTTTTCTGCTTTTTCACACTCCCTTAGCGATACTTTTTCAAGAGTGCTTTCAGGATGCGATAGTTCTCCAGATCCATTTCTCCATCAATGCGCCCGGGGGCAAAGTGCCGCTGGAAGGCCTCGACTACAGCGCGGTAGGTTTCATCCGCATCGGGGGTCGCATCCACCGGGTACCCGTAAGTACCCAAGTCCGCCTTTACTTGCTCAACCGAAGGAACTGCGGTGATGGTCTTTCGCAACGCTTCCACATCCGCCTCGTCATACCAGGCACCGATGCCATTGTCGTAGAGTGTCTTCCATGGAAACAGGGAACCCGGATCGATCTTTCGCCCCGGAGCTACATCCGAATGGCCGACCACATTGACCGGATCAATCTGGTGACGCTCTATGAGCTGCCGAAGAAGAAAGATAACGGCCTCCATTTGTTCGTCCGGGTACGGATGTAAATTGCCATCGGGATTGACAATCTCGATTCCGATGGAGGAATTATTTATATTGGCATCCCTGCCCCACTGACTCACTCCGGCATGCCAGGCGCGCTTGTCTTCCGGCATGAGGCGATAAATGTAATCTGGGTACTGTTTATTCGGCCGATCATTGATCAGATAGTGCGCGCTCACCGAACGCCCAGTCTCTCCTTTCAAGACAGCCAACGAACGCTCAAAATCAATCACTGTATAATGCAGCACAATCTGCCGGATGCGGGCATTATAGTTACGCGAGGCATGCACCTCATTGACCGCAAAATTTCGCTCATCCGGCGTCTCCGGCTGCAGCAAACGACAACCGGAAACAAGCACCATTAAAGCGCTCATGCCAAAAACCTGAAACGAGCATTTCATGTCTACATAGAAACCATCGATTCCGCTGAGCGGGCAACTGAAAAGCTAGCGGCGGCGACCCCGATTGTGCGCGGCCGTGCTCTGGGTAATCTTCTTGCGCCGCTCCGGATGCTTCTTCTCGAATGCCGCATCCCCTTTCTTTTCGACACGGTGACGGTTCTGCATCTCGCGACTCTCCCGCGGAGCGAACTCGCCCTCCCCGGTTTCGTAACGCTTCTCTTTGCCCACCAAATCAAAACGCACAGGGCAGCCCTTCAGGGCGAACTCATGAATCAGCCCCTTCTCCAAATACCGACGGTAGGTCGGATCCAGCCGCTCCACCCGATTACAAAACAGGCGAATTCGCAAAGGACGTGAACCCGTCTGCACCGCATAGAAAATCTTAAAGCGCTTAATCCCGACAATCTTCGGAGCCCGTGCCTCCAGCATGTCATGCACAACCCGGTTTAAACGACCGGTCGGCAATTTCATATCGAGGCTGGCTTGAATCCCTGCCGCTGCTTCAAGAATCGACTCCACTCGGAATCCGCTCTTTGCCGAGACGAAGAGTACGGGGGGGTCCGGCAGAAAAAAGAGCTGTTTGCGCAGGGCCTCTTCATAGGCTTTGAGAAAGTGCTTTAGGCTGCGGTAGCCGTCTACCGGCTCTTCTCCCCAGCGCTCCTCCAAACGATCGTACTTGTTGACCACGACAACCAGTGCCTTGCCCGCATCGAGAATATCTCCGGCCAATGCCTGATCCTGCTTAGTCACCCCATCTGCAGCATCAACCACCAAAAAGACAACATCGGAACGCTCAATCGCGTGTTGTGTACGCACATTGGAGAAATACTCTACCGGATTCCCCACCTTGCGCTTTGATCGCAAACCGGCGGTGTCAGCCAAGCGATAACAAATGCGCTGCCCGTCCTTCTCATATTCCAGATCCAACTCCACCGAGTCGCGCGTTGTGCCGGGCACATCCGAAACAATTAACCGGGTCGACTCCAGTAACGCATTGCCCAGCGACGACTTGCCGACATTAGGGCGACCAACCAAAGAGATGCGAATGCGCGGATCGGCCTCCCCTCCTCCGCCTTGTGGCTTCGGGCCCAGTACTCCTTCAATCTGCCGATTTAAAAAATCCATCCCACGACCGTGCTCTGCCGAGACCATGGCCGGCGCACCCAGACCCAGTCTGGCGAAGTCCTCCGCATCGGCTTCCTCCTCTTCGCTGTCTACCTTGTTCGCGACGAGCAGGACCGACTTTCCGTAGCGGCGAAGCTTCTCCGCTACCATCTCGTCCAAAGAAGTCATTCCACTCCGCACATCGACAACAAAAAGCACCAGCGAAGCCGCCTGTATGGCAAACTCCACCTGATCCTCCGCCGCAGTAGCGATTTGCTTGGGCGTCATCTCCAATTCCATCCCGATACCACCGGTATCAAGCAGCACAAAATCGTCGCGTACCTCTGCCGAAATTAAATCGCGCGTCACCCCGGGCATATCATGCACGATGGAAAGGCGCCGCCCGCAAAGGCGGTTAAAGAGTCGGCTTTTGCCCACATTCGGGCGGCCCACCAAAGCTACAGTTCTGGATGGATCGATCATACGCGAACCGGGCTGCCAACCGTCTCCAGGTAGCGCTCAATCCGGTCAGTCGCTTCTAATATGCGCTCGTAACTCGTCGAGAAACTAGCGCGGGCAAATCCCGCCCCGCCCGGCCCGAAGGCGGTCCCCGGAACGATCGCGACTTCCGCCTGCTCGAGCAGTCCTTTACAGAAATCAATCGACTCCATCCCGGAAACCTCAACAGAGGGAAACGCATAGAAAGATCCGCGGGGCAAATGGCACTTCAGGCCCATTTCATTAAATCGACGAACTATCAGTTCGCGCCTGCGGGCATACGCTTCTTTCATCCGTTCCACTGCCGGAGTCCCGTTTTTCAGCGCTTCAATCGCTGCCTCCTGCGAAAGAATCGGAGCGCACAGCATACTGTACTGGTGGATCTTCATCATCGCCTCGATCAGCGACTGTGGGCCACAGGCATAACCGATGCGAAAGCCGGTCATGGCAAATGCCTTGGAGAACCCATGCAGAAAAATCGTACGCTCCTGCATGCCCGAAAGCGTGGCGATACTGACATGCTCACCTTCAAAAGTTAATTCCGAATAAATCTCGTCGCTGATCACGAGCAGATCCTTTTCCACGGCGAAGCGAGCCAATTGCTCCAACTTCGCACGCTCGGTCACGCCACCCGTCGGATTTGTCGGGAAGTTTAACAGTAGCACCTTGCAACCTGGCTCCCAGGCTGCCGCCACTTTGTCCGGATCGATCCCGAAAGCATCCTCAGCTGATGTCGACACCGCAATTGGCTCGGCATGAGCCAGCCGGATACTCGGCATGTAGGAAACATAACAAGGCTCATGGTAGAGCACCTTATCACCGGGATTGAGGACTGCGCGCAGGGCGATGTCCAAGGCCTCGGAAACTCCGACCGCTACCAACACCTCTTTCTCCGGGTGGTAGCTCAGGCCAAAATTATTTTCCACGTAGCGGGTGATTTCTGTGCGCAAGCGAACCAACCCGAGATTATCCGTGTAGCTCGTCTTCCCTTTTTCCAAAGCAAAGATCGCCGCTTCTCGAATATGCCAGGGCGTGACGAAGTCCGGCTCGCCGATCCCCAGCGAGATGGCCTGTGGCATCGCTGAGACGATGGCAAAGAAGTCTCGTATGCCGGAACGTGGCAGACCGCCTACATGGTCCGCCACAAAGCGTTGGCTTGGATCACTCATCAGGGGCTAACGGCTGGCTTTTCGCCGCTCTCAGTGGGTGACAGCAGGAGATGGCCCTGCTCTTTGTAGGCCCGCAGCATAAAGTGCGTGGCAGTGGATAAAACGCCTTCCACGCTGGCCAGGCGTTCCGATACAAAAGTGGCCACTTCGCGGAGGTCATTGCCTTTGGCGAAGAGTAATAAATCATAGCTGCCGGACATCAGGTAGCAGGACTCCACCGCATCAAACTGGCCGATCCGTGCGGCCAAACGATCAAACCCGCCTTCCCGCTCGGGACTGATCCGCACCTCGATGACAGCACGCACAGCATCCTCCTGCACACGCTCCGGATTGAGCACTGGGCGCCAACCCAGCAGAACGTGCTCGGCTTGCAAGCGCTTCAGCTCCGCCGAGACATCCGCCTCCGGAAGATCCAGAATCGTCGCCATTTGCGCGGTATCGAGGCGTTCGCCTTCGATCAACAGTTGCAGGACAGTGCTCATAATCGATCCAGTAGAGCGCACTTTTGAAAAATTGCAAAAGGCAAAATCAACTGACTTTTTCCCGATCTCGACCAAAGAATTCAACCACTGGCTCGATTGCCTGATCACCCCCGTCCTCCAAAACGTAATGACCGCAATCTTTCAGCAGCCTTGTTTCGGCAGTGGGGAAGATTGCCTGCCAGCGTGCCAGGAAGTGTTTATTGAAGCAAAAGTCCCGTCCGCCCCAGACGATGAAAACCGGCTTATTCGCCAGCCCCTCTAGACCGGCCTCCACTGCAGTCAACGCACGGTAAGACGGATGCCCCGGCCGCAAGGGGATGTCCTTGACGAAATTCCAGACCGCTACCCGATCCGCCCAACTCCGGTAAGGCCAGAGAAACCCCGCCTTCACCGCTGGCGCCAGCGAGCGTGTGACCGACATCCAGGCAGCCGGTCCGGCAAAGGCATTCAGCCCACGAATCGCCGCTTCCCCCAATAGAGGTGTCTTGACCGCTGCGATCCGCCAGGGGATTCGCTTCGAACGAAAGGCCCCGGTGTTGAGCAAAACCAGTTTCTCCAAGCGCTCCGGAGAACGGCCCGCGAGCCCACAACCGATGGCTCCACCCCAATCATGCAGCACCAAACTGTAACGATTGATTTCCAGAGCTTTCAGTAATTGCTCCACATCGGTAATCCGTTGCTCCAAAGTATAGGCATAATTCTGTGGCTTATCGGAAAGCCCGCAGCCGATATGGTCTGGCACCACACAGCGAAAGCCGGCCGCCATGAGCGACTGTACCAAATTCCGATAGTAGAAAGACCAAGTCGGGTTGCCGTGTAGCAAAACAACTACCGGCCCGCTCCCCTCGTCCAAATAATGCATTTGTGCACCGCTGGACAATTCCAGCAGTTGACCGGAAAAAGGATACTCCGCGCGTATCACCTCTGGCAGAGCAGACGTCCGCTCAGCTACAGCTTTCATGATTCCGGCCACTCCAAGGCGAGCATCAGACTGCTCAGGCCACTGCCGATTCCCAAAAGCGCTGCTCGTTGCCCCGGTCCATAGGCCCCTGCCTCCATCGCCTTGGCCAATGTAATGGGACACGAAACCGAGCCGATATTACCAAGCGTTTCAAAAGTCGTAAAATCCTTTGCCGGATCCAGCCCCAGTGCATCGAAGAGACCCCGGCTGTGCGCACGACCGACCTGATGCGTGATGATTCGGTCCGGCGTTGCCTCGGTCCAGCCAGAAGCCGACTTGAACCGCGCCCAGGCTCGCTCGGCCACGCCGATGCCTGCCGCCAGCAGCTCCTCCGAATCGGTCAACATCTCCAGCGCATTCCCATTAGCATCCCCTTGGCAAAGTTGGTTGTGCGAAGTATCCGTCTCCACTGCAGCGGCCCGCAATTGCAGGCTCGAAGCCGGCGCCAAATCCTTCCGGCAAACCACCGCGGCCACTGCGCCCGCACCAATGGTCAAATTCGCAAAGTACGGCTTGATGCTCTGGCGTGTTTGCTCCGGTTGCAGCAACTCCCGCAAGGTGTGCTCCATCAGTGGGCGCCCGTTTTCTCCCGAACAAATCAAAGCCCGGTCAATCTGCCCGCTCTCGATCAACCCACCAGCGACAACCAATCCATTGAGAAAGCCCAGACAGGCATTGGATAAATCGAAAATCTGCGTCTGCCCGGGCAAACCCAACAAACCATGCACGTAGGAAGCCGTCGCCGGCTCCAACCGATCGCGGCAAACTGCGGAATGAATCAAAAGATCCATCGACTCTGCAGAGAAGGCCGAGCGCTCCAGTACCGCTTTACCCGCCAGCGCCGAAGCCTCCGATGCCGGCATCTCTGTCGGCCAAAAACGACGCTCCTGAATTCCCGTCATCAATTCCAGCCGCCCCTCCGGCAGACCTAGGCGCTGATAGAGCGCACTCAACCGTGCCTCCACCTCCGCAGAAGTCCAAACTTCCTCCGGCAAGGCATAGGCGATCGATTCAATTGCGACGTTGGTAAACTGCATAATAAACTACAGCAAACTCACGCCATAACTTCAGCGCAAGCTATCAAGTCAGGACGTTCCGATCATATGAAAACAGCAAAATAGAAGAGACAAATAATTAAAGTTAATTACTTACTATTTTATGGACATTAATACCCATTTGTTTCTATTTAAACAAAAGGTTTTCCAATCCCAAAATATGAATCTCTGAAAATTCTAGCTAAATAATCAGTTATGGTAAAAATTGTACGCCTCATTTCAGTCATTTCTTTAACATTGATATCTGGATGCGGCACAGCTAGAGTCATCATTGACGAACCACCCCTGAGACAATACTCTAGTAGTACAATATATACAGAAAGTAAATCTACGACCGTAGGTGTTCCCGTTAAGCTACTTCAACACTTTGACGAAAGCTTGAATAAAGAATTAGCCAAAAGCTTTTCTAGCGGCAAGGGGCTATTGCTTGAATACAGATTTCTGAGCTTTGACGAAGGCAATCAAGTAAAGCGTTACCTAGCAGGAGGAGTCGGTGATTGGGGAACGGGGAGCCTATTGCTGGAGGCTACCTTTAAAGATTCCAGAGGCGATTTCATTGGGAAGATACGAACCGACGGAAGAATTAGCAGCGGTTTTGTCGGTGGATCTATGAAATCGGTTCTAAATCAAGCGGCAAAGGAGTTAAGCGAGTACGCAAAAATGACTTTTCATTAGAGGATTGCTGAAGATTACTGGTTTCATTTAGCAAAACGTAGACAAAAAATTCCGCTACATTATGCCTCATCTTATTATAGTAATTTACAGATCCCTGTTTTGCCTCTTATTGAGCCTGCAAGGAGTATTCGCAGTAGAAATCACCGGAGCGAACGGACGCATTGTCGATTTTGCAGGGATCTTCTCGGCCAAGCCGGAGGGGCTTGTCTGCCTGCTGGCGGCAGGAAAAGAAACTATGGAAGTTCCTTGGAGCAAGTTTGATATTGAGCGATTGGCCGTCGAACACCCTGCGGTGTTTACAGCCTACAGGGAAAGCCAGCAGCAAGGTAAGGAGATCCTCATCAGGCTGGGGACCTATGAAGGCAGGAACTTGCCCGAAGAATGGCGAGCCTCACTACAATCGTTACTGGATGAAGAAATCGCCCTCTCCATCTATGTAAAGCGATCCGAAGAAAAGCACATAAGGCAGTACACAAAACTTGCCGATCTATGGCTATTAGGCGGAAGCCGGCAACCGAGGTACGCAAACTATGGTACCCTCACTGGTTATGACTTTCTCTTCAAAACCAGCTACAAAGTTCTCTTTGGCGTATTTTCCGGTTACTATCAGGAGGGAGTCAACGACACCCACTCACGAGCCGTCCACGAATTGCTCAATAATAGTGTTCAGAATCTGATAAATTTTGAAAGTGAGCTATCTAAACTGGAAAATCAAAGTCATGCAAAAGCCTTCTCCGTCTCGCCCTATCTACATCTGCGATTAGATTTACACATGCGGGATTTTATGAAGCTACTGAAAGACTTGCGGTTGCATGTAAAAACGGTTCAGCACACCGATAAGGAAGCGATCAACCGAATCTATGATTTTGTCTTTCCGGAGGAATAAAGATCGATAAGCGTTCCGCTATAGGTCGTCTACTTTTCCGGCCGCATGGCAAGCTTAACGACCTCTTTATCAAAATAGTTGCGATCCATTCCGGCGTTGACCACGAGTCCCTGCCCATTGATTCCACTGGAAGCTCCGCTGAGGAGAAAGACGGCGGTGTCCGCCACTTCCTGAGTGCTCAGGTTTTGTTTACGAAAGGTCAGTTTCTCGGCATATAGATAGCTCTCCAAATAGCCGGGGATGCCGGCAGAAGCACTGGTCTTGAGAGGGCCGGCATTGACCGTATTGAAGCGCACCCGGGTATCGGCGCTGAAAGATTTGGCTAGATTGTGAGAGGCCGTTTCCAAGGTGGCCTTGATCGGAGCCATGTAGCCGTAATTTTCGGCCGTCACATCGGTTGAAGAGATGCCGATAGAGACGACGGAAGCATCGTTGCTCAGGTGAGGCTTGAAAGCATTGGCGACCTCTACGAGGGAAAAGGCGGAAATGGCAGTCGCCTGTAGGAAATCCTTGCGCGGTGTTTCGTGGAAGGGCTTGAACCCCTCGGAGTAGTTGGCAAAAGCGATGGAGTGCAGGATGCCGTCGAGCGGGCCGTGCGCTGCACTGACTTGCTCGGCAAGTGACTCGATTTGCTCCGGGTACTCGACGTCGCAAAGATACGCAGTACGCCCCTCAAGAAGCTTTTCCAGGCTAGCCAACCGCTCCGCAGAGCGGACGCTGTGAATGACCTCGGCGCCCTCCGCCTCAAGAGACTTGGTAACGGCCCAAGCGACGCTCTTGCGATTGGCCACGCCCATGACGAGGAAACGCTTGTTTTGCAAATTCAGGAAGCTCATTGGCTGCCCTCTCCTTCCAGCATGGCCAAGGCGAACTCAATGGTCAGAGCGGGTTTGCCATTCTTCAGAATGCGGCCTCTGAGAAAGTGAAATTTGCTGATGGTCTCCTTCATCGTGACTTCAATCGTCACGGTGTCGCCGGGGACAACTAACTGCTTGAACTTGGCCTCCGTAATACGCGAAAGAACCGGGGTCACATCGTTCAGTGAGCGGCCCTCTTTTTCTATTTGCTTGGACAAATATATCGCACCGGTCTGAAAACAGGCTTCGCAAAGGAGAACGCCGGGCATGATTGGGTTGCCCGGATAATGACCTTCAAACTGCGGCTCCTCTTCCCGGATTGTGCGACGACAAGTGGCGCCGTCTTCACGGATTTCCACGATTTCGTCGATAAACAAAAAGGGCGGGCGGTGCGGAATAGCGCGGAGTATTTCTTCCATGCTCTACAGTGAAAGCGGATTAGCGACGAATGCACGAACGAAATGCGCACTAGACAAGCTGACCAATTGCAGATGCCGTCTCTATCCCCGAGAGAGCAGCGCCTTCCACACGTGGCCCGCCAAAAGCATCACCGGCAAGTACAAGATTGAGGCACTCCTTATGAAAGTAACGTCTGGGCCATGGATTACGCGGCAGAGTGAACCCCCATCGGTGGCAGGTATAATCCACTACCCGACTGCCCAGCCAAAGTTCAGCTGCACCTATCATGCGCGGACCGCGCACCGAATCCGGAGAGTTCCAGTGCTCCTCGGCGAACGCGCCGGTAGCATGTAAGGTCAGCGCAGTGACATCCGGCGAAATGCCTTTCATCCGGTTGTCGGCTATCCAGCTAAGGTGACTATCGCTTAACTTCATCCCGCCGGGCTCCGGCAGATTGCTCGGTCCGTCAAGTATGACTAACGCGGCTAGCCCCTTTTCGTAGCGGATTTCACGCAGACGCTTGAGATCACCATTGGCCCAATCCAAGCCAGCTGTCTCGAGAAGAAGCAGTGACTGTGGCAGGGGTGTTGTGACAATGAGTTGGTCTGCTCGGAAACTGTCTCCGGACTCAGTCTGCGCAACCCAGTGATCAATATTGCGGACCAGGCAATTAACCCGTTCGGTACAATGGACATCCAGGTTGCGGGCCAAAAACTTGGGGACTGCATTCATACCGCCGACGCCACAATAACGGGGATGTCCCGGCCCCTCACTTTCGCCCGGAAGATGGCGGAACCACTCGCGCACGATCCCTGCATCCATCCACTCATCAATATAAGCTTGGAAACGACTATCCCGAGCCGTGAAGAACTGCGCGCCATGATCGAGGCGGGCACCCTGCATTCTTCTGGTTGTCATGCGCCCTCCGACACCGCGACCCTTATCGAGCAAACAAACAGAATACCCCTGCCTTTGGAGTTCCGTAGCGCAAAGCAGACCGGAGATACCAGCTCCAATTATCAATATGTCTGTTCCGTTGGAGTTCATTTTTTTTGGAGAGATTGGGAGAGTGCGTCTTCAATGTGGGGGCTCTGCCAAACAAAGCCGGATTCCTGAAGTACATTCGGGACGGCTCCTATATGAGAGAGGATGGTTTCGTCCGCCATGTCTCCATAGAGTAGGCGTAGCATAATTCCAGGGATTGGAAAAATAGCCGGACGACTTAAAGAACGACCAAATGAACGAGAAAAATTAGCATTGCTTACAGGATGGGGAGACACTGCGTTAATTGGCCCCTTTAGTTCCGGAGTGACAATGAGATGACGTACGATAGATGCCAGATCGGGCAAACTGATCCAACTCATCAATTGACTCCCCGGCCCGGCAGGCCCTCCCAAACCAGCACGAAAGATTGGCAATAGACGCTTAACCGCCCCGCCCTCGGGACTTAGCACAACGCCAATGCGCAAACTCACTGTCCGCAGCCCGGCGTCTGCCAAAGGCTTATGCGCCGCTTCCCATTTCTGGCAAACTTCTGCGAGAAAACCCACTCCGGCATCCGACTGCTCGGTCTGTCCATCTCCACACTGATGACCGTAGTAATTGACTCCGGAGGCACAGATAAAATCGATAGGACGATCGGCCGCGAGAATGCCTTCGACCAATAGGCGCGTACTATCCACGCGGCTGCTGAGGATGCGTTTCTTGCTCGCTTGGGTCCAGCGCTGAGCAATCGTTTCTCCGGCGAGGTGGACGACACAGTCAACCCCCTTGAGCACATCCGCATCCATCTGCCCGTGATTTACATCCCAAAGATAGTCACCGTTTTTGCGTGAAAGGGTGCGTACCTCATGCCCTCCAGCAGTCAGGAGATTTTTCAGGGAGCGGCCAACTAGGCCACTCGCCCCGGTAACTAAAATACATTTTTTTGGGTTCATCAGGTAGACGTCATACTGGCATTGCGATTCTGCTCACGGATTTCATTAGCCGACAATTGAATGGCTTCCCGCTCAGCATCTTCGATACGGTCGAGGTTACGTACTTGCAAAGACATGCGCTGATTCTTGCGCAGGGCAGACTCGTGACGGGAGAGATAGTCCCAGTACAAAGTGCTGAAAGGGCAAGCATCCGGCCCCGTACGCTTCGCTGGGTTCTTTGGGCATACCTTGCAGTAATTGCTCATTTTGTGAATGTACTTGCCCGTAGCGATGTAGGGCTTCGATGCCATCAATCCACCATCTGCGTATTGCGACATTCCGAGTGAGTTCGGCAGTTCCACCCATTCGACTGCGTCGACATAAACAGCGAGGTACCAAGCATGCACTTCTTTAGGATCTACCCCGAGAAGCAAAGTGTAGAGACCCGTGACCATGAGGCGTTGGATATGATGCGCATAGCCGTACTCCAGAGTTTGCCCAATGGACTGCCGAAGGCACTCCAGATCGGTCTCCCCGGTCCAAAAGAAATCCGGCAGCGGCTCTTTCGCTTGCATTGCGTTACGCTCCAGATACTCCGGCATTTTCAACCAATAGATACCGCGCACGTATTCACGCCAACCAAGGATCTGCCGGATAAAACCTTCGACCGCTTCAATCGGCGCTAGACCGGCTCGGTAAGCTTTTTCGGCAGCTTCCACGGCGTCACGTGGATTCAATAATTTCAAATTGAGCGATGTGCTGATTAAAGAGTGATAGAGCCAGGGCTCCCCCGTCCACATGGCGTCTTGGTACTTCCCAAAATCACACAGTCGCTTCTCCACAAAAAGATCCAGTGCCCGTAGGGCATCGGAACGCGTGACCGGCCAGCGAAACGATTCCAACTGTCCGGGATGATCCGAAAAACGACTGGCCACCAGATCGAGCACTTCCCGGGTCAATGAGTCGGGAGCAAAATCCGGGCCACTTGGTGTTTTCCCGGGGCCTTCTTTGCCAAAACTACCACGGTTGTCCTTATCAAAATTCCAAACACCACCAACCGGCTGATCGCCCTCCATTAAGACTGCAAAGCGGCGGCGTAATTCTCGATAAAAAAACTCCATGCGCAGCCCCTTACGGCCTTCCGCGTGTGCCGCAAAATCAGCGGGCGTCGTGTAGAAATGACGATCCTCCCGCAAGTCGAGTGGCACTTCGTTTTTCCGGCAGACTTCACGAAGCATTTCTAGGACACGCCATTCGCCCGGACGAGTCAGCACAATACACTCCGGCTGGTACTGGGCGATCGACTCCTCTAGGAGCCCGCCCAGCGAGGCCACGGAATCACTCAACTCGGTATAATCAACCGGGATACCCGCCGCACACAAATCATCCCGAAAATGCCGCATGGCTGAGAGAAAGAGGACGATGCGCTGCTTGTGGGTCCACACGTGCGTGGACTCTTCGCTAACCTCAGCCATCCAAACCTGATCCTGAGCCGGGTCAAAGCCATCGAAAGCGGCGGCTTCTCGATCCAGCTGATCACCCAAGACAATTACTAAATTACGAGTCGGATTCATGACACAGGCTCCGGCTCCTTCCTAAATCGACTAAAGGCATCTAAGGCACGGGCACGACCCGCCTTGTGTTCAATAACCGGAAGCGGATAGGTTTCACCGAGTACAATGCCCGCATTCTGTAGGAGTCCGTCCGGTGCTTCCCAGGGGGCATGAACATACTTCGCTGGCAATGCAGCTAACTCGGGAACGTAGCGTTTCACATAGGTTCCTTCGGGGTCAAACTTCTGCCCCTGAGTCATCGGATTGAAAACGCGAAAATAGGGTGCTGCGTCCGCCCCACAGCCGCCACTCCACTGCCAGCCCAGTGTATTGCTGGCAAGGTCGGCATCTAACAGCGTATTCCAGAACCAGCGCGCGCCTTCCTTCCAGTCCTGCAAGAGGTGTTTGACCAGAAGCGAAGCCACGATCATGCGTACTCGGTTGTGCATCCAGCCGGTTTGCCAAAGCTGGCGCATCCCCGCATCGACGATCGGATAACCGGTCTGCCCGCGTTGCCAGGCGCGAAGTAATGCACTGTCCGACTCCCACGGAAAATTCGCATAGGCCGGTTGCAGAGGCTGATCCGGCGTGTCTGGAAAGTGGTACAGGACATTGTAGGCAAATTCGCGCCAATAGATTTCCTTTCGGTATATGAACGCACCTTCGTTCATCGCATCTGTTCGACTATTTAAGGCCTGAATAATTTGTCGCGGACCGATCTGCCCGAAGTGCAGATAGGGTGAAAGAGAAGACGTGCCCGCATCTTCCGGGTAATCACGCTGTTGATCGTAAGCAGTCACGCGTTTTTCCAGAAAATGATCTAAACGCTTGTGGGCAGCGGCCTCCGTCGGTTCCCAATACTCGGAAAATTCCTTATGCCAGTCCTTCTTCGGAATCAGCCCAAGTGCATCCAGCGGCTCGGAGTCTGGAAAACTATCGGGAAAAGAAAGCCTGTCCAGAGGCGTGTCCACGGGAGCTTCCACCACGCGGTCCTGAACATTTTTAAAATAGGGGGTATACACTTTGCAGGGCTTGCCTGCTTTTGTGCTCACCGTATGCGGCTCGTTGAGCAGAGCCGAGTTAAAGCTCTTCACCGCAATCCCGGCATCGGAAAAGTGACGCTTCATCCGTGCATCCAGCTCCCGAAGTGAACCCGCATAACGACGATTCCAGTAGATTTGTTCGGCTCCGGAAGCAGCGATGATTTCTTGCAAAACTTTTTTGCTATCTCCCGTGCGCAAAATCAGGGTGCCACCCAGTGCGGATAAATCGCTCTGTAAGCTCTTTAGCGCATGGTGTAGCCACCAGTTGGAAGCCTCGCCCGGCGGCCATGCCCCATAGGCGTTGGTATCGTGGATATACAAAGGTAGCACCGGTGCCCCCAAAGTAATTGCCTCGGCTAGGGCTGTGTTGTCCCCCAGGCGCAGGTCATTGCGAAACCAGAGGATAGTAGGTGCGGTAGTCATCGATAAATAAGCGTTTTCCAGCCGGTCAACTTACAAGCTACCAATCTGCAAGCGTCTCTTGACTGGCTGGCCGGAAACGCTAGCAAGAGAAGATGAATACATTTACCGCGATTGAGGAGCGACGCTCCATTAAGCATTACGATCCTGAACACAGGATGACTGAGCCGGAAATCCGCAAACTAATGGAAGCGGCTTTGCTTTCGCCGACCTCTTTCAATATGCAAAATTGGCGTTTTGTCGTGATCGATGATGCGGAAAAGAAGTCTGCCCTGCGAGCCGCTGCCTATAATCAGGCGCAACTGTCCGAAGCTTCCATCGCAATCGCCCTTTGTGCCGATCTTCGATGCCACGAGGATGCAGGTCGCTACTGGGCGAACGCCTCAGAGGCAGTGCGCGAAGCCATGGTCCCGATGATCGGTTCTTTTTACGCGGATAAGCCCGAGTTACAACGAGACGAAGCCATGCGTTCAATTGGAATTGCTGGCCAGACGCTAATGCTGGCCGCCAAAACAATGGGCTATGACTCCTGCCCGATGATCGGCTTTGATCCAGCCAAAGCGGCAGAGATTCTTGAGCTGCCCAAGAACCATATTATCGGGCTCATTGTAGTGGTCGGCAAAGCCTTGGAACCTGCCAAGCAACGGGGTGGGCAACTTCCTTACGAGGCAGTTGTCTTTCGTGACAGTTTTCCCGCTTAGCCTTCAGCTCTTTTGTGTGCGTCTGCCTCGATGGCGGCAAGTAGCCCCGACATAACCTGACCGGCCGACTCCTTGACCGCGGACAGTCGCTCCGGTTGGGAAACCTCGCTACGCCCGAAAACATAGAACTTAATTTTCGGCTCGGTACCTGAACCGCGCACTGCATAACTGTAGCCGTTGCTCAGTTCGAGGAAATAGAAATCCTGAGGGGGGATCTTCTTGCCGTCGCTGTCGACCAACTCGTCCTTACCGAAATCGGTAAATCCACGAACCGTGACCTCCCCGAAGGCAGTTGGCGGTTGCTCCCGATAAGAATCCAGAATCGATCGTATCTTGGTGCTTCCTGCCGCTCCCTCATAGTAGATGTTAATCTGCTTCTCTTCATAGTAACCATGCTGCAGATAGAGCGCATCCAACATCTCGGTAAAGGTCATTTCCTGGGCCTTCAAATAGGCGCCCAATTCACAGATCATAACCGCCGCCGCATTGGCGTCTTTATCCCGCACCTTATCAGTCGCTAGATAACCATAACTTTCCTCTCCGCCAAAAACAAAGAAAGTCGAGTAATCGAGCAAGAGGTCCGCGCGCGTCCATACTTCAGTCGCATCATAATCAACTGCCATGCCCTCTTTTTCAAAGAGCGCGCTCTTCATAACTGCCTCATAATCGGCTAGTTTTTCTCCGATCCACTTAAAGCCCGTCAATGTATTGATCGTCTTAAGTCCATGCCAGTCCGCCACAGACTCCTGCATGGGAGTTGTCACAAAGGTCTTAATCAAAGCCGCGCTCTGCGTCCCATCCTCGGGAAGGATCTCCGCATCCTTTAAGGTCGAGATTCGATACTCCGCCAGCAATGTGCCGATTTGATTGCCCGTCAGCAAAACCATTTCGCCCGCATCATTGCGTACCGCAACCCCCATTCGGTCGGCGTCCGGATCCGTCGCAACGACGATGTCTGCACCGGTTGCCTCTGCTTTCGCCAATGCCATGGTCAGCGCCTCGGCATTTTCCGGGTTGGGTGATTTCACTGTAGGAAAACGCCCGTCTGGTTCCATCTGCTCAGGCACCTCCACGACGTCGATACCCAACTTACGCAAGACCGGTAGACTACTCACTGCACCGGTGCCGTGAATGGGAGAAAAAACAACTTTGGTCGCCTGTTGCTTCATCACTTCACGATCGAGTACCTGCTCCTCCAGCACATCGAGATAGGCCGTGTCCGCCGCGGAATCGAGGGTGATGACCCCTTCCAGTGAAATATCTAAAAAGGGAGGCACTGCATCCAGGCCGACCGTTGCGACTTCTGCAACGATGGACTCTGCGTGAGGTGAGACAATTTGTGCCCCATCCTCAAAGTAGACCTTAAAGCCATTATCGTGGGGCGGGTTGTGACTAGCCGTAATGACGGCCCCACAGGTCGCACGGAAGTAACGCACCGCAAAGCTTAACTGGGGGGTCGAGCGTGGCCCATCGAAGATAAGAGCCTGCCCGCCGAGGCGGCTCCAAGTCGAGGCGGCTAGCTCACAGAAATGTCGGGAGAAGTGCCGAACATCATGAGCAATGACAAAGCGGGGCGGATCAATACGGCCTTCTTTTTTGTGATAACCTTCGACATAGCGGAATAAACCGATCGTCGCCCGCACGATGTTAAAATCATTCAATACATTAGTGCCAACCGCAGCATGCGCCGGACAACCATCTTGTGCCTCCAGATCACCCAGCTCCACTGCACTGGATACACGACCTATCGTGCGACCACGCATGCCACCCGTACCGAAAACCAAATTCTGGTAGAAACGGTCATTCAACTCGTCCCAGGCACCCTGCTCGATCAAGTCGGCCATGCTCTGCTCGACCCAGTCCGGCAGAAAGTCGGCCTCGGCCCAACACTTCGCGTTTTCCAAAGTAGCATCGAGGAGCAAACCATCTGATGCAGCCGTAACAATTTTTTCAACTAGGCTCATGATTCGTAGTAAAAGTGTGCCGCAAACAAAGGGCAACCATTCGGACTGACCAAATTTATGGT
Organism: Opitutia bacterium UBA7374; assembly: GCA_002469895.1. Classification (GTDB taxonomy): domain Bacteria; phylum Verrucomicrobiota; class Verrucomicrobiia; order Opitutales; family Coraliomargaritaceae; genus UBA7374. The sequence goes on from DKOA01000010.1 coordinate 19,922, forward strand.
TTTGCCAAGCCTCGAATCAAATTGAATCCGTAAGAATAAGGAATCTGTAGGGATCTATCCGGCCTGTCGTATTTTAAAGCAAGCAACTAACGGCAACACCTTCACGGTGGAAGATGCGATGGCCGAAGGAACTAACCTAAAAAGTAGCCTATCTCCCGGATCAAACTAAGCGTTGAGAGAGATAATCCGGAAAAGCAAAAACCGAAACGCATGTGCTCCAGGTTAGAACTCAATAATATTGGACAAATAAACATAAAAAAATCTTGGCACGCTTTAAGCTTTGGTGCAAGTCATGTGCATTACTAGTAATTATATAATATTATACCCGCTTGATATGTTTTCAATTTATAATTAATAAGAACAATATCTGTGACGCACACTACAAGCATGCGATTACTATACAAAGCCTGCACTACCTAGCATTTTACGGCGACTGTATCAAAAATTTAAAAATCACCCGTAAATAAATTAAGTTGTCTGCCTGTTACACTCCTTAAATTTCTATAAATTCTTGCATCCAACCACTAATAAAATTATAAGCCACTTATGAAACGTAAACA
>DKOA01000010.1:20808-62233 GCA_002469895.1 Opitutia bacterium UBA7374
GAAACGTAAACAAATCAATTGCTGGATACCCGACGAGGTGTTCGAAAAAATCGAACTAAAGGCAGCACGCCTTGGGATGAAGCCCTCGACTTACGGGTCTAAAATTCTCGATACGTGGGCAACCGACGATATCCCATTAACACCGATCGAAAGTGAGTTGGCCAAACTTCTGGAAAAAGAGAAGAAGAAACCTTCAACAGCCAAACAGAAGTCTGCCGGAAAAGCAGTCAGCTCTGAACAGATCTGATCAACGGTTTGTTAAACGGTTCCAATGATGGAGCCATTTTCAAGAACCGGTTTCGGGCTTAGAGTCTGCCAGCGCTTGATAAAGTCAGCTTGATCCGCGGCAAAACGATGGCTGATTTCAAAAACAGCTTCCGGCAAATCGGTTTCATCTACAGGCACATCGGCGCCAGCGGCCTGTAGCCATCGGCCGAACATCCTGCGCTGATCCTCTGCACAGGTTTTGGGTGAGTCGATCCCCTCAGCATTTTTCACAGGGCTGAAATCGTCTCCACGGAAAGCCTCTATAATCACAGCGTTTTTGGCTAGGGGCAATGCATCGAAAACGAACATTTCAAACTTAACCCCATTAGGTTCTTCCGGCTTGGTCATTTCTCCAGCGGCATTGACAAAGGGGATCTTTTTGTTCGCCCGATGAAACGGCAACTTCGCCCCGGCCACGTCTCCACCTAATTGAGCGATAAAATCGCGATCGAATATGTGGATGGCGACACTACCTGCACGGTAGCGCAATTGACCATCGGGTTCTTTTTCCGCCTGCAAAGCCGCAGGCATATCACTGTATTCTATGACAAGATTACGCCCGCCCTGAGTACAGAAGTGACCGACCTTTTCCGAAGCATAAGCTTTCGACACCATCTTCGAGGATAAGTCCGAACCAGCCTGTACATGAAACCCGACAAAGGCAGGGTCGATACACTGTACCAGTGGATTATCCACCTGAAAATAACTCAAACAATCCACACCCAGAGACCGCATTCGCTCGACTGCTCCGCCTCGCACCAATGCTCGCAGAGATCCTCCATGGCCGTCCGGAGTCATCGCTATTCTTCCCTTTTCAGATAAGAGTATTTTCCCCTCAAGGTCGACTGCCGGAACCAGCCCCTGCACAATAAAATGTACACTTTCCTCAGGTAAGCCAAAAAAGTCATTTTCACGAAAAGAGCGGATCGTCGCTTCATTATTGATCTCACTGGTCAAGATAAACCAATGAATCGTGGTCGAAAAACGCTCGCTACTACGCGCAATCTTCTCCGCAAATACCTGAAAGAGGCTCTTTCCCGAAACAGGCGTTACCGGGTAAGTCCCCTTGGGTCCATCATACCCCAGTCGAGTGCCTTGCCCACCTGCAACACAAAAGGCTGCTACACGGCCAGCCATAAGCGCTTCAGCGCCTAACTCCCGAGCCGATTCCCACAAGGCCGCATCTCCGCCATTTTCCGGTAAAGAAATATAGGGCGCGGGCTCCAAGCCATCCAGACGGAGAGATTCCCTGTTTTCTGTCAGCACATGCTCGGCCACCATTGCTTGCACTTCTTTCAGGTCAATTGTCTGCGCCTGTGCCAACAACTGCGCCTGTGCAGCTGCGTCCAATTCTTCCCAGTAACGAAAAACCTGGCCTTGCCCGGCCTCTTCAAATGCTACACGGACTTTATCAACGTCATCCCTATTAGTCATACGGAAAAAGACAAGTCATGTGCGACCCCATTGCAATCACGTAAGCGCTCACAACGTTACAAATAGATTACATATCACTCCTCTGGAAACTATTTCAGGGCTCATCATCAAAACGAAACAAAACTTCATCTGGCCGAGAATAGCCCAAACGCTCACGAGCTACGCGCTCAAGAAACTCGGGGTCTTCCAGCAATCGTGCATAGTAAGCTTCTTTTGTACGAAACTCATTATGAGCCTGTGCCAGACGATTTTCCAAACCGGCCCGGCGGTCGATAAAATGGCGATATTCACGACGCGTCTGCAACATCATGCTCCCGAGAAAAACTCCGAGAATCAATAAGGTCGCCAATGCCATCCATAAGATGACGCGCTCTTTACGATTCGGCTGATTTTCACGCATTGAACTACCCTTTGACTAAACAGACACAGAACCAATCCACGCGATGTGCGGCAAGCCTATTGCAAGAAGTGTAGACAATAAATGCTCGGATAATCGAAAAAAATCCGCCTCGTTACAAAACGAGACGGATTGATTGCTAACCTAATCTACCCTAACTAACATAAATTGTCACTTAAGTGACGGTAACTGTAGTACCGACCATACGAATATAGTTCCAAAATAAGGTATTTATTCCTAAAAAATAAGTTAATTGCCCTATTTATTCTCCGATTAGACTTTTGCATGGTTACTCGCGAGCAATACTTGCGACTCATGGCTTCTTCAACACAACTGCTCGCTTTCGACTCGGATATAGAGTGCGACACATTGGACAGACCGTGCCATCGCAGCGGCGGGCGGTGCAATACTCACGTCCATAGAAAATAATCTGCAAGTGTAGCTCGTTCCAACTAGACTCGGGAAATAGCCGTTTCAAATCCCGCTCTGTCTGAACCACATTTTTACCGGAGCTCAAACCCCAACGCTGTACCAAACGATGAATATGCGTGTCGACAGGAAACGTCGGACGACCAAAGGCCTGCGCAAGAACCACAGAAGCCGTCTTGTGCCCCACTCCCGGCATGGCTTCCAGTGCCTTCATGTCCGCCGGAACACCACCCTCATATTGATCAACCAGAATGCGGGAAAGTCCGGCAATTCCCTTCGCTTTCATCGGGGCCAATCCACAGGGACGAATAATCGACTGAATCTCCGCTACAGAAAGTCGGCACATGGCCTCCGGAGTATCCGCACTAGCAAAAAGCCCGGGCGTAATTCGGTTCACCCGCTCATCGGTACATTGGGCTGATAGGAGCACCGCCACCAACAAAGTAAAGGGATCCTTGTGATCAAGAGGTATCGGAGGATCTGGATACAATTCTGCCAAATGCTGGCGTATATACTGCACTCGTTCCGCTTTATTCATAGCTTAGGCTATCCGCTAAACAGGGATCCCCTAGCTGTACCGCGGTATCGGTCGGAGCCTCTTCCTTTTTCGGATAGTCTAGAGAATAGTGCAGGCCGCGGCTCTCCTCTCGCTGGAGAGCACATTCCACAACCAAGCCCGCAACCTCAATCAGATTACGAAGTTCCAGCAAACCGCTATCAACCTTGAAATTCCAATAATACTCATCGATCTCGCGCTGGAGATTCCGAATGCGAGTGCGGGCACGTTGCAGCCGTTTATTGGTTCGCACGATGCTGACATAGTCCCATAAGGTTTGACGTAATTCATCTCGGTTATGGGTCAGCACGACTCGCTCATCCGAGTCGCGCAGGTCTCCATCCACCCAGGGTGGCAAATCCTCTTCCCGGGTGCCTCGAGCAGCTAAAAAAGAAGCAACTGCGAGAGATGCACGCTTAGCGATAACAACCGCCTCAAGCAGCGAATTACTGGCCAGGCGATTAGCTCCATGCAAACCGGTGCAAGCGACTTCCCCGCAGGCATAAAGACCGGAAAGAGAAGTCGACCCGTCCAGCTCAGTTTTAACGCCGCCACAGAGATAATGGGCGGCCGGTACTACCGGTATCATCCCCGTATCCAAATCAATTTCCTGACTCGTACAGTACTGAGAAATTGTCGGGAATCTTTCCTGCATGAAGGCTGCGCTCAAGTGGCGCACATCGAGCCAAACATGTCGTGAACCCGAGCGCTTCATCTCACTATCGATCGCCCGGGCCACAATATCTCTCGGAGCCAAATCACCGCGCTCGTCATAGCCTGACATAAAGGCCTCGCCACGCAGATTCCTTAAAATAGCCCCTTCTCCACGCACCGCTTCACTGATTAAGAAACGATCTCCGCCGGGAGAATAAAACGCGGTGGGGTGAAACTGTATAAACTCCATATTGACCACTTCGACGCCGGCGCGGTAAGCCATGGCAATGCCGTCGCCTGTGGCGATCGGAGGGTTCGTCGTATACTGATAGACCTGACCAATCCCACCGGTTGCCAGCAGCACCACTCCGGTTGTATAGGTCTCCACTTCCTCACTGCGATTATTTAAGACATACAAACCGAGGACACAGTTCTTTTCCGCAGGGACATCAAGGCCCCGCTGGCGCAGCTTTTCCGCGGTAATCAACTCGATCGCAAAATGATGCTCCAACACAGTAATGCCCGGGTGCTCATTGACCGCTCCCAGTAGTGCTTCCTCGATCGCCTTTCCGGTAACATCCTGCACGTGCAATATGCGGCGTTTTGAGTGCCCGCCCTCCTTGCCAAGAGAAACCCTGCCATCCTCTAATTGACTAAAAGCAACACCGCGCTGGACCAATTCTTCGATACATTCCGGTCCATCACGTAGAATCTCACGAACAGACGCTTCATGACAAAGGCCATCCCCCGCCTCCAATGTATCCGCCACATGCATCTCAACATCATCGGTCTTCGAAGTAACCGCGGCGATTCCCCCTTGCGCGTAATTGGTATTGGATTCAGCCGAATTTTTCTTGGTTATGATCGCTACACGCTTACCCGCCTCAGCCATTTTTACGGCAAAGCTTAATCCAGCAATGCCGCTTCCCACAACGATGACATCGTACCGTGTATCCATAACGCGCACTAAAGGGCTATATTATCAATCAGGCGGGTTTGGTCGACCCAGGCTGCGGTTACAATGATATGCTTGCCAGACTCAATCTCGCTCGCCGGCTCCATCGTCTCCCGGTCCACCACCCGCACATACAAGACACGGATCCGGCGGCATTGCGAAAGGTGATGCGTCACTTCGGCAACCACACGATCCACATTGCGGACGCCTTGCTCGACCAACTTTTTGCCCTCCTCCAGCGCGTTCGGAATCGTTAATGCATCCGAGCGTTGCAAGGACGTCAGGTAGCGGTTCCGCGAACTTGTGGCCAACCCGTCTGCATCCCGTAAAGTCGGCCCGACCAAGACTTCAATAGGTAGATTCAAATCAGCTGCCATTTTTTTCACCATCGAACATTGTTGCGCATCCTTCTGGCCGAAGACCGCATAATCCGGACGGGTAATGTTAAAAAGCTTCAGGCAAACCGTAGCAACTCCTCTAAAATGATTTGGACGCGAAACCCCGCATAAATCAGCGCTGACCTGCTCCTCATTAACATAGGTAGAATAGCCTTTCGGGTAGACATCTGCAATGTCCGGATTAAATACAATGTCCACACCACGATCTTCACAAAGTGCTAAATCCTCCTTTAGAATACGTGGGTAGCGGTCAAAGTCCTCATTCAGCCCAAACTGGGTGGGGTTGACAAAAATAGAGACTATGACTTTGTCAGCTTTTTCCCGTGCTATATCAATTAGAGATAAATGTCCCTCATGCAGGCAACCCATGGTCGGCACCAGACCAATCAGACAGCCATTTGTGCGCAGGCTAATGGCGTGCGACTGCATTTCGTTGATCGATTGAATCGTCTGCATAAGCTTCTTAAAAAACGCATACACTAAGTAAGAGATCCTTTTCCACAACCTCAAATCAAACTATAAATCGCATCCATGAGTGAACCCTATATTCAAGAACTCTTCGCTGAACGCATCGGCGGCAACCAGTACGGTAAGTCGACTGCCATTTATAAATTTGAGAAGATCAAACGTGCAAAAAAAGCCGCACAGGAAGCGCAGCCTGAGGTTGCCTTAATCGATATGGGTGTGGGCGAACCCGATGAAATGGCCTATCCAGAGGTTATTCAGACGCTTCAGGAGGAGGCGGCCAAACCGGAAAACAGAGGCTACGCCGATAACGGTGGTGACGACTTCAAGGAAGCCGCCGCTCGCTATATGAAAGATGTTTTTGGAGTCGCTGATATCGACTGGCAGACCGAAGTGCTTCACTCGATCGGTTCAAAGACCGTCCTCACAATGCTTCCAGCCTGTTTCATAAATCCGGGAGACTATGTATTGATGACCGTCCCGGGTTATCCCGTCTTGGGCAGTCACGCCAAGTACTACGGCGGCCATGTTCATAATCTGCCACTTGAAGCAGCCAACGATTTTCTACCCGATCTCGAATCGATCCCCGCCGACATTCTGGCCAAAGCCAAAGTGCTCGTAATCAACTATCCGAATAACCCTACCGGCGCATCGGCCACTCTCGAATTCCTCGAAAAAGCAGTCGCCTTCGCCAAGGCCAACAACCTGATCATCATCCAGGATGCCGCCTACGCTTCACTCATCTTTGAGGGCCAGCCCACTTCCATCTTTCAAGTACCGGGCGCCAAGGATGTCGCGGTTGAGCTGCACTCACTCTCCAAAAGTTTCAACATGACGGGCTGGCGCATCGGCTTCGTCGTGGGCAACCCACTCATCGTCAAAGCCTATGGCGACATGAAAGACAACTCCGACTCGGGTCAGTTTCTTGCCATCCAAAAGGCCGGCGCCGCCGCCTTAGCCAAACCCGGCATCACCGAGGAAATCTCTGCCAAATACTCCCGGCGGATGGGCCTGCTGGTCCATGCACTCAACCGCAACGGCTTCTCAGCGAAAAAGCCGAAAGGCAGCTTCTTCCTCTATGTTGCCGCCCCCAAGTCAGCCACGATCGACGGCCGCACAACAGAATTTGACTCCGGCGAAGCCTTCAGCCAATGGCTCATTACCCATGAATTGATCAGTACTGTACCGTGGGATGACTGCGGTAACTTCGTGCGCTTCTCCGTCACCTTCGCCGCCCCGGGTGAAGAGGCAGAAAAGGTCATCGCCACAGAAATTGCCCGCCGACTCGGCAAATACCAGTTCAACTTCTAAATGATGAATCCAGCAATATTACTGGAAAATAATCTCGCTTGGGCAAACTCCCAAAAAAGCAACTTTCCGGACTTCTTTCCCAAAAGCGCAGAAGGGCAAAGTCCCGGCTTTCTTTGGATTGGCTGTTCCGATAGTCGTGTTCCCCCGAGCCGTATCACCGGCAGTGACCCCGGGCAGATTTTTGTCCATCGCAACATCGCCAATCTTGTCGTCGAGAACGATGCCAACCTGCAAGCCGTCCTACAGTATTCTGTCGAGGCATTGAAAGTACCCAATATCGTTCTCTGCGGGCACTACCGTTGCGGCGGCGTACAAGCCGCCCTCAATGGCTGCCCCTACGAAAGCGTCAACCAATGGGTGCGCCCGATTGTCGATCTGGCAAAGGTGCACTCTGAAGAACTCGAGCGTCTGGAAGAAACCGCTCGAATTAACCGCCTCTGCGAACTCAATGTACTCGCTCAGGCCGATCTTCTGGCCCAATCCAAGATCGTACGCACCGCTTGGGAAAACGGGCAACCACTGCAGATACACAGCTGGATCTACCAGATCGAAAGCGGCAAGCTCGAAGTCTTGCGCGAACCGTTCGTTAGCGCGTCTGCCTAGCGACGACGCCCAAAACGGCTAGTCGACGAATTGCGGCGAGATCGTTTTGGCTTTGCTTCTGCCTCGCGAATACGTGGCTCATAGAGATAGTTGAAACCATCCAGACGCCGTTGTGGAATCTGCTGGTCGATAAACTTCTCAATCGCTACCAGCTTGCTCTCTTCATCCGGTGCCAGAATTGTCGCCGCATCGCCCTCCCGCTGCGCGCGCCCCGTCCGTCCAATCCGGTGCACATAATCTTCCGAATGCTCCGGCACATCGTAGTTGATGACGTGCGTAACATTGGCGATATCCAAACCACGCGAAGCGATATCAGTCGCCACAAGAATCTTAATTTTACCATCCTTGAAATCCTGCAAGGCCTGCGTCCGCATCTTCTGATTCAAATCCGCATGCATCGCCGCCACGCTGTACCCTTGCTGCTGTAACCAGCGCGTGATTCGGTCAGCGCCCACCTTCATCCGGCAGAAAATGATCATACTGTCCACCTCCATGCTATCGATTAAGGCCACCAGTAGATCAAACTTCTGCATCGCGCCGACCGGGTAGACCTCATGCTTGACCGTCTCCGCAGGTGAAATCTTCACACTAATCGCCACCACTACAGGATTCTTCAGGCTGCGGGCAATCAATCGCTTGATCTCTTCGGAAACTGTCGCCGAAAACAACAAAGTCTGCCGCTTCTTGTTCGCACACATGCGGATGATTCGCTTCACGTCATCAATGAAGCCCATGTCCAACATGCGATCCACCTCGTCAAGAATGAGTAACTCAATGGAACCAAGATCCATCGTCTTTTGCTGCACATGATCGAGCAGGCGTCCCGGCGTAGCAATCACCACATCGGCACCGTCTGCCAGTTCCTGCCGCTGACGTCCATAACCCACGCCTCCATGTACCAGCGTACATTTTAAAGGCGATGCCTTGCCGTACTTCTCAAACTGTTCCTTTACCTGAGCCGCCAGTTCACGTGTCGGCCCCAGCACCAGGCAACGCGGAGCCGCTCCAGGCTGATGCGCCCCAAGCAACTGTAAGGAAGGTAAGGCAAAAGCAGCCGTCTTACCGGTGCCGGTCTGCGCCGAACCAATAACATCGTTACCGGCAAGAATCTGCGGAATCGCCTCTTGCTGAATCGGAGTGGGCGTTTCATAGCCGGCATCGGCTATTGCCGAAAGAATTTTGGGCTCTAGCCCGAGTGTATTAAAGGTCATATCCGGATTGTTAATTGCCCGGCCAAATCATCACCCGGGTCCATGAATAAATACGAAATGCCACACCCTGAGCGCAATTGGCTGAGAATCAAGGACAAACAACGGCGAAGCATTATTGACAGTGCTCTGCTACTGACGAATCCTACAGAGACTACAAGCTCGTCCATTAACTCACAACCCGACACAATCATGCGGAGCTTTCGTTACACTCTCACTCTTGCCCTGGTTAGCCTTGTTGCGCTACTGCCCAGAGTACCGGCAGAAACCTTTGAAGATATCAGCACACATCTGGATACGGATGGCACCTTCTTCGGGTTTATTGACTTTGCCGGTGATGGCCATGAATTAGGCCAGGCACTCAACAGCATCTACTCCGAATTGGTCGTCCATCAGCCGATGCTTGCCTTTGTCCAAATGGATTTCCATCGACTGTTTGAAACGCTCGGATTTTCCAGCCTTCAAGCAATCGGTGTCAGCTCCAAGCCGCTAGCCGATGGCATCCACGCCAATCGGTTTGCGCTCTCGCTGCAAAATGGCGAACCCGAAGGACTTCTCCGGATCTATGGAGATCCCAGTAAAGCCATTGCCACCTTTACCGCGGCAGAACTGGCTCCGGCTGATGCCACCGGTGCCTATACCGGCAACCTACAACTGGATGCCCTGAAAGACGTCGTCGTCACCCTCATGACGCAATTCATGGGCCCCGTGGGAGAAATCCTTGCCAATGCCAAACTCGAAGAGACCCTCCCCGGAACTAATCTCAGATATTCTGCACTGATTGATACACTCTCCGGCAAATGGCATATCTTCTGGCAGGAAGAAATGGATGATACTTTCAACTCAACGATCAAAGTATGGTTGCGTATTGAGGGTGCCGCGACACTGGCCGATCGGCTCAAGCCACTTGCCGATGCCATGCAGTTCGTCTACCACCAGACGGAGAATGGCGTGCAGGCAGATTTGAGCAGCCTTCTGCCCCTGCCTGGTTACGGCCTTTATATGGAGACCTCCAACGAGCCGGATTCATTCACGCTTTATACGCATGCCGACTGGGGACCCGACAGCTCGGGCCCCCGCCTCAGCGAGACCGATGACTTTCGAAGACTCGCCCAATACCTGCCCACAGAAGCACTCAATTTCACCTACACGAGCGCCTTTGATATCCATTCATTACTCCAGGCGATTCGCCTGAACAGTCCAGAACTGGGGCCCTATCTGCCGGCTATGGAAAAAACTCTGGATCTCTTTATCGGAGACTTTCTCAAACCGGCCATAAGCGCCACCTGCTATGAAAAGGACGTCTTGATAACGCATAACTACGCCGCCTACTCGATCAAACAGGCGACAATGCTTCTGCCCGCCGCCTTCCTTGGCGGGCTCACGGCCGCTGCGGCCATTCCGATGCTCGAGTCGATGGACTCCGTCTTGCCGAAGGCAACTGGAGTCGAAGAAACGCCCACGGATGCAGATGCAGAAAATCCAGCTAACTGATCTGGATCAAAGAAAGCCTGCTTGCACTCTCTGGCCTCTCGGCATTAGATAGACGCATGTCTCAAATTTACCGCGGTCGTATTGCGCCTACCCCGACCGGTCACCTGCACCTCGGCCATGCCCGAACCTTTTGGATCGCTATGGAGCGGGCCCGCGAAGCAGGCGGACAACTCTTGTACCGCAATGAGGATATCGACCGGCAACGCTGCAAAGCTAAATATGCCGAAGCCGCGATGGAAGACCTCCGGTGGTTTGGCTGCCAATGGGAAGAAGGCCCAGACATGAGCGGCCCCTGTGCTCCTTACAACCAAAGCCAGCGCACGGATTTTTTCCTTCAGGCATGGAGACAACTGAAAGACTCCGGTCACATTTATCCCTGCGATAAAACCCGAAAAGATGTAGCCCAAGCGACTCTGGCTCCCCATGAGGCCGAAGCGATGGACGAGCCACTCTACCCAGAAACTTGGCGCCCGCCGGTCGGAGCCGGGCAAGACGCTGAAGAACCCGGCGCAACCAATTGGCGTTTCCGTGTGCCCACTGCCCGAGAAATCGTCTTCGACGACGGGCGCCTCGGCCCCTGCGCCTTCACTGCCATGCAAGACTTTGGCGACTTTCTTATCTGGAGAAAGGACGGTGCGCCGGCCTATGAACTCGCCGTCGTTGTCGACGACCATGCCATGCAAATAAGCGAGGTCGTACGCGGTGAAGATCTTCTCATCTCCACCGCTCGGCAAATACTCCTCTACCAGGCTCTTGGCTATCCGCCACCCCAATTCTACCACACGCCTCTACTCTGTGACCCTGATGGGCAACGTCTGGCCAAGCGCCATAGATCCCTCTCCCTGCGCGAATTGCGCGAGGAGGGTCACACTCCGGAACAACTACGTCAAAATGAAGACTGGTGGTCCGGACTGGAGGATTAACAATCCCTCAAAGAAACCATATGCCCCGAGACTATATACTCGCCCTGGACCAAGGCACCACTAGCTCACGAGCACTCCTATTTGATCGGGAAGGCCACCAAATTGGAATCGAGCAACGTGAGTTCAGTCAGCATTTCCCGGAGGACGGCTGGGTCGAACACGATGCCAATCAAATCTGGGCCACGCAAAGTGCGGTCGCCGTAGAAGTCCTTTCACGCAACCAGATGGATGCTGAGGACATCGCCGCCATCGGAATTGCCAACCAGCGGGAGACGACCGTGCTCTGGCATCGTACCACCGGACAACCCCTACACCGGGCGATCGTCTGGCAGGACAGACGCACAGCCGGAATCTGCCAAAACCTCAGATCCGCCGGACTGGAAGCAAAATTCCAAGAAAAGACCGGTCTCCGGCTGGACCCCTACTTCTCCGGCACCAAGCTAAAGTGGCTACTCGACAACGTACCCGGGGCTCGAGCACAAGCCGAGCGCGGCGAAATTGCCTTCGGCACAATCGATAGCTGGATCCTATGGAATCTGACTCGCGGACGAATCCATAAAACCGATTCAACCAACGCCAGTCGTACCCTACTCTACAATATACACGACGGCCAATGGGATGCTGAACTACTCTCCATCCTGAACATCCCCGAAACGGTACTCCCCGAGGTTCATCCCTCCGGCCATTTCTTCGGGGAAGCGGCCCGGGCCGGGCTCGAAGGCATCCCCGTAGCGGCCATGGCAGGCGACCAGCAAGCCGCCCTTTTTGGCCAAGCCTGTTTTGCCCCGGGACAGGCAAAAAATACCTACGGCACCGGATGCTTCCTCCTTCGTCCGATCGGATCAAAGCCAAGCCCATCCCGTCACAACCTACTAACGACCCTGGCCTGCACAACAAGTGACCATCTTGCCTACGCAACAGAAGGTAGCGTCTTTATCGGCGGTGCAGTCATCCAGTGGCTGCGCGACTCGCTTGGCCTGCTCAAAGATGCCAGCCAAAGTGCCGCCTTGGCGCAGTCCGTACCCGACTCCGGAGGCATCCACATAGTTCCGGCATTCTCCGGACTGGGTGCCCCTCACTGGGATCCGGAGGCACGTGGCACTCTTTGTGGAATCACTCGCGGCACCAGCGCGGCACACCTCGTACGAGCAGCACTCGAGGCCATCGCTTTCCAATCTGCCGACGTGCTCCGCGCAATGGATGCGGATCATGGTATCCCCCTCGCCGAATTGCGCGTAGACGGCGGCGCATCGCGGAACGACTTCCTTATGCAATTCCAGTCAAACCTTATGCAAGTCCCCGTACTCCGGCCCGAAATCACCGAGACCACTGCGCTCGGAGTTGCCTACCTCGCAGGGCTCACCACAGGATTCTGGAAAGATCCATCCACCCTAGTGCAACAGTGGCGCGTCGAAAAGCGCTTTGAACCAATGATTTCAGCAGACCAGGCGGACACTCTGAGCGACGGTTGGCGACGGGCCCTGCATGCAACCAAGGCGTGGTCTGAAAAATAAGTCAGAAAAAACTTGGAATAGACTCGCTTGCCAAAGGAACAAAATTTGCTTCATAAACAGTATAGTTTTATTTTTCTAACCGATTTTACTGCGATGAACTTCCTATTTCTAATTATTGTACCGTTACTCGTCGGCCTTTGGGCACAGATGAAAGTCAAGGGCACCTATGCAAAGTACGTCCGGGTTCCCTCCCGCGGTCGCATCACCGGATTTGAAGCGGCACAGGCGGTTATGTCCAGCGCTGGTATTACTGATGTGGAAATTGTCCAGTGCCAGGGTACACTGACGGACCACTATGACCCAAACAACAAACGACTCGCGCTGAGTGAGGAAAACTACCGTGGCACGAGTTTGGCCGCACTGGGAGTAGCCGCTCATGAAGCCGGTCACGCCATCCAACACAAGCAAGCCTACGCTCCGCTCAACCTGCGCATGGCGCTCGTGCCCATTACCGGATTTGCTTCTCAATTACTCCCTATTTATATCATGGGCAGCCTTTTCCTGATGGGCCCGCGTTCCGGCATGTTTCTCATGCTCGGTATTTTCATTTATCTCGTTTTGACTGTATTCCAGTTAGTCACGCTACCTGTAGAGTTCGATGCCAGCAAGCGAGCCAAAGCACAATTGGTTAACCTCGGCATCGTCGAAGTAGACGAGCTTGAGGGTGTCAATAAAACGCTCGACGCAGCAGCGTACACCTATGTGGCTGCTTTCGTATCCAGCCTCGGCTGGTTGCTTTATTTACTCGCTCAGCGCAGGTAGGGCCCCGCTACACCGCAGTTTCCTGAAAACGCTGCTCGCGGATCACCGTTATTTCAATGGAGCCGGGGTAGCTCAGCTCATTTTCAATCCGGGTACGAATGTTCCGTGCCAGCGAACGGGCATTCTCTTCGTCAATCTTATCCGGCTCGACGATGACCCGCACCTCGCGACCTGCCTGTATGGCATAGGCATCGATCACTCCTTTTTGCTCTAGAGCAATCTCTTCAATGCTCCGTACGCGCTCAATAAAACCATCCATCGAAGAGGCACGTGCTCCTGGGCGCGCGGCCGATAACGAGTCCGCCACCATAACCAAACCGGCAAATGCACTTTCTGCCGGCACCTCCTGGTGATGCGCGGCAACGGCATTGACCACCCGGGCATCTTCCCCGTGCTGCTTTATTAAATTAGACCCCGCAATGGCGTGACTGCCGCCGTGCTCTTCATTTAATGATTTTCCAATATCATGAAAGAGGCCTGCGCGTTTCGCCAACTCCGTATCCAGCCCAATCTCGGCGGCAATCAGCCCACAAAGGTGCCCGACCTCTACAGAATGAGCCAGCGTGTTCTGACTGTTCGACAGGCGGTAATGTAATTTACCCAACACACCGACAACCTCCGGATGTACTTTGCTCAAACGCAGCTCCCGCAAGGCAGACTCACCATGCTCGTAAATACTGGCCGACATATCCTCCTCTGCCTGAGTCACCGCTGCTTCGATATTGGCCGGGTGGATTCGCCCATCCCGCACAAGTGCCTCCAGAGCCAGCCGGGCAATTTCGCGACGCACCGGATCAAAACTCGAAACCAAAACCGAGTCCGGCGCCTCGTCGATCATCAAAGTCGTCCCCGTACTATGTTCAAAAGTTCGGATATTTCGCCCTTCCCGGCCAATGATACGCCCCTTCATTTCTTCACTCGGTAGAGCCACCACTGTGGCGGTTGCGTCATTCATCGGCTTAGCCGTAATTCGCTGCATCGAGGCCAGAAGGATTCGTTTCGCCTCTTCCATCATCTCTGCATCCGAGCGCCCGAGCAACTCTCGGCGCCGATCCTGGATCTCCTCGCGGCAATCCTGCTCAGCACCATGCAGGACTTGCCTGCGGGCCGCCTCTTCGTCCATCTGCGAAATGTGGTAGAGTTTCAGTTTATAGAGACGGCGTACTTTCTCCGCTTCATGAGCGGCCGCTTCCAAATCAGCCTCGCGATCGTCCAAATCCTTCTCTTTCTGAGAGACCACCAATCGGTCCTTTTCTATACGCTCTTCTAAATGTGCTAAATCCCGCGCCTCACTATCCAGCTCTTTTCGGCGACTCAGCATCTCCCGCTCCAATTCCGCCTCCCGGTCCTTGAGCGCCAGTTCCAGACCGCTGCGCGTCTCATTCGCCTTCAGTCTTTCCTCCCGCCCCTCAACGTCAAACTGACGCCGAATCGCTTCCGTCTTTCGCTTACAGACATACCAAGCAAACCCGAGAGCTCCGATGAAAAGCCCGGAATAAACCCACAATATCGTGTTGTTCAACATTCGGCAAAGAAACCTGAAATGAATCAACCGGTGGGGTACGCTAAAAAGCGACCGGACAATTAAGGTAGTACTGAGAGTGAAATATAATGTACCCCCTGAAACATTTTTCAAGTACAACTTCGACTTCTCAAATCGACCTGTTTCAGCCGCCAAACCACTCTTTTACAGCCTTCGCCGAACGGGTATTCAATACCTGCGCGGGAGCGAGCCAACCCTTTCGGGCAATATTCACCCCGGCGTGGAAATAACCCAGTCCGGAGGTCTGGTGGGCATCCGGGTTGATCGCGCAGACCAATCCGCGCTCCGCCGCCCGTCGCCAGTGTCGCCAATCCATATCCAGACGCTGCGGATTCGCGTTGATCTCAATAATTACTTTGTTGGCAATGGCCGCGTCGATCACCTTCTCCAGATCAATCCGGTACGGCTCACGCCGCAGCAAAAGGCGACCCGTAGGATGTCCCAGCATCGTCGTGGCCGGATGTTCGATGGCCCGGATCACCCGTGCCGTCATCTCCCCTTCCGGTTGACTGAAGGCCGAGTGCACCGACATCACCGCATAATCCAGCGCAGCCAATGTTGCATCTTCCAGATCAAGCGAACCGTCCGGCAGGATGTCACACTCAATCCCGGCAAAGACATGAACCGACGACTGGCCCGATTCATTGAACGCCCGAATGCTCTCCACCATCTTCAGGACCCGGGCGTCATTCAGGCCGTTCGCCTGCACACTGCTCTTCGAATGATCCGCTAGCCCGAGGTACTCGAAACCCAGCGCTGCAGCGGCGGCGGCCATCTCTTCAATCGTCGCCCGCCCGTCCGAAGCATTTGTATGATTGTGAAAAACTCCACGGATCGCGCCCGCATCCAATAATGACGGCACCTCTGTAATCTCCAGCTCACCCAGGCCCTCCCGCAACTCCGGCGGAATCTCCGGCAAACCCAGAAATGCAAATAAATCTTTCTCCGTGGAAATGCCCAAAGCAGCTGGCTCCGCCTCATCCTTCTTCGTCAATCCCCACTCACTCAGACTATAGCCCGCTGCTAATGCCCGCTGACGCATCGCTACGTTGTGCTCCTTCGATCCCGTGAAATGATGCAAAGCAAAAGCAAACTGCTCCGGCGGCACCACACGCAAGTCTGCCTGTAGACCCGACTCAAATCGCACACTCGATTTCGTCTGCCCCTTCGCTGTGACCTCCCTCACTTCCGGCAAGCCGGTAAACCAATCCATCACCGGCTCCGGCTCTTTCGACGCCACAATAAAATCCAGATCCCCCACCGTTTCCATCAAACGCCGCAAGCTCCCTGCCACCTCCGCGCGCTCCACCCCGGACAACCTGCGCAGCCCCTCGAGAATCGGCACGGCACGCTCGTTTGCCATCCACCAGAGATGCCGCTTCGCATAGGCCGCACGATTCTCAATACCACTCAAAATCTTTGCCTCCGACTTCGCCCCGAAGCCCTGCAAGCCAGCCACGCGACCGGCCTCGCAAGCCGCTTTCAAAGCCGCAACACTCTCCACCTCCAGAGCGTCGTGCAATCGCTTCACCTTCTTCCCCCCCAGACCCGGAATCTCCAGCATCTCAATCAGGCCCGGCGCAATTGAAGCCTTCAGCTTGTCATAAAAAGGTAATTCGCCGGAGGCATGAAGCGTCTCGATCTTATCCACCAGCGCACTGCCGATCCCCTTCATCGAGCCCAGTTGGCCCTCGGCAATCAACACAGCAAGATCCGCCTCCATCGTCTCCAATGCACGCGCACCGCTGGCATACGCCCGGATCTTGAAAGGATTCTCCCCCTTCAGCTCGAGCAATACGGCAATCTCTTCCAATACCCCAACAATATCTGCCTTATCCATTCAGACAAACTAGCCCACGCTCTTCGCCTGACAAGCGCTGATGGCATCCACTTGCTTAAAGCGCTTCGGCACCTTGTGGGGACTCAGTACTTCTTTCAGTCGCTGGCGGATGTTCTCCGTATCCAGACTGCTTTGGCTTTGAAGGTAGGCGACAACGACTTCGCCCCACTCTTCATCCGGCTCGCCAACGACCTGCGCCGCTTCGATCGCCTCGATCTGAAGCAGGGCCTGCTCCACTTCTGCGGGATCGACCTTCTCACCGCCGGTATTGATCAAGCGATCCATTCGCCCAAGCACATGCAGGCCTCCCCGCTCGTCCAAATAGCCGCGGTCACCGGTGCAAAAGCCTTCAGCTAAATCGATTGGCTCCCGTCCGTGATACCCCTGGAACAAGGCTGGAGTCCGGACACGGATGCCTCCATCGGAATCCACGCCGATCTTTGCCTCGCCCAGCGGAGCAGCTCCGGGGGCATCCCTGTTGAGAAAATCCTCCGCCGGGACAGCCGCGATCATCGCTGCGGTTTCCGTCATCCCATACACTTGGACGATTGGTAGATGTGCCTTCCGTGCCTCAGCAGCCAGCGCCTCCGGTAGGGCCGCACCGCCAACAAATACTGCACGGGCGACACGCAAGCGTTCCACCGCAGCGGCATCCGACAAGCTCCGCTGCAGCTGAGTCGGTACGAGTGACACACAATAACCTGCCGTCACTGCCTCATCAAAACGGATCTGCCCACCCGTGGAAAAGGCACGCACCAACTGCATCAATCCACTGACATGATGGAGCGGCAGCAAACAACTGGAGTGAATCGGATCCCCTCCGAGAAAATCATGCAGCCCCCGGGTGGCGGCGAGCAGGCTGGCCCAATCGTGAATCGCCAGTTTGACACCACCGGTAGTCCCTCCCGTGGGGATTAAAATTTGGCCCGGTAACGGATGGTGCACGCCCTCCCTTGTTGTCGTGTCCATGGGCATGTTGCCAACAATCATTGCCGGATTGACCAAGCCGGAAAGCGCCGCCCACTCTGCACTGCCCCACTTCGGATTTGCCAGAATCAGTGGCACTCCCAGAGAGAGCCCCGCAAAGAACGCCGTAGAAAATCGAATCGGATCACTCTCTGCCAATAAGACCCCCCGCTCAGCAACCGCATCATTTGCTGCGAAACGAGCAGCCTGCTCACGCACCAAAGCAGAAAACGCCTCACCGGAAAAACCCACGATCCAGTCGCGCTGTACATCCTTTACATCCATTTTTAGAGGCGTTTCCATAACTCTTCCGGATCTAACTGTAAGCGTTCACTCGCCCGCAAAAACGCGGAAGACTTTCTTCCCGATAGATTGTCTGAAAAGTTTATCGTATCAAACCCGATCGCGTGATTCATCCCTTGAAGCGCATCCGCCAGACACAAGGCATTGTCCAGCCCCACGCCGGTTTCAAAGACCGAAGAGAGCACAACTCGCGAAGCCACCGGCTGCAGCCGATCGAGCAGGCTTTGGCAATCCCCCATGAGAAGCGGCTTGATCACTAGCGGCCCGGTCCACTCATCCAGCCATTTCGTAGCCTCCGGCCCGTTCATTGACTCATCCAGTGCCAATGCGATCCCCGACCCGTCAGAACAGGCGGCCATCCTCCGCTCCATCCCCACCGGCAAAGGTTGCTCGATAAACTCAATCCGCCCCCGAAAGGCTTGTAGGAAATCCAACCAGTCCCCCAGAACCGCCTCCGTCCAAGCGCCGTTGGCATCCAACCGTAGCTCGACTCCCTCCGGTAATGTTTGGCAGATCTTTTCCAAAATAGCCTGTTCGTTCTCCGGAGCCTCCACCCCAACTTTCCACTTCAGCGTTCGATAGCCGAGTCCTGTCTTTTCAGCAGCCACGGCCACCGCTTCCTCTCCCGCCGGAAGCAAACCGGCCACCGCGTACTCCCGCATGACAGATTCCTTTGTAGGCAGTGCACGACTCAGGGCGAACGCACAACAAGGCAGCGCCTCCGGCACCGGCTGCGAAGGATCGGCTGCGAGCGACTGCAAAAACGAACGAGCGGCCTCCACCGTCTCACTGCCAAACTCCGGAATCGGCGCCACCTCACCATAACCAATCCGACCGGCCGCCTCCACCCGCAGGAGAAAACCCTCCCGTACAGACCATGCCCCACGACTCGTCCGCAGCGCATTTGTGAAAGTGCGCCGATAAGGCCGAAAAGATATCTGCGGAGAAGTCATGCACAAAACTGTTCTTTCTCCTTGAGAAAAGACAATCTTTTGATGGAGTCGAAAGATGAAAGCAGACGCAGCCTCTCGCATGAAGGAGTTTTACCTCCCGGCCAATGAGTTCTTTCCGGCCAACCTGCCCACCGGCCTGACCTACGACGACATCTCGCTGGCCACTCTCTATTCCGAGACCCTACCGAGCCAGACCAGCCTCGTCACCCGCCTCTCGGAATCCCTCGAGCTACAGATTCCCATCCTCTCGTCCGACATGGACACCGTGACTGAAGCACGGATGGCCATCCAGATGGCGCTCAATGGCGGTCTCGGCTTGATTCACTACAACATGAGCGACGAGAAGCAGATCAAGGAAGTGGCCCGGGTGAAGAACCACATCCACGGCTTTATTCAGGAGCCGATCAAAGTCGGCCCGAATCAATCTATTGCGGAAGTCATCGACTATATCAACGAGCGGGGCTTTGGATTCAGCACCTTCCCTGTCGTCGATGAAGAGAACAAACTCCTTGGCCTCCTCCCGGGGCGGGTTGTTAAACCGCGCTATGCCGACCGTCTGGTTTCCGAAGCCATGACTCCGCGTGACCAGGTCTACACCCTCGACGAAAAAGAAATCATCAACGACCCGATCAAGACCGCCGACCGCTTTTTTACTGAGCATTTAGGGATTCATAAGTTGCTGGTTGTGGATGCTCAAGATCGCCTCCGCGGGCTGTTCACTCTGAGCGATATCGAGCGGATCGAGGCCGAAGCGCAGCAATCCCTCAAGCCGGCACGCGATGACGACTTCCGCCTGCGCTGCGGAGCAGCCATAGCCACCCATCGCACCGCCGAAGGTGCTCTCGATGCGGATCGTATTGTCCAGCACGTCGGCCACCTCGTTGACGAAGGCGTCGACGCGG
Source organism: Opitutia bacterium UBA7374 (assembly GCA_002469895.1). Taxonomy (GTDB): domain Bacteria; phylum Verrucomicrobiota; class Verrucomicrobiia; order Opitutales; family Coraliomargaritaceae; genus UBA7374. The sequence goes on from DKOA01000010.1 coordinate 40,686, forward strand.
TCGCTGTATCCACCGCTCATGGCTTTTCCAAGGGTGTGGGGGATGCCCTAACACTCCTGCGCTCCCAATTTCCGGAACTGACCCTCATCGCCGGCAATGTAACCAGTGCCGAGGGAGTCGCCTTCCTCGCCGATGCCGGAGCTGACACAATTAAAATCGGTCAGGGTCCCGGCTCGATCTGCACCACCCGGATCGTCGCCGGCGTCGGCATCCCTCAGATGACCGCTCTCTATGCTGCCGCCCAAGCCGCTCGCGAAAAGAACGTCTCGATCCTTGCCGACGGTGGCATCGCCAAGTCCGGAGATATCGTCAAAGCCCTAACACTCGCCGATGCGGTCCTCTGCGGCAGCCTCCTCGCCGGCTGCAACGAAGCGCCCGGGCAAATTATTGAAATCAACGGGAAGCTCTACAAACAATACCGCGGAATGGGAAGCAGCGCGGCAATGAAAGAAGGCTCCGCCGCTCGCTATGGACACTCCCGCAAAGACGTCTCTTCCAAAGCGGCCGCCGAAGGCATTGAAGCCCTCAAAGAATCCGCCGGTTCCCTCTCCGGAGTCCTTCGCGAACTGGTCGGCGGCATCCAATCCGGCATGGGCTACCTCGGCGCACCCACCCTACCCGAACTTCGCAAAAAAGCCCGCTACATCCGGGTCAGCCCCGCCGGACAAAAAGAATCCGCCCCGCACGATGTCATCACCGTCAAGACCAGCGAGATCTCCGGCGAATCCGGCAAATAATGGACCGGAAATAATCCGCTGCAACGCCGCGCGGACTGAACTTCCCAATATTCACATGGATCCATTTGACCGTTTAATCATTGCAACCGCTATGTCCAAGGGTGCACCCGTCATTACAGGCGATTCTGTCTTTGCCAAATACGGAGTCCTAACCATTTCCTAGCTAAACCAAATGCTCACTCAATTTACTTCACAACTGATTGCCGATACGGGAATCTCCACCGGCGACGAAGGCAAGGGCCGGGTCATCCTCGAGGTCGTTCAGGAACTGCGCGAAGCCACTGGCCGGGAAGACGCCGTGGCCGCTGTCATGAAAGTCAACGGCGGGGCCAACTCCGGACATACCGTGGCCGGACTCAAGCTCAACCTTCTGCCCGGTGGTGTGGCGGATCCCCATGTCTCTTATCTCCCGATCGGCTGCGGCGTTGTGGCCGATCCCCGGAAATTTCTCTGGGAATGTGCCTATGCCGAACACCACGGCCACGAAGCGCTCCGCCGCCTCGCGATCGACGAGCGCTGTCTTGTCTCCGACCCCGTCCACCGTCTCCTCGACCTCGCCTGGGAAGACTACCGGGTCCATGTCCTGCAAAGCGAACCCCGCGGCTCGACCGGGCGCGGCATCACCCCTGCCTACCTCGATGAAGTCGGCCAGTTTCAAATCCACTACGCTGATTTCCTCGGCGAAAAGGATCAATATGTCGATAAAGTCCGAGAGCGGATTAACCGTGCCGAACGGATCATTGAGCACGTCTGCCGGGTCGCTCCCGAGCGCTGGCCGAGCCTCTTTGATACCCTGACTCAGGCGGAGACCCGGGCCAACCAGGAACTGATCGACACCGGTCGCTGCGAAGCCGCCGAGTTCGACTTTACCCGTTTCGCCGGAGCCGCCCCCTTCTCGATCGACGCAGAGGCATTGATTGAGGTCTACTGGGCCGCCGGACAAAAACTGTCTGAACAGATTACGGATGTGCGGGAACTGACCCTTCGTGAACTGGATAAAGGACGCTACATCATCGGCGAATTCGGGCAGGCTTACTGGCTGGATAAGCGTCATGGCTTTCCGCCTAATGTCACCGCATCGCATACCTTTACGCCCGAGTTCTTCCAGTCTGCCGGAATCCCTGCCCAGCCGGTACACAATATCGGCTGCTGCAAGGCCTACGATACCAAGGTCGGCACCCACGCCTTCATTACCCAATTCGAAAAGGATCACCCGCTCGGTCAACGGCTCCAAAAGATCGAGTTTGGCGCGACCACCGGACGCCAACGAATGGTCGGTTGGTGCGATGCGGTGGAAAAGGGTGACGCCCTTCGCTACGGTGGCTTTCAAGACCTTGTCTTGAACAAACTCGATGCCCTGACTCAGGGTGAGGATTGGCAGGGCTCGCTCCGTATCTGTACTGCCTACACCGATCCTCAGGGCTGCACGCTCTACCACGTGCCACGCAACGACGCCTATCGCCGCACCCTCCAACCCGTCTATCAGGAAGTGCCCGGCTGGAATCAGGACATCTCCGGAGTCCGTCACTTTGCCGATCTGCCCCCCGAAGCGGTCACCTATGTAGCGACCATTCTTCAGGCACTGATCGAAGTAGCCCACCACGGTGACAACAAGCCGGCCAAGATGCCCAATCTCCGCTACATTGGAGTCGGGCCGGAACCGAGTCAGATTATTAAAGACGTACCGCCTGTAGAAGAGCTGCTTCGCTTTGCTATGTAAGAGACCCGGCAGTCTTTATGACTGCCCTATGTAGCTGAGCACAATACTGCGATTATGCGGACGGGCACGATGTTCCCATAAAAAGAGTCCCTGCCAGGTGCCTAGACAGAGCCGCCCATCGACGAACGGAATAACCTCAGAGGTACGGGTTAGGGCCATCCGGATATGGCTGGGCATATCGTCCGGCCCCTCCAGAGTGTGCGTGTATTGAGGATCTCCCTCCGGGGCAAGCCGCTCCATAAATCGCTCCAAATCCGCGCGCGCGGACGGGTCGGCGTTTTCCATGATAACGAGGCTACAACTGGTGTGGCGACAGAAGGTGGTAACGGTACCCTCACGCAGGCCAGACGTCCGTAAGCCAGCCACTACATCCGAAGTGAACTCGTGCATGCCTCGACCGGAAGTACGGATCTGCAAAGTTGTGCTGTACACACCCATAACTGCAGGCAGACAGATGCCGGGAACCGGGTCAAACCTGCGCGCAAACAATTTGCAATAAGTATGAAAATGAACTCATTTATATTCATGAAGCTCTTCATTCACTCGGTAACCGCTCTGCTCTCGTTACTATTTTTCAGCGCTTGCTCAACGCCTTCGACGGTTGACTATGACCGGACCCTTCTGGAGCAGATGCGCAATTACGAAAGCTATTCTATCGTACCGCGGGAGGAGCGGTCTGCCGGGCAACACCTCTCACTCACCGAAATTGTCGACCGCCGGGTAGTACAGGCTATCCACCAGAGTTTGCAGGAACGCGGGCTCCGGCCGGACGAAAACAGTCCGGACTGCCGAATTGCATTTTTTACGACGACCGAAAAACGCACTGAGATGCAAGATCTTGGGCTTGCCGGTGGCTATTACCGGCATGGCTGGAAAAGCGGCGGCTGGAGCAGCTATGCTCCGGTTTCAATCGATGAATACGAAGAAGGCACGCTCATTCTTGATGTCATTGATACGCAATCCGGTCAATTAGCCTGGCGGGGCGCTACCTCGCGCAGACTGGGGCACTCGGCACCCAACGAAGGAGAGGTCCAGACCGCGGTCAGCCAAATCCTCACAGAGTTTCCTCCGGCGAACGATTAAGCGCCATTGCAGGATTGACTCAGCGGGATTTTGCCGCGCTTTTGACGGCATGAACATCCTTTGCCTCGACTTGGAGGGGGTACTGATCCCCGAAATCTGGATTGCCTTTGCCGAAAAGACCGGCATCGAAGCGCTTAAGCGCACGACTCGGGACGAACCCTGCTACGATACCCTGATGCGCTATCGTCTGGATATTCTCGACCGCGAGGGCTTCAAGCTGGCCGACATTGAAGCGGTCATCGCGACACTGGATCCGCTGCCCGGCGCCAAAGAATTCGTCGAATGGGCCACTGCGCAAACTCGACTCGTTATTCTCTCCGACACCTTTAGCCAATTCGCCGGGCCGCTCATGGCCAAACTGGGGAATCCCACATTATTCTGCCATGATCTCGTGATCGATGAAAGCGGCCGCATTGCCGACTATCGACTGCGACTGCCCGACCATAAACGTAAAGCGGTAGCTGCCTTCAAGGCTCTGAATTTTGAAACTTTTGCGGCGGGAGATTCCTACAACGACCTGACTATGATTGATGAGGCGGACAACTGTTCGCTCTTCTGTCCGCCGGAACGCCTCGTCGTGGAAAGGCCGGAACTTCCGGTAGCCCGCAACCATGCAGAACTCCGGGCGATCATCGAAGGACACCTCTAAACAAAAAATTACCATGCTCGTACACACCGTACTTTTTTGGCTGAAAGATGAACTCGATGAAGCCCAGCGGGCAGCCTTTCTCGCAGGCCTCGAATCGCTCCAGGGCATTGCCGCAGCGGAGGCTGTTTACATCGGTACACCGGCAGAAACACCCGCCCGCCCGGTAATCGATACCAGCTATGACTACTGCTTAACCGTACTGCTCGCTGATATGGCCGCACATGACGCTTATCAGGTGGATCCGCTGCACACGGGTTTCCTCGAGCAGTTCAAGCCCGCTTGGAAGTCCGTAAAAATCTACGACGCAGACTAAGCGATTTACGCCCAGCCAGCGCCGGTAGAAGTTTTAGGTTTCCTTAATCCGCAACCGCAAGCAAGTTGCGGAGTCCGCCTATTCGAAAGCATGGGGTGCCAACTGGCGCTGCACCTTTTCACAATTCAGTTGAGCGAGGATCGGCACTCCGTTTTCAAAGGGGACTTCGACTTCACCCTGAATCAGAGGTAGGGCGTATTTGTAGAACTGATAGCTCATCGTGACGCCGTCTTCATTAATCCACCCTTCGGGAAGTTTCTTCACGCCGTTGGCAATCTCGGAAAGCGGGGCGAGGCTCGTCTCACAAGTATAATTATCACCTTCGCCACGGACGAGGGTAACCATCTTGTCTGTTTCGCCGGCTACTGCAGCTTGCACTGCCGCCTGACCGGCAAGGAAGGCTTCTTCGTTATCCGTCAGTGAGGAGCAATGCACCGCTGCGCGCTGTGCCATGCCCAGCTTGACCGAGCGGGACTTGATCTGCAGAGACTCTTCCACTAAACGGCGGAGATAATCCCCTGCGCCGCCAAGTTGAGAATGACCAAAAGCATCAGATCCAGAAGAGTCCGTTGAGACGAAGTTGCCGTCCGGGTCAACCAGACCTTCTCCAACCACGACTACACAGTAGTTCTCCTTTTGCAGAACATGCTGCACGTCGGCGATAAATTTCTCCGGAGTAAAGGGGACTTCCGGCAAATAAATTAAGTGCGGCGCGGCAGAAGGATCATCACGGCGCTTGGCCAAGGCGGCACCAGCGGCAATCCAGCCGGCGCTGCGACCCATGACTTCGACAATCTGAACTAAATCGTGACGCCCCATGGAGGCATTATCGCAGGCAATTTCCTTAACCGTACTAGCGACATACTTGATCACACTTCCATAGCCGGGAGTGTGGTCGGTAGTGATCAGATCATTATCAATTGTCTTGGGAATACCAATGACCCGCAAAGCGTATCCCCGCTCAGCGGCCAGCTTGGAAATCTTGTCCGCCGTGTCCTGCGAATCATTGCCGCCAGCGTAGAAAAAATAACGAATATTATGGGCCTCAAATACCTCGAGAACACGATCGAAATCCTCCGATCGCTTCAATTTAAAGCGGCAGGTGCCCAACGCGGCTCCCGGCGTGTGACGAAGCGCGCGAATGGTCTGCTGGGACTCGGCAGCCAAATCAATCAATTGCTCATTGAGAATGCCGTGTACGCCGTTTAAACCACCGTAGATCTCTTCGATACACTCATGATTGAGTGCTTCATTGATCGCCCCGGCGAGGCTGGAATTTATAACGGAAGTCGGACCGCCGGATTGGGCGATAAGACAGTTACCTGATAGTTCTTCAGACATGGGTGTAATTGATTGAGTAATACGTAAGAAGTGATGTGTACGGTGGCCGAAACCGAAGGCAACCTTTTTAAAGAATCGCGCCCGGTTGATAGGCGGCCGCTTCCGGGCAAGCCTCCGCCTCGGCTCGTACGGCCGTGCAAAATTGTTCTACTTGCACGGCTGCCATACCAGTGGATGCCAGTGCCTGAGAGATGACCGCGTCCACTTCCTCGACCGAGAGCCCCAAACGGGAATCTGCGGCCAGGCGGGCGGGCAAATCATTGTGCTCTGTCTCGCCGGAGCGCATATCGAAGACCGCCTGCACGGCATGTTCCTTGATCGCCTCGTGCGCCTCTTCACGGCCAGCGCCCCCTTTAACCGCCTGCATGAGGATCGTTGTGGTCGCCAGGAAGGGTCCGTAGCGCTCATTTTCTCGTCGAATGACCGCAGGATATACCTCCATTTGATTGAGAATCGTGAGAAACGTATCGAGCAGACCATCGATCGCATAAAAGCTGTCCGGCAGGAATACACGGCGCACGACCGAGCAGGAGACATCGCCCTCATTCCACTGGTCTCCGGAAAGCTCCGCCGCCATTGCCAGATGCCCACGGAGAATTACGGAAAATCCATTCAAGCGCTCACAGCTACGGCTGTTCATCTTGTGCGGCATAGCCGAAGAACCCACCTGTCCGCGGGCAAAGCCTTCGCTGGCTAATTCATGACCCGCCATGATGCGCAGAGTCTTGGCAAAGCTGGAGGGCCCTGCGGCAAGGCGAACAAAGATGGAGACCACTTCAAAATCCAGCCCACGCGGGTATACTTGCCCAACCGTGTAGCTCGCCGCACCCACATTGAGGTGGTCGAGAATGGCTTCTTCCAGTTCGGATACCTTCTCTGCATCACCCTCAAAGAGAGTAAGCAGATCCATTTGGGTACCGACCGGACCCTTCAGCCCACGCACCGGATAATTATCAATTAAGCGATCCAACTCACGGGCGGCGCAAAGCAAATCATCACCAAACATAGCGAGGCGCTTCCCAAAAGTTGTCGGCTGAGCAGGAACGTTGTGGGTCCGCGCAGTGATCACCAGGTCTTTCCACTCTTCTGCACGATTGGCCACCTTAAGTAACGCAGCCATCACCTTGATACGGATTAACTCCAGTGCGCGGATGATCTGCAATTGCTCGACATTTTCTGTCAAATCACGGCTGGTCAGCCCTTTGTGGATGTGCTCGTGGCCCGCTAAATCGCAAAACTCTTCGATTCGGGCCTTCACGTCGTGACGCGTCACGGACTCGCGAGCTTGAATGGAAGCGAGGTCAATCCGACCCTTTACGCGCTCATAGTCTTCAATGGCCGCTTGCGGAATAGCCAGACCGAGGTCCTTCTGGGCACGCAATACGGCAATCCAGTAGTCCCGCTCCAGAGCAATGCGCCCCTCTGCACTCCAGATGTCGCGCATTGACCGGGATGCATATCGAGTAGCTAATACGTTTGGCGTTGTTTCCATTCTATGTGGCGAAAACGATCCAAAATAGAAGAGGAAGCACCTCTGGCGACGAAAAAAAGCAAAAAATCGGCCTGCGATTCGCCTACTTTCCCAGACAGGATACCGCCAGCTCGCGGCAGACTTCTTCTTGATCGTTCGGGCGCTCGATGATCGATTCAAAGGCTCGCGTAAAGGCAATCTGGAAATCCACCAAGCGCTTCAACGGCACCTTGCGAGCGGTCTCGGCCAGTCGACCCAGATACCAAGGATTCTGAGAAAATACGTTGAGGTTGCTCTTTTCCGGGTCGTCCCCGAAGTGCTGCCCATAAGTCCGGGCAGCCGCCTCCAAATCACTCTTAGCGATGCCGCGACCACCCAGACGGAGGGCACCCGCATCGAGCAGGACGCGCAGCTGAATGAGCAGACGATTGCGGGATTGGAGACTGCCGAGCAAGCCGCGGGCATCCTTATTGGTGAAGAAATGTCGGCGCAAGGCTTGCAAAGTCCATTCGAGCTGAAGCGAGAAAAACGCATCGGCCGCTTCAAAAAAGTCGGCTTCACCAAAATTAGGCACCAGTTCGTTGACCAATGATTCATCGATCACACCACCCCCCCGACCAACAAAAGTACAAAGCTTGCTAATCTCTTCAACCAGTAGGCGGGTATTCGCATTGACCTTCCCGATCAGCAGTTCGGCTGCTCCGCGCTCGATTTGGCAATTTGACTTTTGGCACTCATCCCGGATAAGCAAGGCTAGAGACTGCGCAGTATCCTTGCCGCCACCCAGTGCGGTAAACGCACCTGTCTTCTGCAACCATTTAAAAAATGATCTCCGCTTGTCGACCGGATGCGCTGTAATGAGTACCCTGGCCGTAGCGGGATCCACTCCGGAAAGAAAGTCTTTCAAATCTTCCAGTAAGTCGAGTGTGCCCTGCGCTCGACCGGTCACGGAATCCGCCAAAAAAGAAACATCTTTTAACCAGACTACCTTGCGCTCGCCAAACATGGAAAGCGTTTGCACCGCAGTTCGAAAGCGATTGAGTGCCGCCTCCACCTCGGCAATATTGCCCGAACGGCCGTCCACCACCTCCTTCGAAAGATCATCGGCCAGATCCTTTGTCTCTTCTGCAAACCACTCTTTGCCTTTTTCGGCGACCAGGTAATCATCGTCACCACAGATAAATGTGAAAGGCTTATCGGACATGGGACAAATCATACTGCCGCAGCAGACAACCAGTGCAAGGCGGAACACGCCAAACGAGCCCTCCTTTAATCCGGAGCGTTACAACTGAGAAACTCTTCGACCTTATACTTCCGTAAGTTTCGGCGCATCCAGTCCAGCGCGGCATTGACGGCACGCGTCTTTACATCGAGTCGGCCACCAGTGTAACGAACTGTCTGACTCCAAATACCAACCGGAGAGTGGTAGCCGATATGAATCGTGCCCACCGGGTTTTCCTGATCGCCCCCGCCCGGACCAGCGAATCCCGTAATACTCAAGCCATAATCCGCCGATAGGCGCTCCGCCACACCCGAGGCCATAGCAATGGCACATTCCGCACTCACCGCTCCATGTTGCGCTAAGAGCGATTCGGGAACCCCCAGCTGAGCCACTTTCACATCATTCGTGTAGCAGACGATCCCACCAACAAATGATTTCGATGCGCCTGGTATGTTTGTAAAGGCATCGCTTAAAAGACCTCCCGTGCAGGACTCGGCAACGCCCAGAGTACGGTCCAGTGCCCGCAGTTCCCGTTGTACCGCCTCCGCCAGCGAGCAATCGCCAAAGCAGACAAAATTTTCTTCCATTAACTCACGTGCTTGGTGGGCAAGAATTTCCACCGAATCGGCGCTCAGGTGACCACTACGACTACTGAAGCGCACATCAACGATGCCGTAATGTACGCAATAGGCAATCTGTAGGTCCTCTTGGCGATTTTGCAGCGGTTGCAGGCGTTCCTCGACTGCTGATTCACCCAAGCCACAGGTACGCATCTGCAGGTAGGCGGGCTGACTCGAGAGATATCCCTCTGCCTGCAGCAAAGGGATGACTTTGTGCTCGAACATGGGACGAAGCTCCTGCGTGGGCCCGGGCAAAAGAACCAATAACTTGCCCTTTTGCCGGTGAACCAAACCGGGCGCAGTACCACGCGCATTTTTTAGAACAATGCCATCTTTGAATCGGTAACACTGGGAAAGGTGGTGATCTGCCATCTCATAACCCAGAGCGGCAAAGCGTTTGCGGATCGATTGCTCGATAGTCGGATCAAAAACCAACTCCGCCCCCAATGCCTCGGCAATCGTCTCGCGGGTTAGGTCATCGGAAGTTGGCCCCAGACCACCTGTGGTAATGACCAGATCCGAACGACTCCAGGCCTCATGAAAAGCACGAACAATCTCTTCGCGCTCGTCCGTGATAATCCGAGCCCGCTGCACGGAAAGCCCAAGTTTTGCTAACTCGCCGCCGAGGTAGGTCAGATGCGCGTTGTCGCGGATACCAACAAGTAATTCGTCCCCGAAGTTGATGATCTCGACTGATTTTGTTTCCGACATGGTCTTTTCGGGAAGGTGTGTTCCCACCGATTACAATTAAAAAGTGTGCAGTTCGACAGATCATTCAAGCATTACCGTTAACCAAAACCAAAATGCACAAAAACTACCCTCTTCTTTCGCAAGCATGATAAGTATATTCCCATCGAATGAGTGAAACGGTAAAGGTCAAGAGGCAGCACACTAAAGAAGTTGCCGCCTCTAGTCGTGAACGGATCCCTAGCGTCCTTTCTTCGAAGGCGCTCACCTGGCTGGCTGGCCGGGTTTTAGTTTTCTGGAAATGGCATCCAGTCGTTTGTCCAAAGTCCAGAGCGGAGCTGCGCTCAGCATCGATGAAACCAAGAGGTGTGCATCCACATAGCCAATGCCCTTCCCGTAAAGCTTGTTCTCTTCAATCAGGTGCGTTACTTCGTCATCGGAGGCATGCATGCTCATCGGCAAGTTCTCGAGCAGACTTAGAAATTGCTTTCGCTTCGCTATATTGCCCAGACGCAGCTCCCCGATGATCATCGAATGGGTCACCACGGCTCCTTCGTTCAGCCAATCGCTGAGCAGAGGATCGCCTTCCCGCAAAAACCCAACCCACACCGACGTATCCACCAATACCATTATCGGCGGGGGATATCTGTAAGTCTAGGTGCACTGCCCCCAAGAGAAGCCAGACGCCGAGCACTCTCTTTTTCGATCAGGCTACGCAAGCCTTCGTGAAGCAATCGGGTCTTCTCCTCGATCCCAGTGAGCTTCGCGGCCTTTTCGAATAGCGCATCCTCCAGATTCAATGTAGTTCTCATGCATATATATATGCATGAATGTGTGCATCCTTCAAGCCTTCCTTTTTACCAACGCGGAGAGGGATCACTCAGTTGTGACTGCCTTAAGAGAAACGCACCCGAAAGGGTTTTACGTCACTTGGCGAGTAATGGAGATTTGTCATTCCCCCACCGAAATCATTGGCATGGGGAATCTAGCAAAACCATTTGTCATCACAAAATATAGGGCGACTAAATATACGCAGCACACAGACTACTGCTTCCGTCCAGTTAGGGCCTATTCGGATTGTTCGGCTCGAACTCGAAAGAACCGACTTGCGGTTCTCGAACCATAAGTCCCCGGTGTAACGGCATTCCACGTTATCAGATCCTGGCTGGACTCCAAAATGATCTCAACATTCCCCGCAGACTCTGTCGGAATGACAACCGCATTTAATGGTGTCATCGACGATGCGCTTTCCACAGTTGTCACGATACTAACGATAAAAGATATGGGTCTAGTAGGTAGATAGGTATCCGTGTCTGCTTCGAGGGATAATTTTATTGTACATGGTTCTACTAGAATTGCTCCTTTCGGGTCATTTTAATCATGCAGGCATCGCTTTCGGTGTATGGTCTAGTTCGCCGGTCAAACCCGAATGATGCAAAGCATACATCCCATCCGATTGCATCCTTCGAGTTGAATTCGGCGGAATACAGTTTGCCGAAGAGAACATTCGTTCTATTACATTTTATAGAACAAACCTCATGCCAGAGTCCTCCCCGATAAACCTGAAAGAAAAAGTGCGGCGCCTGCCGCACAGTCCGGGCGTGTACCTGATGAAGGACCGACTCGGACAGACGATCTATGTGGGTAAGGCAAAGGATTTAAAGAAGCGGGTATCGACCTACTTCCAGGCCTCCCGGAAATTGACCATCGCACAGCCGAAGATCCGGGCAATGATCGATTTAATTGAGAGCTTCGAGACGATTGACGTGAAATCAGAGGCGGAGGCGCTCTTGCTCGAGGGGCAGTTGATCAAAAAGTACCGGCCTCGCTACAATACGGATTTTACCGATGACAAACGTTTCCTCCTGGTTCGGGTGGATCCACGGGAACCACTCCCGAGGTTTCGCCTGACCCGCAACCGGGTGGATAGCCGGTCCCGGCATTACGGGCCCTTTGCCCACTCCGGAGATCTCCGCAAAACTCTGGCGGAACTGCGGCGTAAATACGGCATCCTTCTGGGGGATGCGAAACCGGTTGATTTAGGTGATGGCAGGTGGCGGCTCTACGATGATGCCCGTCAGGAACTCTATGAACACGCTAATGAAATTACTCAGGCGGAGTACCGTGAACGAGTCGATGCAGCCTGTGAATGTCTCGAAGGAAAGGCGGTCGAATGGCTGGCAGATCTAAAAAAACAGATGCGATCCGCTGCGGAGAAGCGCGACTATGAGAAGGCTGCCTCTCTGCGCGACCGGATCAATGCACTCCAGCGGACGGCCCAACGCACGCGTAAATTTGAGCGGAATCTGTTGGGCACCCACAATCAAAGTGAGTCCGTTAAACGCCTGCAGAGCCTGCTCACATTGCCGACCAAACCGACTCATATGGAATGCTTCGATATTTCCCATATTTCCGGCAGTTTCTGCGTGGCCTCTATGGTCTGTTTTCAACGTGGACGTCCGGATCGACAAAGCTACCGGCGTTATAAGATCAAATCCTTTGTCGGGAATGACGACTTCCGTGCGATGGAGGAAGTGGTCGGGCGGCGCTACCGGCGTCTCCACGAAGAAGGACGCTCCTTCCCCGACCTGATTGTGATTGATGGCGGTGCTGGTCAGGTCAATGCGGCGCTCAAAGCCTTTCTCGGGCAAGGGCTGGAGCCGCCCGCTTTGATCGGCTTAGCGAAGAAAAAAGAAACTATCATCTTCAGCGACGGGCGACCGCCGCTGAACTTATCCTACCACGACCCGGCACTGCGTATGCTCCAACATATCCGCGACGAAGCGCACCAATTTGCCAATCGCTTTAATGCCGACCTGCGTAGCCAGCGACTAAAGGAATCCATCCTCGCAGACTTCACCGGGATCGGCCCCGAAAAGCGGGCACGACTTCTCGAACACTTTGGATCCATCGCCAAGCTGCGTTTAGCAAACGTGGATCAGCTGATTGCAGTTGAAGGGATTGGGCCGAAGACTGCTGCACGATTAGCTGAATTTCTCTCCAGTGAATAATCCGAACTGACTGGAGCCGCTGCGGATAAAAGCCTGTGTAGCTCAACTCGCCCTCGTTTTGTCACGGGCACGGTGCCCCCTTGCCTGGTTTGCCTTACGGGCTGTACCTATTCGGCAATGCCATACATCAAATCGATCTCGCGATCACGCTGATCGACAACGGACAGGCGCCCGCCTTCCTCCACAACCCTAAGGGCGGTATAGTCTTCTCCGTTAACCGGAGCCAGCTGCTTCAAGTAGTCTGCTTCAATGAGCGAGGCATAATCAACCGATTGAACCGACTTATCCTCGATATATAGCTGGCCGGCATCCGCAACCTTATGAAGGTTCTCGACTATCTTTTGCTCATGATATCTCTCACGTACTTTTTCCATCGCCGGAATGCTCATAGCTCCCAGCAGAATAACAATCACCAGGACGATGATCATCTCAATCAGAGTAAAGCCTGTTTTTCCTACGGAGTCGTTCATGGTTCTACTTTTTGGAAATAACATAAGTGATTACGGTAACGAGGTGGACTGCTGAAACAAGCACAAAGCGATAACTCCTTCATTCGTTTATAAAGTACCCACCTCCCTAAAAATTAATTCCGCCGATCCACCAAGCAAGCAGCAGGGGCAGCAACATTAATAAACACATCACGCAAAGAATGATTCGTATACTCCGTCTTGCTGCTGCAGGAAGTTCTTCCGTAGACCTGCTGTCACTTTCCCGCTCTGCTTTCATCGTCGACTACAACTGAGCAACGATACGGAATCCGGTCATCCGATTGCGTTCGCCCCGCGGCGAGTTTCTCACTGGCACAGTAAAGATCGCTTCCAAATTATCCTGTGCGTGACCTCCAATGTGTTTGGCGTCTTCGTCCTCAAAACGATCCATTGATTCAAGCCACTCGCTAACATTGCCCAACAAGTCGAAGTAGCCGTTGCCAAATGCTCCTTGGCTAGCCACTGGATGCGCATCACCGCCGGAATTTGAAGCACTCCATGTATAGTCTTCCAGAGCCAGGTAACGCAGGGGGCCAAGCGCCTCGCGGAACTCATTTTCATTTGGTAAACGCACAGGCTTTCCCATGATCCAACTGAGCCGCTGACAAAAGGTTTTTGCCTCCCGCCAACTGACGGAATCAACCGGGTGGTCGTCTGCCTTCAATCGGCTGGGATTCTGCCCCATAACAATTGAATACAGGCCCTGTGTTACCTCTGTCGTTAACATCGACCAACCACCCGAATCAGACACCTTAAGCATTCGACGATACAAGTGCTCTTGAATGAACCCGATATCATTCTGGATGAGATTCAAGTAGCGAATCTTCACCTGTAAGTTTGAATCATTTAAAGAACTCCTCGGATAAGTTTCCTCCATCTGCATAATATCTCGACGCAGATCGACGATTTTGTCGATCGCAGCACGGATCTTACGACTCGCCAGGAAGTCTTGTAGCGCATCATGGTTTGCCTCAATTTCTAAGCCTAATTCATAACTTTGTGAGGTCTGAGACTTTCGCTGGTACTCAACCACTCGTTCCGGAGAGGCATGCGGACTATCCGGGTATTCCAGATTCAGTATTTTTTGCAGACGCGCCGCTTCTTCATAGTAGCTGGCTGCCTCCAAATTATCACCTGCGACTCTACGGGCATCGGCCATCTGAACAATCTCCGTAATTCGAATAAACCCCTCTCCGGAAAGCACCCCAACCAGTTTTGTTTGAAGTTTTCCGGAACGAGACACATCCGCTTGGCGCGTACCCCGGTGCTTGCTGTTCAGCGTATCCTGCAATTGTATAGCCTTTTCCAGCGCTTCTTTTGCCGCTGCCCAGTCCTTGACCGCCCGCTTTACATCTGCCTCGCGCTCATAGGCCAAGCTTTCCCGATAGATCGGTTCGGCCGTGAGAAACTCAGAACTGCGACGCAACCGTGCGGTTCGAGACGGATCCTGTGCATGACTTAAAGGGAACTCTTCATTAATTTTTTCCTGCAGTTGCCAGGCTAGCTGGTACTGCGCCAGCGCCTCTTCAATCTTATCCGCTCCCGCCAGTTTGGCCGCCTCGCCCTCGGCTTCCAGACTCAAACTAAGTGTATCTTTTACCGCAAAATCCTGATACTGTTTTTCGAGAAACTCGAGGCGTTTGACCTGCTCCATTTCCGCGTTGGGCCTACCTTCCACATACTCGCGTTGAGCGGCCACCGCTTGCTCTAATAAAAGTAAATCCTCTTTGCTCGGCTTCCGCAAAACCAAGATTTCTTCAAATGCTTCCACCAGCTCCACGCTCGCCTGCAAACGTTCCGCAAAATAGGCACGCTTTTCCAGTACCCCCGGCTCCAACTCCATATTAGAGTAGTCCACCTCTTTCGGGCCCAATTCACTCAAAAGCCAGAACCCTACAATGACCGCCGCAGATAGAGCAACCACAGCAGTCGCCAAAAGTGCCTTCTTGAACAAGCGACTAAAAAAAGAGTTTCGACGTTTTCTATGATTTTTGGCCATGCCGGCAGGCGAGGAATAGTAAGCGATATAACATTTTAACCTGCCAGATTTACCATATGCGGGCAAGGCAAAAGCTTGGTGCCCGTCTCCACATAAGCCAATTTTCACACTCGACTTCAAAACCTAAACCCCATTTCAACTATAGCGGATGTTCGAACAAATCACGATCCTCGGTACCGGATTGTTAGGTGCCTCCATTGCTATCGCCTCGCGCGCGCTCAATCTATCAAATAGGATTGTTGTCTGGACTCGTAACCCGGAAACACGTGCTCGATGTGCCAAAGCCGAATGGTGTGATCATGTTGCCGAAACCCCCGCTGAAGCAGCTCAAGGCAGCCAACTGACTGTGATCTGTACGCCCGTGCAGACAATCCTCCCTCTGCTCGGAGAAATCAGCCCTGCCCTGCACTCAGGCTCCATCGTGACCGATGTCGGAAGCACAAAGGGAAGCATTTGCGCAGGCACAGAAACCCTCCCGAAGAGAGATTATACCTTCATAGGGTCGCACCCCATGGCAGGCTCTGAACAATCCGGGATGGATAGCGCCACCGGTGACCTATTCCGCTCGTCCGCATGCATTCTGACACCCCTGCCGGGCACCGATCCGGAAAAGAGCGCGCAGCTACACACATTTTGGCAAGCCTTGGGGATGACTACGCATGAGATGACCCCGGAGCAGCATGATGAAATCGTTGCCCATATCAGCCACCTGCCGCATCTGCTGGCCACCGCTATCTGCAATACACTGGCTAAAAAATCGCTGGCCTGGAGGCAACTGGCCGGCGGCGGGTTATGCGACAGCACGAGGATTGCTGCCGGTGATCCAACCCTCTGGTGCCAGATCCTCAGTGAAAACCGCGATGCAATTCTGCACAGCCTGCAAGCCTTGGAAAAGGAATTATCGACTGTTAAGCGTCTGCTTGAAGAAAAAGACGAGGCGGCCATTTTTGACACCCTAGCCTCGGGGAAAGCCTACCGGGAAGGCCTGCCTAAGTGAGCGACCCCCTGTCCATCCAACCAATCCTTCAACCGATTGATGCATCGCTTTCTCTTCCCGGGTCAAAAAGCATCACTAATCGCGCGCTCATACTAGCGGCTTTAGCAGAGGGTGAGACGACTCTTGAAGGCGCTCTCTTCAGTCGCGACACGCAGATAATGGTGCAGGCTCTCCGACAATTAGGATTCCGCTGCGAGGAAGACGCCGAAAGCCATCGAATTACACTACGGGGAGAGGGGGGGCACATCCCCGAAAAATCCGCGCAGATCGATGTTGGCAACGCCGGCACAGCCGCGCGTTTTCTCACCGCCTTTCTTGCTCTGCAGCCAGGCGGGGTCTACCACTTGGACGGCGATGATGCCATGCGCCAGAGACCCATGGCCGGCTTAATCGAAGCCCTCCGCACGCTCCATGCAGCGGCATTTGATTTTCACGGAGAACCGAACCACTTTCCCTTTACTGTAAAAGCACAAGGCTACCAAGGCGGTACCTGCACCGTTGACGCCTCTGCCAGCAGCCAAATCCTATCTGCCTTGCTCCTCGCAGCTCCTACCGGAAATCGCCCAGTACATCTTGCTGCACCCGGCGTGCGCCCCGCATACATTGAAATTACCCAGAAGATGCGGGAAAGTTTTGGGGCACCCCTCATATCAGAAGACCCCTCCGAAGTCTTTTCCCTCCAGCCTATCCGGTATTGCCAACCCAAAGGTGGCCTCTATCCGGTGGAGCCAGACCTTTCTGCCGCCAGCTATTTTCTAGCCCTGGTGCTGATACATAACGGCCGCATCACCTTACCCGGGATCGGGCCCAAGCCAATGCAGGGAGACGCTGCATTTGCCGAAACCCTAGAGCATCACGGTCTGCAAATTGAGCGTGAGCAAGCGCAATGGCTGGTCCGTAAAGACGGCACCCGTAAAATCCAACTCGAGGCGCGTGAAATTAATTTCAACGCTTACTCAGACACCTTTCTGACCTACGCAGCGATCACACCTCTACTCGGCGGTCCAGTCCGTATAACGGGAATCGGTCACACTCGGAGACAAGAGACTGATCGCATCAGCGGGATAGCGAAAGAGCTGTCCAAACTAGGTCAACCGGTGGAAGAGGCCGCAGACAGTCTCTACATAAAACCGGACCTCGATGCCCTGCGCGCACATGCAAAAGCAGCGCGTTCGGCCGGACAACTGCTTGCAGTCGAAACGTATGAAGACCATCGTTTTGCCATGAGCTTTGCCATCCTTGGCACCTATGACCTATTCGAAGACGGCCAGCCCTGGCTGGCGATCAAAGACCCTGCCTGTTGCGGCAAAACTTACCCGAAATTCTTTGATGTGCTGCAGTCCTTACGCCATGACTAACGCACAACCCAATCGAATTATTGCAATCGATGGAGGCGCCGCTACGGGCAAATCATCGACCTCTAAACGGTTGGCCAAATACTTCAACCTGCTGCATGTCGATACGGGTTCCCATTACCGCACAATTACGCATGCTCTCTTACAGGCCGGCGCCAGCCCGGGGGATAAAGAAGCCGTCCAACGCCTACTCTCTGAAATGGTCTTACAGACCCGAATCGACGGCCAAAGCGCGCAACTTCAAATCAACGGGCACAGCCCCACTCAAGAGGAACTGCGCTCAACTCTAGTGAACCAGAACGTTTCCGCATTTGCTGCCCTCCCCGAACTGCGGCAGGCGCTCTTTGCCTATCAGCGGGATCAAGAGAAAGTCGCTCGCATGCACCATTTTAAGGGCCTGATTATGGAAGGTCGCGATATCGGATCTGTTATCCTGCCCGATGCTAACTTCCGTTTCTATCTCCACGCAGATGAGGAGACCCGAGCCGCCAGACGGGCGAAACAAGGCGAGACCGACTCCATCGCCCAACGCGATAAACAAGATAAACAACGACAGGCGGCCCCGCTGACATGCCCGGAGGGAGCTTTTCGTATCGACACAGGAACGCTCGACCTCGAGGGCGTCATCCAACAGATTATCGGGATCATCGAAAATGCCTGATCCTCGCCCTTCCATTCCTCCGCTCTATGAAGCCGTCCGCCTAACCGCAGATTGGTTCTTTAGCTCGCTCTATGACTTTACCACCGCGGACCTGAAAAACGCTCCACCGACTGGCAGCGTTATCTTCGCAGCCAACCACGTAAGCTACTTCGATCCCCCCGCTATCGGTTGTCGGGTCTATCGACAGATCCACTACTTCGCGCGGGACACCCTCTTCCGGGGACTTTTTGGCAAAGGTCTGGTGGCTATCGGGACGATACCAGTAGCCCGGGAAAATGCCGATGTAGGTTCCCTCAAAGCGATCTTCCGCTCCTTAAAAAAGGAAGGGACTGTCGCCATCTATCCGGAAGGCACCCGCTCTCCCGACGGCCAATTGCAAGAACCGAAGCCGGGAGCTGGCATGATCGCCTGTAAATCTCGTGCGACGGTAGTCCCGGTGCGACTCTTTGGCACCTTTGAGGCCTACGGTAGACAAAGCAAATACCCATCTTTCGGCAGTCGTATACACATTGCCTACGGGCAACCAATGCTGCCCTATGAAATCGATCCGGGCAAAGAGCATCCGGATCGCTACCTCGAAGCCTCCCGACGAATTATGGAGCGGATTGCCGCTATTGAAATACCCGAGGAAAGGATTGTATAAACCGATATCCGCCCGCTACACAGAACAAAAATGAGCCACTCAACAGATCGCTATGCCCAACGCGGCGTATCCTCGACCAAGGAGGAAGTCCACGCCGTTGTCGACAAACTCGACCGCGGCCTCTTTCCCGGAGCCTTTTGTAAAATCGGCATCGACCAGCTCACCGGAGACCCAGACAAGTGTAATATTATACACGCCGACGGCTCCGGGACTAAGAGCACACTGGCCTATCTACACTACAGGGAAACGGGTGACCCATCTGCCTTCCGCAAGACCGCACAAGATAGCATCGTCATGAATCTCGACGATTTACTCTGCGTCGGGGCGACTGAGGGCATCCTCCTCTCCAGCACAGTCAACCGAAATGCTCGCAACCTGCCGGGAGAAGCACTCGCCGAGCTCATCAGCGGCACAGAATCCTTTCTCTCAACACTACGAGAACAGGGCGTCGGCATCCACAGTGGAGGCGGTGAGACTGCTGACGTCGGCGACCTCACACCCACTGTAACGGTGGACTCTTGCGCGGTTGCCGTGATGCGGCGCGAAGAGGTGATCGATAACGCAACCATCCATCCGGGACTCGCTATCGTGGGGCTCGCCTCTGCCGGGCAAGCCAACTACGAAACTTTTGAAAATTCCGGTATCGGTAGTAACGGGCTGACCAGCGCACGGCACGATCTACTTTGCCGGCACTACTACGACCAATATCCGGAAACCTGCGATGCCCAAACCAATCCGGAGCTTCTCTATTGCGGTCCGTATAAAATGGAGGACGCCCTTCCCGGGTCGACCCTGACTGTGGGCGAAGCACTACTCAGCCCGACTCGCACCTATGCCCCGGTCATCCGGCGTCTGTTGGCCGAACAGCGGCCATCCATACGCGGCCTCGTTCACTGCTCCGGAGGGGGGCAAACCAAGTGCCTGCGCTTTGGTAGCGAAGTTCACTTTATAAAGGACGACTTTCTCCCGATTCCACCCATTTTTCATGCGATTGAAAGCGCCAGTGGCACCTCAATTAAGGAAATGTTTCGTGTCTATAATATGGGGCACCGAATGGAAATCTACTGTTTCCCCGAAGCGGCAAAACAGATCATTGCGCTCTCAGAATCCTTTGGCATCCCAGCCAAAGTGATCGGCCGAACCGAAAAGACCCGCCGCAAGGATGGCGCGAACCACTTGAGCATTGAACATGCGGGTACTACTCTGGAGTACGCCATCGGAGAATAGTCGGAGAGCTTCTGTGCGATCATCGAGTAGCATACGCCGCTTCGGCGAATGCCTGCTCTTTGCTTTGGGGTCATGGCTTTTGGCAGGCCCACTTGCTTTGCTCCGAGGGGCCCCTGGAAAGGCCATCGGCTGGCACTTGACCTACGCTTACCACTCTATCGCGATCTGAACGGCTACCAGTTAGAGACCGATTACAAGTTTACCATCGGCTGGCAAAAAGCCTGGTAAGCCCACAGAATAGGACAACACAAGCTGGTCCCGCCAACTTTGGCGGGGCCAGTTCCAAAAAGTACGGTTGCAAAATAGCCAAGCCATCGCATGAAATGAATACAGTCATTCGTCATGAGGACTTTTTTACTGCTCGTATTGCTCATTTGCCAGATCGGCTCTTTTCGCTCACTCCAAGCGCAGAATCGCGAAATATTAGCGGAATTGAAGATCGGCGTCATAGGGCGCAGTCTTGCAGATCCGTCTTATCAGGCCGTCCACTCCGGAGCGCGCGATGCGGCAAGGGCATTAAGCCAATCCTACTCCATCGATGTAGAGCTGCGGGTGCTCACCCCACAATTGTCCAATGGGCAGACTCAGTCTTCCGCCCTCGGACAGCTGCTGATCGAAGGGGCTGATGGTTTTATCATCAGCCCGGAAATTAACAGTGAGGTGGAGGAATCCATACGTTTCGCCATAGAAGAAGGACAAAAAGCCGTTGTTTTTGAAGGGCTCAAACCCGTGGCCAACGCTCTGGCCCAAGTCGTCGCCAACGAGCGAGCCGCCGGCCGACAAGCAGGCAAAGCCATTCAATCTAAATTACCCACCCGGGGCCGGATAGCCATCCTCACTTCCGAACAACCAAATGAAGCGGAACTAGCACGCTTAGACGGCCTGCGTGATGCGCTGGGCTACAAGCGCATAGAATGTATCGTCACTTGCCAGCCGAACTATAGAAGCGCAAATGAAGCGATACGCCTGGCAGAGGAAAAAGACCGTGGCCACTTAATCAAGGGATGGGTGTTTTTAAATGACTGGCCTCTGCGGGGTGCTCCCGCCTTGCCTTGGCCTCCAGGGAAACTTCCCTGCGTAGCGATCCAGTCCTCTCCCGCTACCTTTATTTACCTGGACGAAGGTTACCTCTCTGCATTTGTCGCACACCCTTACTATGATTGGGGCTACCGTAGCATGGAAATGCTGATTCAATCACTCTATCGCAAGCAATCCCCAGAGCCATCCACATTAGTTTTGGGCACTCGTGTAATCAACAAAGACAATGCCGAAGCCTATCGGCGAGAGTGGCAAGAATGGCTTAACTAGCGGGCGCTTCTCCGGC
>DKOA01000010.1:62546-113845 GCA_002469895.1 Opitutia bacterium UBA7374
GCGGGCGCTTCTCCGGCAGGCGGTTGGAGGACGCGATGCAATATCCAGCCAATATCCTTGATCCGATAAGGCTTCGCTATCACCGCATCAAACCCGTGCGCGTTCCAGTCTGACATAACGTTTGAGGTAGAATATCCACTGGATGCGATAGCCCGCAACTTCGGGTCGTCGGCACGCAGTTGACGGCACGCCTCCTCGCCGCCCATCCCGCCCGGGACGGTCAGATCAAAGACCACGGCACGAAACGGCCGACCGGCCTTCATCGCTTCACGATAGGCTTCAATCGCCTCCAGACCATCGCTGGTTAAGTGCACTTCGTAGCCTAATAAGGTCAATATTTCTCCAGCTACCAGCTTCATCGGCTCCATGTCATCCATGATTAAGATACGGCCGCTCCCTTTCGGGGGAAGACCACTCTCATCGGCCTCATCAGTCGGCGTTTCCTCTTTCGCTCTGTTCGACCTCGGCAAGAGGACTCGAAAGCATGAACCGACGCCCAACTTTGAGTCGACCGTTAAGATACCCCCATGGCGACGAACAATAGCCAAGCAAGAGGCCAAACCAAGACCATTGCCGGACTCTTTGGTTGTAAAATAAGGATCGAATATACGCGCCAGATTTTCCGCCGGTATCCCGGCTCCGTTATCACGCACCTCCAAACAAACATAGCTCCCTGAAGCAAGGGTCGCCGAATCACCCTCTTTCATTTCCTGATTCTCCAACCGGAGAGTCAGCATGCCCCCCATGGGCATTGCCTGATCTGCGTTAATCAAAAGGTTATTGATCACCTGATTAATTTGGCCCTTATCGGCATCGACCATCCAAAGATCCGGTTCCGCTGTAAGCTCATAGGCGACATTGGAACCTCGAAGAATAAAAGCGGCCGAATCGCTGACCAATTCTTCCAGCGTAGTTGCTTCGGTTTCCAGTGCCCCAACCTTCGCGTAGGTCAGCAGTTGGCGGGTTAAACTTTTTGCCTGATGTACCGCCTTTTCCGCTGTAGTCAGCCTCTCGGCCTCTTCATGAGTCGTCTCCATCGCCATTCGAACGATCGAAAGATTTCCCAGAACTGCCGTTAGAATATTATTAAAGTCGTGGGCAATGCCGCCGACCAAATGACCGACCGACTGCAGCGCCTCATTCTCTTGTGAACCCTCATGTGCCTCCTTGCCGGTCCTATCATCCAAAGCCGCTTGTAATTGAAGCACGCGTGACTTCTCCTGGTCCAATGCCTCTTGGAGACTTCCCGATGGAGATAATGGAAACAACGTCACCAAAATACGAAGCTCTCCGTTCTCTTTGAATTCAGAGGCCTCCAGTTGCATTTGCTCGACTTCTCCATTCGGGCGTGGGATGTCGATAATTAACTTCTCCTTCACCCGGGCATCGAAGGGGAAGACTTCTCCGACCAGAGAATTGCCCTGCGTTTCTAAGAGCTCGGATGCGGCCGTGTTCAACAAAACAATTTGCTGGGATTTTTCCAGGACCAAAAGCGGTTGCAGCGATAGATCAAAGACTTGGCGGAAAAAGCCACTCCCAAACGGACTGAGGGTCTGACGACTGGATCGTTCCCGCCGTTTCCATTCCGCACGGTCTAAGGCATAGCGAATGCGGCGCATCCAATCAGTACTATCTAGAGATGACACCTCCAAACAATCCTCAACTCCTTGAGGCAGAGGCACGCAGGCTGTACCGCTGGACAAGAGCAAAACCACTGCCCGCGAACACGCTGAAGAAAGTGCTTGGCGAACATCACGGGCACCAATCGATGCGTCGAGCAAAACCACATCGCAGGTCGCTTCCTTGAGCATACTCAAAGCCTCGTCCAGAGAGCTCGCTGCTAATAAATCAACTGCGGGGGTAGACGCCTCCAAAAGAGGACTGACCCGCTTAAGGAACTGCGGATCGCTACTCAGCAATAAGATTCCAATCGACACCTCTGAAGCAGGATTAGCCATAAAATAAGTCAGCCTTTACAGGCTACGCTAGAGTGCTACTTGGGCAACCTCTATTCATCGGGGCTCTCAAAAACCATCTTTTCCACCGGCGGCCCTAGTCAAAATAAGACGATTAACGGTGCTGACGGAGCGAAGAAATAATAATGTAGAGCCCAAGGATCGCGGAAACAAGAAAGCCCAAAATCCCAATTACTGGATAACCCCAGAGCAGTGGACCTACGCCGGTTGTAATGACCAGAGACGAACCGATAATCAATGAACCGACGATTATTCCGGTCGTCAGGCGATTCATCGAAGCGTTAAAGGTCTCCTCCATTCGCTCCGTTCCGTCATGATGCATATTGATCCGCAAATCCTCATCCTCCACACGTTGCAGAATGCGTTGCAGTATCTCCGGAACCTGCTGTATCGGCTGAAGAGCCGAAAAGAGCGGAAAAATTGTTTGGCGTGCGATATTCGCAGGGCTCCATCGCTCCTTCTCCAATTGTTCGATAAATGGACGGGCGACCGCATGAATATCAAAATCCGGGTCAAGCGCACGGGCCGTCTCCTCCACACAGAATACGGCCTTTGCCAACAAGGCATAATCCGGCGGCACATCGATTCCATTCATCCCGAAGATATAGAGCATCTCCAGCCCAACGGAACCGATCTTGGCCCCGGATGGGCCAAATTCACGATGTTTATGCAGTAGATAAGCAACTTGTTTCTCCAGTCGTACAGAATCAATACGACGTGAATTGACTGCCATGGAGCGGGCTACACGGATGACCTTGCCAGCATCCCGAGCCGTTATTCCGGCAAAAAGATCCGCTAATTGGAAGCGCATTGCCTCGGTCGTCTGGCCGGCCTGACCCCAATCGAGAAAGCAAATCCGGCGATCCTCAGTGATTAATAGATTTCCGGTGTGCGGATCTGCATGAAAAAAACCGGTTCCAACGATCTGACGAAAGACCGCTTGCCCGCCCAGTAAAGCCAGTTCACGGGCTGCCTCTGCCGGTAAGTCGACGGCATCCGGGGCGCACCCATCCACCCAATCGGTGACGAGGAGACGACGAGTGCTGAACCTCGGGTGAACAAAAGGAGCAAAAATTCTCGACTGACCGGCATGCAATGCACTGAAGATTTCTGCGTTATTCGCCTCGTTGCGATAGTCCATTTCCTCCGACAGCCGTTTCTCCGCCTCCTGCAATAAAACCGGTAAATTATAGGGCCTTAGTTCCTCTACCCGGCTATGCAATTGCCGGGCAAACCAACCGATAATCTCTAAATCCGCGGAAACTGTCTTCTGGATATCCGCACGCTGCACTTTTACCGCGACCCATTGGCCGGTGCCGCGCAGACGTGCTTTGTAAACCTGGCCGAGTGAGCCGGCCGCTGCCGGCTCACTGTCAAAATCTTCAAAAAATGATTCAATATCGGCACCCAATTCCTTTCGCAAAACTGGCTGGATCCTATCAAACGACTGTGCTTCGACCTGACTCCGCAACTTTTTTAACTCCAGAACCAGTGGCTCCGGAAGACGATCCGGACGAGTCGCGAGGATCTGGCCGAATTTTACAAAAATCGGCCCCAGCTCTTCCAGAGCACTACGCAAGCGCTCATACGGGCTGAGATGCGCGACTCGCTGACGTACAAGATTACGCAGCAGAAAAGGCGGTGTATCCAGCTGCAATAAAAGATCTTCGAATCCCCATCGAGCGAGGATGGCAACAATCTCCGGCGCGCGTACGGCGTTGGCTAAATAATTAAAAGGCTTCACCTGCCGGACTGGGCTGTTCGTGTTTATTCAGGGCCAGTTTAATCGTTGTTTGGAAACTCGCGGTGCAATCGCCCCTCCAGTTCCGTAACACGATTCTCCAGAGCCTCCAGTTGGTCGGCCGTTACGAGATGAGCGCGGTGCAGCATCTCCGCAAAGAGTTTACTCGCCTCAACCTTGGCCTTCTCTGTTTCGGCCTCACCTTCCGCAACGATCTTATCGGTCATAGCAGCAGCCTCCTCGCGGGAGATTTTCCCTTTTTCCACAAGTTCGTCCATTGACTCGAGTACTTTATCTTTGGTCACAACAGCCAGCCCTACGCCAGCCAAGAGCGTTTTCTTTACAAGATCTATCATGATTTCCAATCCTAACCGTCCCACGGAGAATGACAAGGCTGCATCGCGACCCTCCTTACTCCTGCATGTAAAGCCACCATATGCGCCCGCCTCGATCCAGTAGAGATACTCTGTCTGAGCGCACTTCGCCAACTGCCAGAACAGGACTACGCAAAACCAGATCACCCTCTCGAAAAAGATTCCCGTCAATAAATACGGACGGCGGATCCGCTTCAGGAGCTGTAGCGTCGATTTGCAAACCACTGAGATAATGTGTGACCAGATCAAGTGAGTCCACTCCCATGCGCATTTCCGGAACCGCAATCTGCTGGACAAGCTCGCTTCCCAACTTCTCTCCCTCGCGTATGCGCAGCTGACCAAATCGCACAAAGAAACCATCCGCATCGAGACCAATATTTTCCACAATATAGGTCGCTAAGTCTTCAGGCATTGGCGGCGGCGGCGCCTCATCTTGCAAAACAAATATCGGCATCTCCGGCTCTTCCGGCTCGATATAGCTAGCGACAAATGGATCCCGTTGGAGATTGGCAAACTGTCTCCAGCGCTCGGGCAACCAACGCTCTCGCAGCAGAGCCCCCATATATTCAACCGCTAGCGGCTCGGATACTTCAACGGGTGCTTTGACCTGACTAGTCGGCTGGGTCGCAGCAGGCTGTTTAGAGAAAGAGGTAAGTACTGCTTCAAAGGGATCCGGTACGACTCGATACAATAGAAATAGAGCCGCAAAAATAGCGAACGGAACAATGAATCGAGGATTATTGAATAAGCTCCCCATCCATTCGTTCCTCCGTAGTTGTATCCGCGACAGTTGTTTCATGCCGGCAGGGCAGAAAGATCCCCATCGACATTTCGTAACCCTCAATTGTACGCTCCAAACGGATCGAATGAATTTCTTTATAAGGCGGTGTCCGCCAAATAAATTGACCTAAGCCAACTGCCTTGAGCACCGGCAGTTTTAGCGTCTCTTCAGTCTTCTTCGGGTCTATCCGCATTTTGGCAGAAAGTGCCGCTGATACGGCACCGATCGGCAAATCACTGGATGCTTCGATCAAATCTTCAACCACAACTGAGCTCAAGTCCCAGGTAGCCAACTCAAAAGCGGATTGTACCTCTGCGCGTATGGACGCCTCTGCATCACCACCCGTCGATAAGAAATCCTCCGCGTATTCAAGAGAGCGGCGGCGCAAGTCTGTCAGGGCAAGGCCATTGAGCTCCGCCTCCATACGGTTGCGCTCCTGTTTAATCTGCAAGGTCTCCTGAAGAAGCGCATTCACTTCATTTTCTTGCATTTTTATGCCTGAAGCCATCCAGTGCATCACACCGATAGCCACCACCAAAACAACCAGTATCGGCCAAGCCGACAACAGCCTTAAGGATAGAAATAGAAGGCGGTGCATAGTAGAGTTATAGCGTCTGTGTGTTCACAGGTCGAGGACGAATTGCAACGTCCATCTCGAAGAAGCGTTGTGCGCCTCGGCGGGTAAACCGGGAATTTTCCGAACTTTCCTGCACAAAATTAATCGCGCTGCTCTCGATCAACCAGCCTTGATTATCCAACGACTCACGAAAGCGCTCCAGTTGATTGGACAAGTCCAGATCCGGCGTTAGCGGACGACCTCGCAGAAGCAACCGCAGACTCTCGGACTCCGTGTCGATTGTACATTCAATGCGGTCCAACTCCAGATTACTGGGCAAGGCATCACCTATGCCGGCAACCAAAACGGGCAGCGGTGACGGTACCGGATCCTCCAGTTTCTCGACAGAACGATTGCGACAAAACGCAATGATCTGCCGCAAAATACGTTCCTCTTTCAGTGCATCTTTGGCCTTCTCCAGCTCCATACGTTCACTACGAATTTCCGGTAATAGCGATAAGCGCTTGGATGCCAGTTCTTGCTTTTGCGCTAAGCTCGGTTGTATCTGCAAAAACGATAAAAGAAGCAAGACGACTAAAACAGAAAATGCCCGCACCCGAAAACGTAGTGCCGCCTGCCTGCGTCGCTCCCGCAATGCACTCAGATTAAGCATGGATTTTGCAGGCAAGGTAAACAATCCGCTTGGAACGACTTCTTTAGACGGGGCCTCCTGTAACTCTGGACTCATCCCGAACTCCTGCTCAACAAAGAGTGCCAAACGACCCGACGAGCGCTCGAGCAAGGAAGGTTCTTCCACGCAATTGCCAGCACGCACGAAGAAAAGTAACGCACCGTTAGCATTCTGTGCGACTAGATAGGTGATATCGCCAACAGTAATCGGCAGGATCGCCCCGTTTGGAGAGACCTGCGCGGGCAGAGATGCTGCCAAAGCTGCCGGTAAACTGTAGACGCCCTCCAAATAAATACCGGCCCGCAAAGCCCATTCAGCGATGGGGCTATTCAGTCCCGATGGGAAACTGGCGACCAAGCGCAGATCTTGCGCACCAGCCTCATCCGGATGCAGAGCTAAGGCCGACCAATTGCGTGCCTCCTTGCCATACGCTTTCTGCTCCCTCTGTTCCAATAGTTGCCGTTGCAACTTTTTCGACATCTGGGGTATCCGCTCCAAGCGATGATCCAACAGCGGATGATCCAGTAGTAGAGTCAAACGACTGCCTGACAAAAGTCCGCTGTGCGACTGGAGAAAGGCGACCAACGCTTGACTATCTTCAGCTTGCCCGGTGGCCAAACAAGCCACACCGCGACCACTGGAACGCCAAATACGCACCTCTCCGTTATCCCATATGACTCGTGTTCGCATAATATGACTAGTTAGTAGATCCATTTCAGCCCGTCAAAACGAAGCGTACTATAGTTTTCATTAATTATAAAAATACCCACTTCCTCCCCGCTCCAAGGTTCTTCTAGAAGCAGTTCCTGAGTTTTTAAGAAAAAACGATCCTGGATTGGGTCGTCCGTATTTTCCCAACCATCTAAAATTTGAACCACTGCATTACTGAATGGATTGATTAATGCAATCTGGGCCCGGGACGAATCTGCATCCGATTCATTAAAGATATCAAACTTCTGTGGAGTCGTCGTCACGGGATCTCCGCTGGGGCTGAGTTGCACCCCCGTAACTTGAAAGCCAGCAGGTTCTTCTTCATTGATCGGATAGCCCGGTTGCAGCAAATAGAGCCCAACGACATCGACCAAGTCTTGTCCATTGGAAGTCGACACCGAACCCAACTTCAAACTGGCCTGTGCGCCGTTCAGATTAAAGGACCCAAGAGCAGGTAACGGATCGGCCAGATAGGTTCCCAGAGCAACATTAAATTCAGTGCGAAGTTCATTACTGGCATCAAACTGAGGATCTATGTAGCGGCGATTTTCAATGACTACACGACAGAGAAGCCCGCGCATATCGATCCGCTCGAGATTCAACTCAGCCGCTCGACCCGACCAAATTGCTTCCGATAACCCATATTCCGAAAACTGACGTCCTGGATTCCCGTCAGAGCCCACCGACCAGTTCGACCAAAACGCCTCGAACTGTGTCAGGGACAAATCTGCGGGTAAGGGCAAATCCGGATTCGTCGTCGAGAGCAGTAGCATACGTAGCTCCGTCGGATCATTCTCATCGGCCAGCCAATTACTACCGTTACCGGTAGTCTCGTAAAATGTCTGTCCGGACCAATTGGGCGCAGCGAGGTACAACCGTCTCGGGTTGATGTCGATGCCATCTTGTCCGCCACGACCAATCGCTCGACCGGATGCACTGAATAAAGCTCCCTCGGGAAACCGAATTTCACGCGCACTGCCGGCTCCATAGCGAGCCGCCAACTGCCACCAGCTACGATTATCCGCCTGACCAGCAGGAGCTGCGTCCTGTATATTACTGAAGGTGTTGTCATCGAGCGGAAATAGCTGCTCATTCAAAACACCTTGCTTCAATGCCGCTGCAATCAAAGGCAAATATTTGTCGTCCGCAGCCTGTTGCTGCGTCCGAATGAGATCGACCGTCAAGGGTGCCGCCGCCGCCAGCAGAATAGAAATGATGGTGAGCACGCCAATTAACTCAAGCAAGGTAAAGGCTTGGCTTCCAACGGTCTGATTCTGTCTAAGTGACTCCATTTAATTCAATAAGCGCTCGGACTCAGCATGTTAATCAAGGGCAGAAAAACCGCGGCCGCGACTAGCCCGGCGAGGAAAATTGTCAGAACAATCAAGCCCGGCTCGAGAAACGCGAAAAAGGCTTTGATTTTACGGGGCACCAAATCGTCATAGTACTCAACTACCGATTGCAAAGACTCGTCGAGCGATCCACTGCGCTCGCCCACCCCGACCATCGTCAGTACCAGTGCAGGAAAGACTGTCTCACGTGCCATCGCCTGATTCATTGTCCAGCCATTGGCGACGGCCGTTTCAACTCGTTGCAGACTTTCCTCGATCACCCGGTTACCGACGACATCACGAGAAGAAGCGAGGGCATCGGTGATGACAATGCCTGCCTGCAACATGAGAATCAAACTCCGAAGAAATCGATTGACCGCGAGGTTGAGAATGATGTCGCCAAGGAAAGGCAACCGCAGCAACAGGTGATCGCGCCAAAGCGTCGCTCTGGAGGAAACAGAGAAGAGCATACGCATAGAAGCCGGCAGAAAAAAACCGACTGCCAGGATGCCCCACCACTGATGCTGCACAAAATCGCTGGCCTGAATCATCATCTTCGTAATCCAGGGTAACGGAATATCTAGCTCAAAGAGCATCTCCGTAATCGTCGGGAAAACAAAGCGCAATGCGATGATGATAAAAGCAACTAGGGCGAGGAGCACACAGATAGGATAAACCATCGCCTGCTTAAAGGATTTCCAATTCTTATCCATCCACTCCAGATATTCGCGCAACTGGATCAAATTCTCAGAAAGGGACCCGCTTCGCTCTGCCACCTGAACAATATTACGAACATATTTAGGAAAGACTCTGGGGAATTCGGTCATCCCGTCACTCACCGGAGTACCTTGCTCAACGACTTCAGCCAAGCGCTGTCGCACACCTGCACTACGCGCTCCGGTCTCTTCTCCCTCGCGCACATGCAAGGCTTCCAGAATGGGGACTCCGGCTCGCAACTGGATGCCGATCTGAAAGAACATATTGGCTAACTCGCTTGTCTTTAATGTAGTCGATGCATTTTTCCGCTCAGCACGCTTATCGCGCTGTTTATAGGAAACCAGTTCCAAGCTTTCACGGGCTAACATATCGCGCAGGCGATCGACTGTATCCGCCTCTCTTGAGCCCTTGCTCAACATGCCCTGCGGCGTCACGGCAGTGTATTCAAACTTTGCCATGTCTACGTCTCCTCCCCTTCCCAAGGCACAACTCGAGCTACCTCTTCAATAGAAGTCAGACCAAGCAGGACTTTGTTCATCCCATCCTCCCGCATGTCCAATACACCTTGTTCGCTGAAGGATTTTTTCATGACAGCAATACTGGAGCCCTTATCAATCATAGCACGCAGCCCGCCACTGATATGAATCAGCTCTGCCAGACTTATCCGCCCGCTGTACCCCTTACCGCCACAAGCTCCACAGCCTGCCGCGCGATACACCGTAATGCGCTCTTTCTCTACAAAAGTTCCACCCACAGCCTGCCAATCGCTCGCTAGCATCTCTTCGGCCTGCCGACAAACCGGGCATAACCGTCTAGCCAAACGCTGCGCACTCAGTCCTAACAAACTACTGGAAAGCAAAAAGGGCGGCACGCCCAAATCGATTAAGCGCGGGACTGCACTGATTGCATCATTTGTATGCAGGGTAGAAAAAACCAAGTGCCCCGTTAAGGCAGCCCGTACCATCAGCTCAGCAGTGGCCTCATCACGAGTCTCACCAACTAGAATAACATCCGGATCCTGCCGGAGCAAGGAACGCAGCCCACGGGAAAAAGATAGGCCAATCTCTTCCTTGACCTGCGTCTGACGAATCAATGGCAAACGGTACTCGATCGGATCCTCTAGCGTAAAGACACTACGTGCTTCGGCATCCACCATACAAAGTAGTGTATACAGCGTTGTTGTTTTTCCGCTACCGGTCGGCCCGGTAATCAGAAAGACGCCATGCGGTTGCTCGAGCACATTCCGAAAAGAGGACTGGTGCTCCTCGGAAAAGCCCAGTGTATCCAGCTCCAGCTTCAACCGCGACTGATCCAATAGACGCATCACGATACTCTCACCATGACTGCCAGGCAGTGAGGACACCCGTATGTCAATCTCTTCACTGCCGATGGCAAAATGAATACGGCCATCCTGAGGCAGTCGATCTTCTGCGGTATCCATAGCGGCAAGAATTTTGAAGCGTGCAGTCAGCGCATTACGAATCGCTCCGGGCAGCAATAGCCCCTCCTCAAGGATCCCGTCTACGCGCAAGCGGATACGAAAGAAGCGTTCTTCCGGATGCAGGTGAACATCGCTGGCCTCCCGGGTCGCCGCATGCATGAGGATCTGCTCCGCTAAACGAATCATCGGCGGATCATCCTGCCCCTGCTCATTCAACTGCGCCGCATCCATTTCAATGAACGCACCCACCGCCTCATAGAGGGCGTCCGTTTCACTATAATTCCGGTTGATCGCCAGACGTATATCCGTCTCTGATGCGGGCAAAGTTTCCACCGGCTGGCCCGCTGCTGCTTCTATGCGCTTGTGAGTCGGCAGGTCAAAGGGATTGGCTGAGGCCACCCAGAGTGCGCCATCTTTCTCGGCCAATGGAATAACCGCCAGACTTTGACAGATTCCCGGTGGTAGTTTCGAACGCAGTTCGTCATCCAAAACCAGGCGTCGCAAACTCAAGTGGCCGTCGTTGCTCGGCCCGTGCCCAATAAAGTCACTAGCTTTACTCAAGTGCCCACGCACTGAGCGATACTCTGCCAGCTCTTCACTGGTCACTAAGCCCAGGCGCTGGACGATTTCAGAGAAGCTATGCCCAAGACGCAGACCCTCCCGCTTGGCCAGTTCCGCTTGGGAACGGGTCAGTATTTTTTTCGAAAGCAGCCAGGACTCCATCGAGGCGGTGTCCTGGCTGCCATTTGAATTCTTGAGGTCTTGGCTCAAAAGATATAGAGTAAACGCCAATCAGGCGCGCGATTTTACTGATGCGCTACATACATATATGCATCAAAAGAGTTGTCACCATTGTCGGTAAACCAAGCATTCGCATTCTCAATATTAGTCAAGGCAGTACCACCTCCAATAAGAGATTCACCGATGACATTGACATCGCCTTGTACCGTGTTCGGGAAGGGACCATTGACTTTGGTTGCCATCGCCGCGGCCTCTTGAATCGTCAAGTTCGGCATATAAAAGTAAACAATGCGACTAGCACGCCCGGCAGACTTGAAAAGGAAAGGGGCTACACCATATCCGGTAGCGGCACCCCCACCAGCATCAAGAGCACCATTGGCTACATCAGCACAACCAATGGCGAAGTTTTTAACACCATCGATAGCTTCCCCCACCGGTGTGCTTTTTTGTTCCAATAGCTGCTCCTGAAAAACCAGGATATCGCCAAAGTCCAGACCGAGTGCATTCGAGCGAGGCGTTGCACCCGTTGGATCCGTACGATAATCAATCACACCATTGCTTGCCGTATCTGAATCCAAAGGAATACGATCGTAGCGTTGGTAGTAATTGAGAGCGGCAGAACGTGCCGAATTTACAGAAGAGATTGCCGAAGTCACCTTGGCATCGCGGATCGATTCGATCACGCGTGGAGCGACCACTGCTGAGAGAATGCCGATAATGGCCAAAACGCCGATCATTTCGATCAACGTGAATCCTGAACGACTAGTGTTAGCGTTGTGCATGGTAGTAATTGATTTGATTTTGGTAGTGAATTTAACTCTAAAACAAAACGAGACTTACAGTAGCCGAAGATACAATGAAAGAGCAAAAAAATCATTTACCTCTTTTTTACGAATCCATGAGTACACATTCATAAGCTGTTATCTGTTATTTGTTTACAACTTTTTTACAAATCAGATTTATTATAAAATAACGCTCTTATAGTCAGCTTGATTGAGCTTTAAATCCGATAGTAAAAATGAAAATAATACCCTGACAACCGACCGACTTGGGATGCGACTGTAGACGTACACACGCCTGTGATAAACCGTTACAAATGTGGCGGTACTCACAGCATCCATTCACTAGATCGTTTTACTGTCCCCTACGTTTGCTCAGTCTATTGCCTACAATGCATTGGGACACAAAAAAGCCCCGCCAAAAGGCGGGGCTAGAAAGACAATTGATCGATTCAATTATTCGTCTGAGTCGTTGGTGATCGAACGATTCGCCGTACCGGACGGGGTCATGATCGTTGGATTCTGAAAGAGTGAATTCGCCGCTACATTGCGATAATTCTGGCGGGCCGGAGAACCACCGGGACTGACCAGATTAGCCGTGACAAAGATCAACAGGTTACGCTTTTGGCGAGTCTCTCCCTCAGAAGAAAACAACTTTCCAAGCATGGGGATGTCGCCCAGAACAGGCACCTTGTCATTCACGTACTTGACCTCATCACGAGTCAACCCACCGAGTACCACTGTCGCTCCATCAAAAATAGTGACTTCAGTAGAAACTTTACGAGTGGAAAAGATCGGCTGGTAGAACCCGGCTGGCACTGTGACCACTGTACCGTCAGTACCAACAGCCACACTTGGACCACCATATTCAACAAAACCTTCAAACTCAGTTACTTGTGGTTCAAGAATCAAGCTGATCGTGTCATCGTTTTCAACGTTTGGAGTC
The DNA here is from genome assembly GCA_002469895.1 of Opitutia bacterium UBA7374. Taxonomy (GTDB): domain Bacteria; phylum Verrucomicrobiota; class Verrucomicrobiia; order Opitutales; family Coraliomargaritaceae; genus UBA7374. The sequence goes on from DKOA01000010.1 coordinate 75,332, forward strand.
ACTGCAAGTTCAACACCTACATTCCGGACGACAAAGTCCTCCGGAGTACCTGCCGTAATTGAGATAGATGAACCGCCACCACCAGTGGTACTGCCCTGAGACACTTGCGACTCGATGTCGCCATAGCTCTCTGGGTAACGGAGTTCCTGAGCAACCGTGATTTCAGCACGCTTACCGGAAAGTACGGTTACTTTAGGGGCACTCATCAAATCACTGCCTGTCTTACGACTGATCGCGTTAATGGCAAAATCCAGATCATAGTCCCCCATTCTAAATGCTTGGGTGCCCGTCTTAGCAAAGGTACTGACAACACCCACTCCAAGATCGAGTATATCTGGTTGCTCGGGTGGATTCACTGGAATTCTCTCTTTCACAGCATCTGTAACAGTTGTAACACCGGTGTTAGGATTAGTTTCTTCCCGTCTTGGGCTATCTATCGATATGGTAGAAGAATCTTCATCCACACCAAAGGCATCCTGTAGATTGCGCGGATTGAACTGTGCAACCACGTTGTCACCGTTCGTTAAGGTCCAGTCAAAGCCGAGTTGGTCCAAATCATTTTGAGCCACCTCAAGGAACTTAGCCTCGATTTCAACCTGCTTGACCTCATTGTAGTTACGCAGAATAGTGCGCATACGCTCGAGATTACGGCGTGATTGCGTGACAATGATTTGCTCACCATCAAAAGCAAGGCTGGCACCGGGAACTTCAAAGTTAACGCCCGCGCGCTGGAAGAAGGCTTTGAGCGCCTCTGATTTCTCGTCACTCGAGCTAGCACCCCCACCGGAAGCAGCCACAGGAGCGGCGAAGGGATCCACCGGGCCGGAAGAAATACCACTTTCATCAGAAATGCCGGTCAGGCGAATGATCGTCGCACGAGAGATTGGGAAGAATTCGGTAATGGATGCAATCCCGCCGGGAACGTCACCACTCGGTGCAACCGTTACGGCATCTTCTCCCACATCATAAGAGAAATTCACCTGTTGGGTAACAAAGCTGAGGATGCGATCCAAGTTGAGCTTGCGCAGCTTGATGTTGACCATTGGGTCACCCTGCTGGCCACTTGTCAGAAGCACAATGTTCACGCCCTCTTTTTGTGAATCATACTCGACGGACAAGTCCGAGAGCGTTTCCACAACGCGGGAGAGCGGTACATTAGTGAAGTTAACTGATGGCACGACGATCGTGTTCATCTTTTCGGCGATTCGGCCGCTCACACCACTGACCTGTGCTTCACGAGTAGCAATATCAAACACCTTGGGGCGCTCCCATTGTTGATCAACCTCTGTCAGCATCTGCTCGCGTGTCTTGTACAGATTCTGGTCATGAATTGCGCCGAGCACCTTTGCAATGCGCGTAGAAAATAGCTTGGCTTCCGCGTTATTGGCATCACGTGCCTCTACTTCTTTGAAAGTGGCGGCCGCACCATCGTAGTCGCCGTTGAGGAATTGAGAACGCCCTTTTGTTATCAGATCGCGAACGATCTCACCGGTAGAGATATAGTCCGGGCTGGCTGCGTTGATGTCGACGGCATACGGGTCGCGAATTGCTGCATCCAGCTCGTTGGAGAGGGAGCGAGCCTTTGAGGCACTGCCACCGGCTGCGAGATAGTCAGCCACTCGCTTCTCGGCCTGCTTGTAATCGCCGGCTTCAGCGAGAGTTTCCGCTTCAGTGAAAATGACCTGAGCCTGCGCTTCTTCGAGATCGGCAATGGTGCCCGCAGTCGCTGTATTCAAGTCCAAGCTGGCAGATGCCTCGCTGAGCAAATTGTTGGCATCACTATAAGCACCCAGGTCAGCAAGCTTACCGGCTTCATCGATAGCGTTTTCAGCAGCCGCTACTTTTGCCTCCTGTGCGGAAGCCGCCGCTTCCAGTGCGGAGGTCTCGGCAGGTGCGGATGCTTCTTCTACAGAGGCGTCAGCGCTGCTCGCCTGACTATCCATTTCACTGGTAATCGAGGCATTCAAGCGCTGGACGTTTTCGTCGTCGGGAGCGATCTTGATCAGTGCTTCTGCCTTTTCTTTGGCAGTGGCCCAGTCACCTGCGTCGCGGGCCCGTAGGGTTTCAGCCATTAGGCGAATTTTTTCTGAGGAATCCTGCGCAGTGCTGGAAAGAGGAGCCATTAGGGCAACCAGCATCGCAGTCGCTGCCACGCAACTTGCGAGGCGACGGGCGGGGTTTATGATGGATTTCATGGTCATGTTTGTAGGAGCAGTCTGCTTGTGTTAAATTGGTATTTTAGTGAACTTATGAGGGTTTAAAAGAAGGAGTCGAATGAAATATCTGTTGCAGAATTCATGTTATCTTCAACGGATTCCTCGAGCTCTGGCTCGCTTTCCGTAATTTCTTCAGCGAAAAGCACTTCTGTGATTGGATCGTTAAAGTCATCGCCTGCCTTGGTCACGGTCACGTTTCCGGAGACAAGATCAACCGCGTCCAGACTATAATCACCATTGGCGGTACTAAAGGTAGCCCCCACATCTGTAAGCTGAAAACTTAGAGATAAGTCTTCGCGAGAACCAATTGTCGCGGAAAAGCCTTTGTTATACTGGGCCTCGATATCGTTCAGGGCCACTTGCTCACCAGAGCGCAGGTCTGTAATCGTCGTTTGAGCAACCTTGTATGTGGCCCCGCCTTCTTCCACACGATCCACGCGGAAATCGTCTACCCGGAATTCTGTATCTGCATACTCAAGACCCACGCGAGCACGTATACTTTCATTATTTTCCTCATCATACATAAGGATCAATACTTTGCTCGGATCCGCCGGATCTTCCTCGATGAATCCCTCCATCTGGATCCGATAGAGCGGACGTTCGATACCAATTAAATAAGGATCCCCAAAGGTGTTGGCAAAGACTTTGATGTTGGGGCCGACCTGGGTGAAGTTGCCATTCTTATCAATAAATATATTAAATGGGGTGAAGACATCGTAGAGGAATCCGCTTGGTTGAGCGACCGGTTCCGACCAGCTGACTTCAGGAAAATCGCTTTTCGGTACTGGTACCGGCTCATAGGGACGGCTCTCGGTATTGGCGGACGATGACTTGGCGATCGAATTGCCAGTGAAGTATACGGCGGTACCTCCGGCGAGCGCAAGCACTGCAAGGGCAAGAAGGATCTTGTCGTAAAAGTGGTTCATGTGTGCAAAAATTAGGTTTCCTGCTCGGCGGGGATTTCTGCCTCATCCCCGATCACGATTTGGAAGTATTCCATGACGATGGTAAATTGAGAGGTATTGCCTTCGATTACTGGCTTGGATAGTTCATCAGCGGCGGCTTGTCGCTCTTCCTCGGAAGAATCAACACTACCAAATACACCGAAGATACTTTCCAGACCACCTGCATCACTTGGCGCTACGGTCGTTTCTTCCCCGGAAGGGCGCTCAACGTCTACACTGCGCACCACGATAGGGTATTCAAAGCGATTCAACTCTCCAAGAAAACTGCGTAAGGAGTTTGTGTCACCGGTAAAGACCACCTTGAAACCTAGAGTATCAATGGCGCCTTCCCGCGCCGCGGTCACCGCATCGCCAACGCTAAAGATCGAACTATCCGACTTAGACGCCTCCACATTCGCAGGGAATGCTTCGCGAGCCACGGATTCAATGGATTCAGGCGAAGCGGCAAAAAGCTTATCCATAATGTAAGCAAGCACCTGACGCTGATCGTTGAGATAGGCGATTTTTTCAACCGATTCGGGCACATCGGATTCATCGAAATAAGCATCAAACCCAAAGGCAAAATCACTGGGCAGCTCCACCGGGGTAGCTTCGCCTTCTTCGTTGCTCAGCTCTTCTGCCTGTCGCTGGCAACCGGATATGTATTGCTGAATGGAAGCAATCACGCGCACGCCATCTTCCTCGCGTTGCAAACGTGCACCACGACTTAACTCATTTGATATGCGCTCCAATTCTTTCTGCAATTCCACTACGTTTGCCGAAGACGCCTGTACATTCTCATCGTTTGGAGTTACTTCTGAACGAAGCAATGCGTCGAGTTGCTGTTCTGCCTGACGCAGTTGACGGCTTGCTTTGGATTTTGCGCCGTTTGCCGTGAATGCTAAAAAGGCAAGCGCACCGAATGCGACGACAGAGAGCGCGAGGAAGGCGACAAAAATAGGATTCTTCTTCAACATGGGATTTACAGTGGTTTCGCTGGATCCACAACTAGGTTGATTGTAAAAGGTAGTACGTTGAGCCCTTCTTTAAGGGTATTCCAACTGATTTTGGGCGGTTTCGCTTCCACCACAAAACGTGAGCTTTGCAAACTGTTCTGCAGACTGCGAATACGCGTGACCAAGACTTCTTGATCGAGCCCGTCTCCTTGGGCACTCTCCCGTACCAGCATTTGACCGGAAACGCCTAATTCGTAGGAGGCTTGCCCGCTGCCGGCAGGCGCCGTGCGAGATACCTGCAGGTCATCGATCCAAACATCCTCAGCGTTGTAAAGCATCTCCTGCAACTCCGCAAAGAACTCAATCCAATTTGACTTGGAGCGAACCAGCACCTCTACGCCGGCTATTGCCTGACCGAGTGCTTCCGCTTGTTCACGGTTTGATTCGATCGCTCCCTGATATTGAACTAGGGGAGCTATTTCACGCTCAACTGCAGAAACTTGGTCCTTTACTGCACCGGTGGCTCCGCTAAATGCCAGATATACCGGCAATGGAGCCAGAGCGAAACAGGCCGCTGCTGCTGCGATAATTGGCTTCTTCTTGGCGAAGGCCATTGTCTCCTGAATGTGCGCGGGTAATAAGTTTACCCCCGCGCCATTGGGCACCAAATCCTCCGCTGCGTGGCCGATGATCTCACTCACTTGTAAGGCCAAGTGTGGTGTCGCTTCGACAGAAGCACCCAAAGTGACTGCGGCTAACGGATCAAAAAATTCAACCGGTATTTTCTGCGCAGTCGCCAGCTGGTCAGATAGCCCCTTTAATTGGGAACCAAAACCAGTCAGGAGGATGCGAGTCGGTGCCGGCGCTTTTTGCTGGCGACGGTAATTAACAATCGAACGCGTAATTTCCTGATTCAGACGACGACTAAAGGCCTCCTCGCTGGTTTGCAGCAACCGCGCGCCGGAATCATCCTCCGAATACTCGTGATCTCCGCCAAAGAAACGGTGTTTGATCTCTTCGGCTTGGGAAAAGTTTTTACCCAGGCTATCGGCAATACTTTGCGTCAGTGTATTGCCGCCAATTTGTATGTTGCGGATGAAGAAGCCCGCATCGTTGATAAATAAGAGATTTGTTGAACGAGCACCAATATTGACTATCAGCGAGTCCACTTCCGCACCTTTCTCGGCAAACTGTGCTGCATTGTAGTCCAGCAAACTGGATGCATCAATGCGTTCTGCAGTCAGCCCAGCAGCAGAAACAACCCTGCAAAACTCGTTGATCAGGTCTGACTTTGCCGCGACGAAAAGAACCTCTGTCTCTACACCGTCATCGCTCACCTCCTGGTTGTCCCAAACCACCTCATGAAGCTGGAAAGGTATGTTTTGTTGCGCTTCGAAAGCGACTGTCTGCGCGCGTTTGGCGGGCTCAACAAAGGGAATACGAATCGGACGCGTCAGCACCTGACTACCCGGAAGAATTAGAGCCGCACTTCCGGAGAGCTTATTCGCGCGGACCAGTTCCTTGAGGGCCACGCCAACCGCATCCATCCACGCATCTTCATCAGAGAAATCGTAGCGCAGCTTTTCTGTGGACACCTGTTCGACAGAGATCCCGCTAGAGGTAGAAGAGAGGACGGCAGCTGTCACGCTACTCGCACCGCATTTGATAATAAGTCTATTGCTTTGACCCATAAGAGGAAAGTTCAGTGTTCAAAACGTTGCTGCGTCAAGTTACTCTTTAACATCTCGACGCACGAAGATAGGCAGCTTTCGGGCGCGGGATTGATACTCGTTGGGTGCCAAATAGACCGGCATGAGCGCATGTTTAGTCGCTTCACTACCCGCTTCCACCTTCGATTTGAAGTTCGGTATACTAGATACGCTGATTCCTTCGAAGGCTTCATTTTCTGGGGCCAAGGGCTCGCCGTTCACTTCGATCTCAACGTAATAGAACTTAGGAAATTTAAGTTTATCCCGCTCCATCAGCAAACCCGGCAAGTAAAAGTAAATGTTGTTTGAATCGCTCTTCTCCATGATCAGAATCTCGACTTCAGCAGAGAAATATACGAATTCATCCGGAGAAGAACCTTTCGGATATGCCAGATAAGGACGAACCTTTATGTTTTCCAAAAAGTCTTCATCGGCTGCTTCCGGAGAAGAATTCCCCTGGCAGGTAATCTGGATCTCTAATTCCACCCAGTCGCGCGGAAGCGAATTAAAACTCACGCGATCCAGAACAACATCTTGCGCTGACATACGAAACACTCCAAAAATAAAGAGTACAGTTGCCGTGCAAAGTAGACGTTTAATGGGTACACACAGAGTAATTAGGATCATTTTAATGTGGGATAAACACTCGAAATTAGGAAGCCAAATATAGAAAGCAAGCAGCAAAAAAATAAATTGCGATACCTGATTTTGATGCATATTTATGCAATTAATTCCCGGGCTGAGGTTTTTTTGCTCCGGGCTTGCTGTCCTTCTATTTCGACCGCAAATGTACTTTTATGCCAAGTCCACTTCCTTACAAAATCAGCGCTCTGGTATTCGTTCGCAACCATAACGGCGAACATCTTCTGATCGAACGAACTAAATCGCCGAATAAAGGTTGCTGGTCACCGATCGGCGGCAAGTTGGATCAGGCCATCGGCGAGTCTCCTTATGAATGCGCCCGCCGTGAAGTCGAAGAAGAGATCGGCCTGACGCTCAGCGATCACGATTTGCACTGCTTCGGTTACATCGCGGAAAAGAGTTACGAAGGGGCAGGGCACTGGCTTATGTTCCTCTTCGACTCTAATAAAAGGATTGATCAACTCCCACCGGAGATTGATGAGGGGCGATTTGCCTTTTTTAGTCGTAAAGACATAGACGCGCTTCCTATACCGGAAACAGATCGCACGCTTCTCTGGCCCTATCATGATCGATACGCAGAAGGATTTGTCGGTCTCCGTGCGGATTGTGATCCTTCCGGCGAGCTTCAGGTAGTCGAAGAAGTGTGTCTATTCGAGGCCCCAGTGTAGCAAAAAGAATCGGGCGCTGGTTCAAATCCCGTCTCGTAAGCACTAGCCGCTGTCAGCTTCAAGCATGGAAGTGGCCCTCCTGCACCTGCCAGACCGCCCAATCACCTTCACCCTCCGGACGGGCCGTTCCGCTGGCTATGATTTGCCAATCTTGCGGGCAAGACTTCCAAAAACCGGCCCGTCGCCGCGGATCCAACTCACCCAAAACATCGTCGGCCAACAAAACCGGAGCATGCCCCAGCATTTCCTGAAAATACTGCGCCTGAGCTAAGCGCAAGGCCACACAGAGCGCTCGCTGCTGACCGTCAGATCCGTATTCTCGGGCACCGCCTACAGTCAGGCGCAATTCAAAATCATCGCGGTGAGGCCCTTGGCGGGTTGCCCCTAGTATGCCATCCTGCTCCCGCCCCTCTTCCCAGCGCAAACGAAAGGCCTCCGCATCGGAATCCGTCACATTTGCCTTAAAAAATAGCTCCGGGCCCTCGTCACCCTCTGCCAGCGTTTCATAGATTCTCCGCAGCGTCGGCCCAATCTTCTCAATCGCCGCAGTGCGTCCTTCGCAAATACTTGCAGCCGCTGGAGCCATCTCTGCCTCAAAAGCGGAAAGTTCTGCGACAGAGCCACCCCGCTTCAGTAAGCGATTTCGCTCGGCCACTCCGCGGTGATATCGGCGCAAGGCATCGTAGTAGCTACGATCCACAGCCGAGAGAGTGATGTCTAAAAACCGGCGTCGCTCCGCGGGCGATCCCCGTAAAATTTGCAAGTCGCCGGAAGAAAGCGGCACTACCGGGAAACGCCCTATAAAATCTCCCAGTCGATCGACCACTTCTCCATCGATTCGGATCTTACGGCTCCGGCCACCTCCGACAATCTCCAGCTCCACTTCGCCTTCACGCTCATCCTTGATCAAGTAAACTGCTGTATACTCTGCGCCTCCTTTACGCAAAAGAGCCGAGAGATCCTGCGTACGAAAAGAGCGTACAGCTGTCACCAATCCGAGCGCCTCCAAGAGATTCGATTTCCCCTGACCGTTAGATCCAAGAAGAAACACCCGAAGACTGTTCAATTCAAGTTCCGCAAAACCAACATTGCGGAAATCCTGTAAGCGGATGTTAGAGAAACGCATGGCGGACACTCATGGATGAATTACCGTAGCGGGACCCGAATGATCCGCTTGAAGCACCTCATAGGTAGAACGAATCGCTGCCGCCAACTGCAACCAATCCGTAGGCGTCGTCTCGTGCCCCGAACTGATCCGTAAGGCTCGTCTCATTAGATCTGCCTCCACTCCAATTGCCGCAAGCACATGAGAGGGGCCCGTTTTACCTGCGGCACAAGCGGCACCGGTAGAAACCAACAAGCCACGCTTTTCCAATGCGCGAACCCAGCGCTCCGAAGCAAATTCCGGCATCAGCAATAAACTGGTATTCCATAGACGCTCACCCTCTTGGCCAATCACTTGGCAAAAATCCTTTAACACTTCCTCAAAGCGATCACGCCCCTCCGCAGCACCTGACTTGCTTCCGGTAATGGCCTCCAGCGCAGCCAGCATCGCGAGGATGCCCGGCACGTCTTCCGTCCCGGCTCGGCGCCCGGCCTCCTGAGCGCCTCCGGCAAACGAATGAAAATGCCCTGCGGATTCCGGAACGAGAAGAAAGCCCACTCCACGAGGTCCACCAAACTTGTGAGCGCATCCCGTGACAAAGTCACAAGCAGAAAACCCTTCCAGAGGTAACTTTCCAATCCATTGAGACGCATCACAATGAAACGGTATTCCGGCAGCATCCGCCGCTACCGTAATCTCTCTCCAGGGATTCAAAACACCGGTTTCATTATTCGCCGCCATCACGGAAATCGCCCCCAGAGAATCCCAATCGATGTCACTCCTTTCAACCGCTCCAGTTGCATCAACCGGCAGGAATTGCACGCGTCCACCAAAGAAATGTCGAGCCGCCTCCAGTACGCTGGGATGCTCCGTTGATCCCACCCCGACAACACAATCCTTCGGCAGAGTTGCCGCCCAATGGGCAAAGACCGCATTATTCCCCTCCGTTGCGCCCCCGTTAAAGACTACTCGGGATGGAAGCACATCAAAAAGCTCTGCTAACCGCTCACGCGCAGATTCCAAGTGCGCGTGCACCCGAGCCGACGCGCGATAGGGGCTGGACGGGTTGAGCCACAAATCATCCTGCGCGTTTAGCCAGGCCCCTCTTGCCTCGGGGCAAAGTGGTGTCGTTGCGTTATGGTCAAAATAACCTGTCGCCATAACCCGAAACTAGGGAATCCGCAGCTCCTGTCCAACTCGCAGCGCATTCTCGCTGGTCATACGATCGCGGTTGGCCTGAAAAATGTCCCCCCAGCGGGAGGATGTACCATAGACCTTCCGACTGATGCCGCTCAAGGAATCACCCGACTGCACCGTGTAGGTGCGCGGGCGGCCTTCCCCGGAACTGACTGCCGGCTCTTCTGATGGAGCTGAGGCCGTACTCGATGCCGTAGTCGGAGGCATCCGGCGAGCCTCTCCCATTACGCCCTCCAATTGGCGTACCCGGGATTCCGCAGCCATGAGATCTCGCTTCAGATTATCGTTCTCACTACGGACGTTTTTGATCAGCTCCATCAAGTCCAGGCGGTCGAGTTGGCCCTCATAGGGCTGCGCAGGCAATTGGCGGGCAAATTCCTTTTGCGCCGTTTCGCGTAACTGGCCGACCTCACGCGCCCGGTCCGATTGTGGAAACAATTCCAGATAGCGACTGAAATGATAATAGGCACGCACGGGGTCACGCATTTCCCGGAGGAAAATATAGCCTGCCTCCAAATGGGACTCTGGCGCATCACGACGTGAGTCGATGACCCCGAGGAAGGCATTCAAAGCATCTTCTGTTCGACCATTACGAAGAAACAGCTTACCCCTCTGGTACTGCTTCTCATCCGTCTCGCTGATAAGCTCTGACTGCACCGGGGAACACGATGCCAGAACAAGCAAACACAACAGAGAGATAACTGTGGATAGGCGAAGAAAAAGCATATGACTGAATCGGTTTATGGAATAGGTTCTAACAGATATGAGTGACAATCAAGCTTCCTCCGCCAATCGCTTCGGATCAGGAGCCAGCAGCACCTTGCCGAGGCGGGGTGCTGCCGCCCGCGAAATTGCTTCTTTGTACTGATCCATTGGATATGCCTGATCTAAAGCGAGTTGCAGGCGCCCCTCCCGCATCCATTGATGGATGCGTCCAACGATCTCCCGACTTGCATTCGGGCCATTCTCCCGCACCCAGGAGTCCCACCAAAAACCACGCAAGCGAAGGTCTTTAAAAATTAATTCACGCGTCGGAAAACGGACTGGCTGACGCACCATTCCGCCAAAAGTCACCTGTGTACCGCCCGCACTTAGGGCTCGCAGCTGATCGAGCGCACTTTCACCACCCACTGAATTTAAGGCCAGCGCAAGGGGCGCACCCGCCGTGATTTCTTCAATCTGTCGGTGCCATCCACTGCCCGAAAACACCACCTTATCGGCACCCAGAGCCTTTAACGGAGCCTCCAGCGACTCCCGGCGCACTTCGCTAATCGTCCGATAGCCTAACTCCTTGGCCAATTGAATAATGCAAAGGCCGACGGCTGAATTTCCCGCATTCTGTAAAACCCAAGCACCTTTCGGTAGATCCATCAGCTTCTCCAGTAAACAATAGGCCGTCGGGGGATTGATGAAAGACTGAGCCGCATTGGCGATGGCGATCCCCTCGGGGACTAACTCCAAGGCTGCAGCCTGACAGCAGGCGTATTCCTGCCAGGCGCCTGCCTCGGGGAAACGTACGCGTGTACCCAGCGCCACCCCAGTAACACCGGCACCGATAGCCTCCACCTCACCCAAGGCCTCGCGGCCAGCTACTGCCGGCAAATGCTCCAGTCGCCCGTAACTGCCCGCTACCTTGCCAAAATCCGACGGGTGGACACAGGCCGCTAGCAACTTAATCCGCACCGCGCCCGTACCCGGCTCGGGCATAGGCCGATCCACCAGTTCAAGAACCTCCAACGGATCCCCATGGCGGTGGTACACAATCGCTTGGCTGTGCTGCATGCTGCCCAAACTGCTGAAAAATTGGGAAACGACAAAACATTAATACGGATCGGCATACATGGTTGCTCCGATGCCTTTTCCGACCCTACTCTTTAGCAACATGACAGCAGCACCCAAGGCCCATCACCCCTTCCTCTGCGAAGACTTTCATATCCGCTGGTCCACACTCCAGTCTAACTGCATTGAGCCGGACATTGAAAAAGCCCTGACCGATGCAGCCACAATGATTGAACAAATTGCGACTCTGAGTAGTACACCGACCTACGAAAATACATTTGCTGCCCTGGGGGAAGCGCTTGAGCCCTTAAACCGTGCCTGGGGTCGAGTCAGTCACCTCGATGCGGTTTGCAACAACCCACAGCTGCGTGCCGCACACAATGCCATGCTCCCAAAAGTTTCGACTTTCTTTGCCCGCATTCCGCTGAATGAAGAACTTTGGCAGTCACTCAAATCGTACGGAGAAACCGCCGACTCCACCCAACTCAGTCCGGTCCGGCTTCGACATATCGAAGAGACTCTGGCCGACTTTCGTGAACAGGGGGCGGATCTGCCCCCAGAGCAGAAACAGCGTGCCGCCGAGATCCAGCAACGACTTTCCGAACTCACTCAAAAATACTCAGAGAACTGCCTCGATGGAACCAATGCGTGGGAAAAGATTGTGACCGACCGGAGCCTCCTTACCGGCCTGCCCGAGTCTGCATTGGCAACGGCCAGCCAAAGTGCCCGCGAAAAAGGGCATGAGGCCGCATGGCGCTTTACTCTCCAGGCACCCTCTTTCATCCCGGTCATGACCTATGCGGACGACGATACGCTCCGGCGGGAGATCTGGGAAGCTTACACAACAATCGGGCGTGAGGCACCCTATGATAATCAGACCATCGTGCCGGAAATTCTCGCCCTACGACACGAGTTCGCCCAGCTGATCGGTCAAGCAAACTTCGCGGATCATGTCACCGCACGTCGGATGGCCGGTTCCGGCGGGTCCGCTCTGGCATTCACCGAAACTCTGCACAACAAAATCGTTGACGCCTTTGAGAAAGAGGCCGCATCCATTCGCGCCTTCAAAGCCAGCGCCAACGAGGCAACCAACACGCTCCTCGAGCCTTGGGAAACCGCTTACTGGGCAGAAAAACAACGACGTGCCGAATACGATTTTGATGAAGAATCGCTCCGTCCCTACTTCCCCATTGATCGAGTCATTGAGGGGCTATTCGCCATCGCCAGCACACTTTTTGGCCTACGCATAGAAGTGCGCGACGGGGTTGAGACATGGCACCCGGAAGTTACTTTTTACGACCTCTTTGATGCCCTCTCCGACGAACGACTCGGGGCATTTTACGCGGACTGGCATCCCCGCGAATCCAAGCGAGGCGGTGCGTGGATGAACTATCTGACCACGGGACACCGAGAACCGGAAAAACGCAGCCCCCACCTAGGGCTGATCTGCGGTAATCTCAGCCCCGCTGTGGACGGCCAGCCGGCTCTCCTGACCCACCGCGAAGTCGAGACTATATTTCACGAGTTTGGGCATCTGCTCCATCACCTTTGTGGTGAAGTTGAAGTACGATCACTCAATGGCGTCAATGTCGCGTGGGACTTTGTCGAGCTACCCTCCCAGATTATGGAGAACTGGTGCTGGGAACGAGAAAGCCTCAACCAGTTTGCTCGCCATTACGAAACCGGTGAGCCCATTCCGGAAGCCTTATTTAAAAAGATGCTGGCCGCCCGCAACTTTCGCAAAGCCGATGCGACAATGCGACAACTCGCATTTGGCAAGATGGATCTGGATCTCCACACCCACTGGCCTGAAAGCGGAGAGGCTGACCTCGAAGGCTTTATTCAAAAGTGCCTGCAAGGCTATCGTGCAGAGTACAAGACGAAGTCGCCCTCTAACATCTTCCATTTTGGACATCTCTTCAGCGACCCTACCGGCTATGCTGCGGGTTATTACAGCTATAAGTGGGCCGAGGTGCTGGATGCCGACGCTTTTAGTCGCTTTCGTCAGGAGGGTGTGCTCAACCCGGTGACGGGAGCCGATTTTCGCCATAAGATACTAGCCCGGGGCAATGCGGCACCTCCTGCCGAATTGTTCCATGACTTTATGGGGCGCGACCCCGACCCGGAAGCGCTACTCATCCGAGACGGGATCACATAGGCACTAGACAATCCACGCCCGAGTACGCTAAAGATAGGTTAGTAACGTCAAGACCCAGCTATTAAAACCCTCCCACCCATGTCGCTCTTCCAAGCCACACTTTACACCGGTATTTTCCTCGCGCTCCTCGGCCTGCCCTTTCTCTGGAAAGGCAGTGCCACCGAGGGATGGGTGCGCGCATTCCCGCGCTCTAAGAAAGCTGCCCTGCTACTGATGGGCACCGCTACGGCTTGGTTTCTCTATTATGTCTGGCACCTAGGGCCAGCGGATTTCGGGCAGTACCGGCACCTCCTATTTGCTCTCTTTTTGGTCGCTGCCGTTGGCTCTTTTTACTTTGTCCCGGACTTTCTCGCGGTACGGGGTCTGGCGGCGCTCATCCTCCTGACGGCAGGTGTCCTACTCGACGCAGCCTACATGCAAGAGGCCAGTTCCCGACTCTTTCTCGTAGGGTTTGTCTATGCAGCCATTGTCCTTGCTCTGGTTCTCGGAGCCAGCCCCTACAAACTGCGTGATTTTTTCTCATGGCTCTACCATAGTCAGATGCGCTCCCGCATTATGGGCGTTCTGTTTTCTTTATACGGTCTCTTTCTGGTCGGAGTCGCGATAAGCTATTAATCGATGAAGGAGCCAAACTCGATCGGGGATAAAAGCCGACTGCTGATAGTATCCGGGCCAGCCGGAAGCGGCAAGACAACGGTTTGTAATCGATTGCTCGAGGTATCCCCTAAGCTGGAAAGAGTGATTACCGCGACCACCCGGGCACCCCGTGGAGATGAACGAGACGGGTTGGACTATTACTTTCTGAATGCCGCTGACTTTGAGGAGCGCATAGGCCGGGATGCTTTTTACGAATATGCAAGGGTGCACGGGAATCACTATGGAACGCTAAAAAGCGAGGTTCAGGAAAAGTTATTATCCGGCATGGATCTACTGCTCAACATCGACGTTCAGGGAGCTGCCAGCTTCCGGCAAACTGCAGACCAAGACCCCCTGCTAAAAGGCCGGATCGCTACCGTATTCATCATGCCACCAAGCCGGGAAGAGCTGGAAAAAAGGCTTCGAGGGCGTGGGACCGACACAGAGGAAGAGGTGCGTCGTCGTCTCCATGTGGCCGAGGAGGAGATGAAACAAGCCCCACTCTACGACTACATATTAATGAGTGCCGACAAAGACGCTGACTTCCATCAACTACTGGCTATCTATCAATCAGAAGGTAAGCGTGACCGGCCATCCAATCCGAGTGGCCGACCCAATACTTCCGCATAGATAATTGCAGATCGCGCAGCACTGGGACTGTTGAACCGGCTTCGTACCGATCCATGATACCGCTTTCTACTCTGGCGGGCACGGGTCTGACCTGCCGCCGAAGCAGATCCCCTCCCGGTTTGCTGGCCGGCTTGTTGTCGAATCGCTTCCGCCTGACGACGGGTTTCCTCAATTCGTCGCTGTTGCTCTTCCATCTGTAACTCGTAGGCATCTCCCGAATCACCCCAAGAAAAACTTCCTGATTTAGGAACCTCAAAGGTCGGTTGCCGCGCTTCAGGAATTGGTGCCGCAGGCTGACGCAGCTCCTTTTCTTCAGGAATCACTAGCTCTGCAGATGGCATGGACTGGCGCGGCTTATTCGCTCCCCCCCGACGCTCAAGAATCTTGCGTCGAATCGCTTCCTGCGCTTCCCGCTGACGAGCTTCCATAGCAAGTTCTGCTTCGGTCTGCGGCCGCCTCGATCGCTTCGGGCGCTGACCCGGCGGCGGCGACTCTTTCTTCGACCGCATGTTGCCGAAGAAATAGATCGCCGCAATGACCAGCGGAACTAGGATCTCAAAGAGGTCTTCCATTTCGAAAGTAGTTACTGCAGGTGTTTCTTACTCGCCCTTTTCTTCTCCCTTAGAAATGGAATCGCGCATCTCGGTATCTGCCTTGATATTATTTAAGCGATAGTAGTCCATCACACCTAGGTTACCGCTGCGGAAGGCTTCCGCTAAGGCCAGTGGCACCTGCGCTTCTGCTTCCACCACTTTGGCCTGCATCTCTTCGACCTTGGCCTTCATTTCCTGCTCCAGAGCGACCGCAGCTGCGCGGCGCATTTCCGCCTTCGCCTGTGCAACATTTTTGTCTGCCTCAGCCTGTGATTCCTGCAGCTTGGCACCGATGTTTTCGCCAACATCGACGTCCGCGATATCGATCGATAAAATCTCGAAAGCCGTACCGACATCCAGGCCACGATCCAGAACAACCTTGGAAATGGTGTCGGGTGACTCGAGTACAGTCTTGTAAGAATCGGACGAACCAATGGTTGTAACAATGCCTTCGCCCACGCGAGCGATTACTGTTTCCTCGAGAGCACTGCCTACATAATTGTCCAAATTTGAACGTACCGTGACCCGAGCGCGGGCCTTCACCTGAATGCCATCCTTGGCTACGCCATCAATCGTTGAGCGTCCGCTCTGCGGGTTTGGGCATTCGATGACCTTAGGGTTAATCGAAGTGCGAACCGCCTCCAGCACAGATTTCCCGGTGCCCTTGGTGGCAAGGTCGATGGCACAAGCTCGTTGCCAGTCCAACTGAATGTTTGCTTTGTCCGCAGCAATCAAGGATTGCACCGTCTGAATGACGTTACCTTCTGCCAGATAGTGCGCCTCCAGTTCATCCGAGTCTAAGTTAATGCCGGCCTTTACCGCGGTAATTCGCGCATCCACAATAAGTGAGGCAGGCACCCCGCGCAAACGCATCGCAACCAGCGTAGGGAAGCCTACCGTGGCATTGGCCAAGTAGGACTTCACAAAAAGCCCGATGTAAGTAACAAAAATCAGGGCGAAGACTAATAGGACCAAGCCGAGTAAGGCAGCAGCAACGAGTTGCCAACCGACCAGCGCGAGTGGGAGGGGGAGGGGGAGGTTCGTGAATGAATCGATCATGTCTTTTGTATAATTAATTTAAATGCGTCACGGCCAACAACACGCACACTTTCGTGTGCTTCGATGTAGCCATCCTCTGAATAAGCTTCGTAAGGCGAACCATTAATGACCACTTTGCCAGATGGATTCAACCGCGTCAACGCTTCACCCGTGAATCCGATCATGTCGTCCTTTTCTTTGACCGGAGCGTCGCCTCCGACAACCTCACGAAGAAAGAGCCCGCGTCCGACAGGTGACTTTATCCACCAGCGGAATTGAATAATCGCGAGCACCAGAGAGGCCGAAGCAGTACCGAAAAAAAGCAGAACCGCTGGCAGGAAACCATAATCCGAAAAGCATACATAGGTGGCCGCAAGGAGACAGAAAACCGCACCCACTCCGAGGATGCCTCCCGGGAGAAATACCTCGAAAGCAGTCAGCAAGAAGACGGCCAAACAAAGCAAGACAAGCAGGCTCATTCCACAACCTCCTCGACTAACAGGTTGAAATCTTCCCGACCCACTACCCGAACGCGAGCGCCTCGGTCGATGATACCCACCGCACAGCGTGCTTCATAGCGCACTCCGGCCAACTCAATCAGCCCTGCAGGATGGAGCGGGGTTATGGCCTCTCCGGTCGCGCCCTCCTCGGGAAATCCGGGGGCTTTTTCAACGCCACTAACAACGGGCGCCTTTGCCTTGTCTGCTTGGCCAACTGTACTGGATAGAACCAAAGCACCCTCGATCGGAGACCCCTTGAGGAAGCGCCCTAAAAGGAGCGCACCACCCACTGCGATGGCCAAGCCAACCACTAAATCTACAGCCGGACCAACAAATAAGTCGGCGGAAAAACGGCCCGTTCCCTCCGGCCAGAAATCGACCATTGCCCAAAGAAGCGACGCCAGCATTAAAACCAACCCGGGCACCGCAAAGAAGAGCAGACCGGGGAAAAACAATAGTTCTGCCAAAACAAGAACTACCCCCAAAAGGAAAAAGACAATCGCCTCGTTCCCCGCCAGTCCGGCGATGTATTGACTCACAAAAAAGACAATTACGAGACCGATGCCAGCGATGCCAAAGAGCCCGAAGCCCGGCGTCTTGAATTCCACAAACAAAAGCAGCAAACCAATCCCCATGAGAGCCGGAGCAAATCCATCCATCCACTTTGCCGCGACTTCCGAATAGCTCACTTTAAAATCCTTCACTCGATACTGCAGATCGCCGGTTCGCTCATCCAGCAGGTCTTCGATAGAATCGTAAACTCCGGAACCAAGGAGCGCCCGCGGAGGCTCCCCGTACTCCGCCATCGCCTCACTAGCCGTCAAAGTGAGCAATTCCCCGCTCGGCTTGATCACCGTTTCGCCAATGGCCAACTCGTAATCCTTGTCCAGCATGGCCCGGATTACTCGACCGCGCAATTCATCCTGCTCACTGAGCACCCGTATCTGCGCCCGCAGATAACTCTCTATCTTTAAGCGGGCGGTTTCCGGCACGTCCTCTCCCGTGCCCTGAATCACTGCCGAAGCGCCAATCTTGCCTCGGGGGGCAAAATAGATTTCCTCTGTGGCCGCCGCGATAAAAGAACCCGCAGATATGGCATCCTCGTTAATGTAGGTAGCCGTTAAGCCCTCGAAGCGATCAATCATCTCCATCATTTCCAGGCATATATCCACGCGCCCCCCCGGTGTATCCATATCCAGCACAAGCATTTCAACATCGTTGGTAATCGCTTCTTTCAGTGCCCGCCGGAGAATAAAGAGGTTCGGCTTACTGATGGGCCCTTCAATCGGTACAATGTAGACATCAACCGATCCATCTTCCGGCTGGAGAGTTCGAAGCGGTGGTTTGGGGAAAGAGGATTCTGCCGCAGCCTCGACCACTCCCTCTTCCGGAAGCGTCTCTGCCGCAGCGTGAAGACTCCCCTGCACTGCTGTAAAAAGAAGCAATAACCAAAATGGGTATCGAGAGAACATCATAAATTTAACTATGTAAAAAGTTGTGGGGAAAGCAAGCTAACCATCCCAATGCCAGCGGTTGCCGTATTGACGATTCGCAAGGCTTTCTGTCTTTTCTTTGATCCAATAATAAGTGATACAAAAAAACATGGAGCTTGTAGATTATAAGGGGGTTCAACTGCATCGCTGGCAATGTGGCCCATCCACCTTCCTCGCCCACCCGGAACGCGGTGCGCGCTTAATCAACTGGAACCTGCGCATGCCGGACGGCTCCGTCCGCGACATCATCCACTGGCCAGAAAATGCCGACATGGATAACCTCGCTAAAGTGCGCGGCGGCAACCCCATCCTTTTTCCCTTTGCCGCTCGAACTTGCCACAATGGGCAAACCGGCCAGTGGAAAGCCCCGGATAAACAAGTACGGCCCATGCCTCGACACGGCTTCGCCCGTGACGGACAGTTTATCCTCTCGCAGGTCAATGAGTATGGGTTCACCGCTGAACTTTGCCCGCGCCCGGAAGACGCGGAAGCCTATCCATTCGATTACCGATTCAGCGTACGCTATGAATTTTCAGACATTTTCCTACGCGTTTACCTGACACTGGAAAATCTCGGAGACCAACCCATCCCCTGGGCTGCCGGTCACCACTTTTACTTTACCCTCCCCTGGCATGACGGATTGGCCCGCGATGACTATGCGTTCCAAATTCCCGCCAAGAAGTGCTTCACACATGCACCCGATGGTTCGCTCATCCCCGTTGAAAAAGGCTGGGAAGAGGTCTGCTCTTTCGGCCAGCCCGAGGTGTCTGATCGTATCTACACCAAGCTGAAAAGCGGACTGGCTACATTCGGGCCTCTCAGCGGAGAGGAGAAAGTCGGCATCCGGCTGCTCGATACCGCTGAAACCTTCTCCACCTGGAATGCATATGTGGTCTGGACAGACAAGCCAGACAGCCCCTTCTACTGTGTCGAGCCTTGGATGGGGCCGCCCAATGCGCCATCGCATGGACATGGCCTGCATCAGGTACAACCCAAATCCGCAGCCACATTTTCTGTCGAAGTCGCTCTTCTCTAGCGGGTAAGAAACTTCTGGAAATTCTATCGCAGGGCGTCACTATGACTCGGAAATTTTCTTATGAAAATCATTATCGTAGGGGCCGGAGAAGTCGGCCACAACTTGTGTGCAACACTCTCCGCGGATGGTCACGATGTAACCGTCGTGGAGCAGTCCGGGCAACGCGTAGAGCAGCTTGACGAAGAGCAAAACGCCCGCATTGTCCGGGGCAATGGCAGCTCTGCTCGTCAGCTAGTCGATCTGGATGTAGCCCGCTGCGACGCCTTTCTGGCGATGACCAGCGACGACCGTACCAACCTTATTTCCTGCTCTCTGGCCAAAGGGCTCGGGGCAAAAGACACCTTCGCGCGCATCCATGACGAAACCTATAGCGACAACTCGGTGATCAATTATCAGCTGCATTTCGGTATCGACATGCTGGTCAATCCGGAAGCGATCTGTGCGGTCGAATTGGCCAAAGCGATTCGTAATCCCGGGCGGGTCGCCGTAGAAAACTTTGCCCGCGGTCAAATCGAATTCCAGCAACAACGGGTGGCTCACGGATCCCGGCTAATCGGTCAACAGCTAAAACAGCTGAAGCTCGACCCGAAGGTGCGCATTGGCTATGTCCAGCGCGATGGTATCGGCGAAATTGCCGGAGCGGAGACTGTTTTGCAGGAAGGCGACCGTGTGACTTTATTCGGCTACCCGGACGCTCTTTTCAGCCTGCGCGAACGCTTTGACCCAAAAAACAAAATCAGTGAAGTTCGTGTCGTCCTTTTTGGCGGCACCGAGACTGCCATTAGTTTGATCCGGTTACTAACCAATCCCCGATTCCGTATCCGAGTGATTGAAAAAGATCCCGAACGTTGCCAGCAAATCGCCGAACGCTTCCCGGAAGTCTCTGTAATCTGTGGTGACGGCACCTCCCTGCGACTGCTCGAAGAGGAACAAATCTCCGAGGCGGACTATTTTGTCGCCTGCACCAAGGATGACGAAGAAAACATCCTGACCTGCCTGCAGGCTACCAAACTCGGCGCTGACCACGTTCAACTCGTCGTCAACAAAGGCGATTATGAACAACTTGAGGGCATCCTAAAGACTATTCTCGGCATTGAGATGGTTGTCTCTCCGCGTCGTGCCACCGCAGATTTCATGCTCCGCAGCCTGTCTACCGAGACCGCCGCCACACTCGCTGAACTACCCGATGGTGGCCGTATTCTTGAAGTCAAACTCGACCACTCCAGTCCCGTCATCGGCAAATGCGTCAAAGACATTCAGTTGCCCCGCAGCAGTCTATTTGTCGCCATTCAACACAAATTTAAGGCCAGTGTACCTACTGCAGAAGACACCCTCCTGGCGGGAGACCGTGTGCTTGTTCTGGTCGATGAATCCGAGAAAAAAGCACTGCTCTCCAAGCTCGTGTAAACCGATTCATTACTGATCCTCCTCAACACTTGAAGCGCCCGTGAACGCTGGAATTCTCTTTAAAATGCTGGGCAAGGTCCTGCTCGTCTTGGCTGGTGCTTTCTCCCTTTGTATTGGCGTGGGGCTGCTCAACGGGGAAGCCCTCTTTTTGGATCGTTCCAATCAGGCATTCTTTATCTGTCTCGCGATCTGCCTCTTACTTTCCGGCCTCTTTCATTTCCTCGGTCGTCATGGCAACCCGCGCATGTTTCGTCGCGAGGCACTCTGCTTGATCGGCCTGTCCTGGTTCCTCGCCACCTTTATCGGCGCGATTCCTTATCTGCTGATTGTCGAAGGCTGTGATTTTACGGATGCTATTTTCGAATGCAGTTCCGGCCTGACCACAACCGGCGCCACTGCATTTACCAATTTTCACGAGTTTCCGGCCAGCCTGCTTTTTTGGCGATCCCTCAGCCAATGGATGGGGGGCCTCGGTGTTGTCGTTTTCTTCGTCGCTTTGCTTTCCTCTCTGGGGGCCGGTGCAAAAATCCTTTTTAGTAGTGAATCTTCCGGTTCAGCGGCCGACTTTGATCAAGGGCGGATACAGCACGGAGCCGTCACGCTCATGCTTTATTATCTGGGCATTTCCATCATCTGCGCGATTGCCTACAAGCTCGCGGGGATGACCTGGTTTCAAGCCGTCAACCATGCTATGACAACCATAGCCACCGGTGGTTTTAGCACGGAGGCCGCTAGTATACAGCACTTCCACAGCCCGCTCATAGAATGGATTGCCATCTTTTTTATGGCCCTGAGCGCGACGACCTTCCTCTTTGTCATTCGCATATTCTCGAGACGCTGGCATCTCTTACGGCATGGGCAGGAAGTCTACTGGTTTTATATCATACTTTTAGGCAGCACATTTCTACTCACCGTTTATCTCGTAGAATTAACCGGTGAGCTACCTACTTTGGACAGCCTGCGCACTGCCCTGTTTCAGGCCGTCTCGATTATGACCACCACAGGTTATGCCTCAACCGATTTTGAAACTTGGCTGCCGCCGGCAAAAATGCTGCTCATTACACTTATGTTCATCGGTGGTTGCTCTGGCTCTACCGCAGGCGGTGTCAAAGTGGTGCGCATACTGATCGCCCTGCGTGGATCCATGCGCAGCATCACACATGCCGTACGGCCAAACCTCACTCTATCCATGCGTATGGGAGGCAAGCCGCTGGGTGAACGTGCGGTTCAGAATGTTATCATTTTTCTTCTGCTCATGGTCGTCCTGCAGATTGTTTCCATGCTTTTTGTCTCTGCCAATGAACCGGAGATGACCTTTCTCAGCACCTTCTCTTGTGTCCAGGCCACTCTCTTCAATATTGGCCCCGGCTTTGATCAAGTCGGGCCTTACGATAACTTTCACTTCCTGCGTGGCTCGACCAAACTTTACCTATCCTTACTCATGACATTGGGCAGGCTCGAGCTCTACGCCGTGCTCGTGCTTTTTAACCCGATGGTGTGGCGCCGATTCTAAAACAATAGCGCGCAACCAGACTACCGGAATCAATCACTCGCCATCTTCGCCAATCGCTTCTACCGGGCAGCCCTCGAGGGCCTCCATGCAGAGAGCAATGTCTTCTTCACTTTTAGGCTGAGCATGTACGAAGGAGTAACCCCCGTCTTCATTGCGAGTGAAAAAATCCGGTGCGGTTTCACGACACAGGTCACAGTCGATACACTGCTCATCCACATAAAATTTACCGGATGCATTTTCCGGCCATTTATCCTCTATTTCTGCCATACCTCTATCAAAGCTACCGATTTAGCACCTGAGTCAAGCCGTAAGGCAATTCGATCGACTGCGGAACAGCCGTCTTTCTAATTGGTCTCGATGCTTGGCAAACCTCTCTTCGTTACTATTGTACTGAACCCACATGCTTTACGACCGACCATATATGCGCCAGACAAATGAAGGCTCAGGCAATCAGTCTTCCGCTTACATAAACCTGATTTTTTTCACGGTTGGGGTATTTGTCCTCCAACAATTACTCAATGTACTCTTCCCCGGGCAGCTTCCTTACCGCAGCAACCGCTTTTTGACTGAATGGTTTGCATTGAGTGGGGAACACCTACGCAACTTCAAGTTGTGGACCCCCTTAACCTATACCTTTTTGCACAGCACCAGTGGCTTGATGCACATCCTTGGCAACATGCTCGGGCTCTTTTTTCTGGGTCGCATGCTTGAGCCAATTCTTGGCCGCACCCAATTTTTAATTTTATATTTCGGCGGGACGCTGTTGGGAGCGGTCTTCTATCTCGCCTTTCATTACAACGATGCATTTCCCGTTGTCGGAGCCTCTGCCAGCGTGTTCGCACTCCTCGGCTTTTTCTGCAAGCTGCGCCCCGAACAACCGATCACCCTGCTCCTTTTCTTTGTCTTGCCCGTCACACTAAAACCGAAATGGGTCTTCTGGATTGCGCTCGGGATTTCTATTTCCGGCATACTCGGCGGCGAGCTTCCCAATCTGCTCGGGAACGGCCCCTTTACCTCGGACATTGCCCACTCTGCCCACCTCGGCGGTCTGATTGCCGGCGTTTTCTATTTCCGATTTTTCCACGAAGGCGATGGACTCGCATTTCTTAAACGTTTTCAGACTACAAGCACACGAGCCGATGCGGAACCACCCGCCTGGTTTAAACGTCGCTCCAAGACAGCCAAGAAACTCACTTACAGCGTAAACCGGAAAAATCGCGACGATTTACAGACGGAAGTCAATCGCATCCTCGACAAAATCAATCTTACCGGCTTCGGCTCTATTAGCGAGGAAGAGAAAGCCACTCTGGACCGAGCAAAGGAAATACTCCGCAAATGAAGTTCTCTACCCTCCCTCCCATTCTTCTAGCCATCTTATGTGCCTCGACGGCACTCCTTCTCGATCTACGCGCAGAGGCGCCCAATGGGCTCC
Organism: Opitutia bacterium UBA7374; assembly: GCA_002469895.1. Taxonomy (GTDB): domain Bacteria; phylum Verrucomicrobiota; class Verrucomicrobiia; order Opitutales; family Coraliomargaritaceae; genus UBA7374. Next base: position 98,984 of record DKOA01000010.1, read on the forward strand.
AACCGAGCAAGGATATGGCGGCTCAAACCCGCTGGGTAGTCAATACCATCCACTCCCGTCACTACCTGCGCGAGAGCATGCAACAACTCGACGGCGAGGAGATTATCGAAGCGTACATTGAGTCCTTCGATTACTCAAAGATGCACTTTACCCGACCAGAAGTCGACGACTTCGTCTTCCGCTTTGCCGAAGCCACCGAAGGCTTTCTCGAAAAGGGGAATCTCTATGCCGCTTTTGAAATCTACGAAGCCTACAAAAAGGCGATGCAAGTTCGCAACGACTGGGTCAATAAGTACCTCGATGGGCCCATTCAATTTACCGAAGTAGAGACCTTTACTCCGGACCGGCGTGAACTAGACTGGCCGAATGATTCGCGCGCAGCAAACCAACTCTGGGAACAGCGACTGAAATACCAATTACTCAATGAGCTCCTTTCTTTAGCCTCAGAAGAGACCGACGAATCTTCGTCCAACGGTCTACAAAAAGAACCGGCCGAGACGATCGACGAGCCGCAATTCGATCCGCAAAAATTGCGCCGTCTGCTCGATGATCCGGAATTTTACGACGACACACTGGATCAGGCACGTGCCAAGATTCGTCGCCGCTACGAACGCCAGCTTGGACAAGCGATGGATCGTGAAGCCGCTGAAGTACAAGAGTTCTTCATCAATTCAATGACTCAGCTCTTCGACCCGCATTCCTCTTTTCTCTCATCCGATACTTTGGAAAGCTTTAATTCTGCGGTACAAAACTCCTTTGTTGGCATCGGAGCCATGCTGGAAGACAAAGACGGCATCTGTACGGTCAAAGAAATTCTGCCCGGAGGCCCCGCTGAAGAATCCGGCCTACTTGGCGCAGAAGACCAGATTCTTGGAGTTGCCCAAGGAGAGACCGGGGAATTTGAAGATGTCGTCGATATGCAGCTGCGTTATATCGTTCGAAAGATTAAGGGTGAAAAAGATACCATTGTTCGCCTCCTTATCCGACCCGGCGATGCCGCAGACCCTTCTGTCCGGAGGGAAATTGCCATCGTTCGGGGCGAAGTTAAATTAACGGCCAATCTGGCCACCGGCACGCTTATCCAAGTGCCGCAGCCATCCGGCGAGTTCATCCCTGTCGGCGTCATTGAACTCCCTTCATTCTACGGAAACATTGGCGGAGGCTCGCTCACCACCACCTCGCAGGACGTGTCCGAACTCATTCTCAAACTCAGCATAGCCGGGGCACAGGGCCTCGTGCTGGATCTACGCATGAATGGCGGTGGGCTCCTCAATGAAGCGGTCCGCGTCGCCGGGCTCTTTATTCCGGAAGGTCCGGTTGTGCAGGTTCGCGATAAAGACGGACGCACCGATGTACTTTCCGACCGTGACCCGCGCATGCTCTGGGGGGGGCCTTTAATCGTCCTGACCTCTCGTTTCAGTGCTTCCGCATCTGAAATTGTCGCCGGCGCGCTACAAGATCATGGCCGAGGTCTCATAGTCGGCAATAGTTCCACTCACGGCAAGGGTACGGTTCAGGAAGTGTATCACATGAGCAATCGTCCGGTTTTTGCCTGGTTCAATCAATCCGTCGAAAAACCGCGCCCGGTAGCCTCCAAAATCACCATCAAACAATTCTACTTGCCCGGAGGCAACTCCACCCAGCTACGCGGAGTACCTTCCGATGTCGTCCTCGACTCGGCCAACGAATTTCTACCTATTGGTGAATCCGACCTGCCTCACGCACTGGCTTGGGACTCCATTGAATCCCTCAATTGCGAAAACGAATGGAGACAACATAAGGTCTCGAGCCCAAGAAAAGAAAACCTGATGGGCGATTTAACTGCCGCCAGCAAATTACGACAACAGAGTTTGGAGGAGTTCAAGTTCCTTGAGCAACAAGTTGCTTGGCGACGTAAGCGCATTGAAGAAAAGCAAATCTCGCTCCATCTCGATATGCGTATTGAAAAACAAATCCGTGAGCAGGCCCAACTCGAATTGCTCGATGACAGTTATGAAGCCCTCCGCCAATACGCTTATGAATCAGAGCCGGTTTTATTAAGATTAGCGGAAGAGCAGGAAGCTATTTCCAAGGCGAATATCGAAAAATTTGATCTGGCGCAGACAGAAAGCACCGCGGAAACAAGCGCCCTACCAGTCTCAAATGAAACTGCCTCGGCAGAGGATGTTGAGGCGGCACCCGCAGAGGAAGAACCAGAGCCGCCCGTATTCGATATCCATCTACGAGAGAGCGCACGCATTATGGCAGACTGGATCCAAATAGAAACGACACAACCAACCGTCGCGGCAAACATGCCGGAAAAAGCGGCCGAGCCAGCCAACGACTTGTAAAGGCCTCCCACGCGGGCGATCCCTACCAAACGTATTCGACCGTGTAATCGATCGACGCCGCTTGATTCGGCGCGATTGTCAGAGGAAATTCGATCGTCCGCGCATCGACTCTATCGTACGCTTGCTCGGATTCGACTTTGGCAGTCGCCCATCGATACAGATGCTCAACAATCTGAACTGTCACCGTTTCCTCGCTGCGATTGCGAATCTCTACAACAAAAGATTCGCGGATCAAGTCTCTCGACGGATGCTTGAAAAAACTCGTTTGTTTGCGCTCACCAACCAAGTCGAAAGCATTCCCCAAATAGACCCGTACCAACTCGTTCTTTGGCGTATGGTCAATCTGGTTCTCCCCCGTGAACTCGAGCTGCTTATCGGCATCTGCCCGGTAAAAGCGCATGCGGCCGGCCGGTAATGGCAGGCCAAGCCCATTCGCCTGAGAATTTTTAAATTCACGATAGATCGCTACATCCGGACTATCATTATGTCCATAACTCTGGTTCTGGTTAACACCTCCGTAACTACGCCAGCCGTAAGGAAGCTGCGCCCCATCATAGACATAACGCTTCGTTGTCGAAACAGCACCACTGCGAATAAATTCCACTTGCTTCGTTTCCCGGTCATGCAGCGTTGTCGGATACGGCAACCGATATACATGAAACTCATCAAACTTCTCTGATTCCACCTGCCCGGCAGACTCCTTAAAAAGCATCTGACCTACCCGCGACCTCTCCAGCGGGAGGTCTTTCTTCACCTTATTAACGTCGCCGGCGACAAGCTTGACCGTGTTCTCTGTGAATGTCTTGCCCGTATTATTTTCGATCGAAACCCAGCCGGTCAAGACCAGCTCATCTCCCTGCTCCGGCAAAACAAGATTGTAGTCTGCCTGCCAACTCAAGCCTTCCGTAATGTAGCTCAATTGTGCCTCCAATGAACCGCTCTCCTCTGAATACAGCTTCCACTCTAAAGTCGGCAGCAAGACAGAGTCATCCCCCAACTCGGGAAAAAGCGGCCGCCCCGGAAGCGCCGTAACTAATGCACCCTCTACCTCAATAATCGGGTCGAGGTATCCTGAATGGTAATGCCACTTTTGCACTGGCCGACGATCGCTTATGGGGCGCGGCGCACGCAAAATCCTGCCAGCGACAACCACCTCCTTATCCCCCACTTGTTTGAGGAAAGAAATCGTCTTTCCTTCGTAAAGCTCCAAGAGGCGCGGCTCATCCAGCGGATCACCACGGTAGCTCTGCTCCAAGACAGAAAAAGGAATCGCACCAGTCGCATCGCGCAAGACAACCGACTCCGGCTCCAGCTGAGTCGTCACACCCGTGTATCGCACCTCATTGATTCCGGACTCCAGTTCTAATGGCACCGTGTCACGAACGACTCCGAAATTATGATTATAGACGGTAATCGCCGGACGAGCCGATAGGCTGCCGGCACATAGAAATAAGAAGAAAAGACAAGGACTTGGCTGCATATTCAATTAAGGATTCATTGAGCTTAGACAGCAGCTCGCTCACCTCGATCCCATTTTTCTAGAAAGAATTGAAATGCGGGTTAAACTATGCGTCGAGCAAATCAGCCAGATGACAAAGGACGTCGACCGCCTCCTTAAAAAATTTGCTGCCTGCCTCATCACCCAGGAGCCCGGGACGAGCCAAGGCAAGGACACTCCCGCCCAGATACAGAGTGGCTCCGCTGCTTTCAAGCAAAGCGCGCATCTTCTGCTGCATTTCAAGCGACAGTAACATAGCCAATCGCACACCATCATTTGAACGCACATCGAGCGCCCGATCGAACTCAACGTCCCCGCTCAACCAGCGTTTTTTTTCTCCACGATCCCGCTGACCCAAGCGGCCGACTAGGCCACTCTTGGCGATCTGCATGCGGAGCCCAGTGTCCGCCACCGCAATCTTTAATACTGTCTCGGTTTGCCGCGTATTCTGCAGCCCCTTGCCGGGAGCGGAGATGGAGATTTCTCTACCTTGATAGTGCCCATGTACAAATGGTTCCGGTCGCACAAATCCGGCGAGTGCCGCATCCGGTGCTGTTAATTCCAACTCAAATTGTTTGGCAATCGATTGGTACTGGCGGTAGATCCGGACAGAAGACTGTTGGAGCAACCACCAATACAGCCCGATCACGCATGCTAGGAGAAGAAGCGCCGGTATGATTTGCCAGAACATTTCCAACCAATGCCTCTGCAGCTAGCGATTGGCCAGCCATTTTTCTCCTCTGCGCAATAGGGTTGCACCGAAGCAGATATTTCTAGTAACCTGTCGGACATCCGGTAAATGAAATACCTACTGTATGCAACTTGTTTGACCCTCACCTTCCTGACCGGCTGTGTAACCGGCCCAAAGGAACGGATTGAGCAGCAATCGGAACGCTTTAACCGGTATTCTGCACAAGAGAAATATCTTATCCGCCAAGGACAAATAGAAGTCGGCTTTGATCAGGAGCAAGTGCGCCTCGCCTGGGGCGAGCCACAGCGATCTCGACAAGAGACCAGCGCGAAGGGCACCCTGCTGGTCTGGGAGTATACCGTGCTACAGCCAAACTATAATGCCTATTCCAATGCGTCGATAAAACGGGGGTTTGATGCCGGAGTTCAGGCGCGCGGCAGTCCCACCCGGAAAAAGCTTCGCAGGCGCGTCTTTTTCGATCCGCAGACCGGTAAAGTTGCCCGTTTTCAAACCTTCTTCTAATTGCCGGAACCATGACCTCGCCCACAACCTTCGCGAAGGAAGCACTCCACAAACAACTGAGCTGGGAGCAAATTGATCCGGACTATTTGCGCCAACTGGTCGGGCTTGCTAAAATCGAGGATCTGGCCGGTGCCGGGCTGGCGGAGCGTCCCGAGCAACTGGGCGACATAACTTCCGCACTGATGCCGGGTACAGCCATCGGCAAAGCTCAAATCGTCGCCCGTCAACCGCTCGTCGCCTGTGGCCTCGGAATGATTCCACTGGTCTTACAGGCCTATGCGGAAGCCTGCCATTTCGCGCCCTCGGCAAAGGACGGCGATGCCATCGAACCCGGAAAAGTAATCGGAACAATCGAAGGGCCCGCTACCGCACTACTCCAGGCAGAACGTATTTTGCTTAACTTTCTTCAACATCTTTCCGGCATTGCTACAGAAACTCGTTTTTACACTGCGGCGCTGGAGGCTAGCACGACCGCTCTTCTCGACACCCGCAAGACCCTTCCGGGCTATCGGGTTCTTCAGAAATACGCATTCGCTTGCGGCGGCGGCTTCAATCATCGTATCGGGCTATTCGATCGATTTATGCTCAAGGATAATCACCTCGCACTTTGCGGAGCGACTGGCTCGCGTGTAGAAGAGGCAATCGCATTCGCGCAAAAGAGCGAATCCGGAATCCCTATCGAAGTGGAAGTCGATCGCCTAGAGCAGATCCCGCCCCTTCTTGATCTCGGTGTTGACGTCATCCTTCTCGACAACTTTAGCCCGGAAGATCTAGACTCTGCTGTAACCATGATCAATGGACGAGCCTATACGGAAGCTAGCGGAGGGATCTCTCTGGAGACTCTGCCCCACTTATGTCATCTCGGGCTCGACTTTATTTCAACCGGATCACCCGTCCACCAGAGTACCTGGAAAGACATTGGCCTAGACTGGATCTAATTCTATTATGCGCGATACACCCACTTACCGAGCACAAGGTGCCCCAAAAGACCGCTGCTACTTGCTACAAAGACTACAGGAATCTGCCGGTTCTTTTGTTTCCGGTACCGAGCTTTCCGAGTCACTGAAGATCTCCAGAACTGCCGTCTGGTTTAAAATTCAGGCGCTCAAGGAGGCCGGCTTCGAAATCGATGCCATGCCACAGCGCGGGTATAAAATCGACAGTTTGCCAAACGTACTGCATGCGATCCTTCTTGGTGAAGCGGCAAAAGCCCGTGATTTGCAAGCGGAACTTCTCTACTACCCAGTATTGGACAGCACCAACAATGAGGCCGAGCGGCAATTGGCAAAGGGTCGCCCAGCGCCTTTCGCGATCCTCTCCGGCCAGCAAACCGCCGGTCGTGGCCGCCGCCAACGCAAGTGGCACAGCGAGTCGAAGGACAACCTCTATCTGACCGTTGCCTTTGACCCGCAGATGCCGGCAAACCAGCTTCAGCACTTCACTCTTTGGAGTGGTATTTATCTTTGCCGTGCCCTGCAAAAAAGCCTTCCGGAAACCGACTTGCAGATTAAATGGCCCAACGATCTTTATGGTCATGGACGTAAATTTGCCGGCATGCTGACTGAAGCGCGGATCGATGCGGAAGGCCTTAATACACTACTCTTCGGCTTCGGTTTAAACGTTAACAGCGACCCGAAAGATTATCCGGAAGAGATCCGTGAAATCGCGACCAGCCTGCTTGCCTGTAAGGGCTCTTCGCTGCCTCTAAACGAATTGGCAGTCGTGTGCGTCGAAGCCATCCTTCAAGCCTACGAAACCTGTATCCAAAATACAGATGCCACCGCTTTACGCAAAGCCTGGGAACCACTCGACTGCCTTGCCGGGAAGCCTGTCCGCACCGAGAGTCATGGATCTGTAATAGAAGGTACCGCCCGAGGCATCGATGACTCCGGCGCCCTCCGTATTGAAGATGCTGCAGGGAAGATCCACCTCGTACACGCCGGAGATGTCACCCTCGCTCGCATACGAGTATGAAAATACTTTGTATTGATGTTGGGAATACCCACATCCATTACGGGCTGGTTGAAGGCATCAACGTTACCGATATCGGTGATTTTCGCACTCGAGCTGTAGAGACTCCCTCCGCCGCCGAAGAATTAAAAATCGCCCTGCGGTCATTGTTGCCGCAATCTCAGGGCATTGCTTATTGTTCCGTTGTTCCAGCGCTTAACCCAATCCTCAAGGCTGCGCTAAAAGAGAGCTCTCTGCCACTTTACCAACTGACCAGTGACGATTGCCCCGGGCTCCCCATTGTCTATCCGAATCCGAATGAAATTGGTCAAGATCGCTTGGCCAACGCGCTTGCCGCCCAAGCGCATCATGGACTCCCCGCCGTGGTTATCGATATGGGCACTGCCGTCAGTTTCGACATTGTTTCCAGCCAGGGCTATGAAGGCGGCATTATTGCCCCCGGCATCGGCCTGATGACCCGCTACCTCCACGAGCAGACCGCCCTGCTGCCCCAACTGGAAGAAGCCGAACTCATCGCCCCCAAGAGCCCCATTGGGAAATCAACTCTCGAAGCCATGCGACTCGGTGTAGCCATTGGTTTCTCCGGGATGGTGGACGCCCTACTAGAACGGGTTATAACGGAACTGATGGCTCGTGAAAAGAAAGCACCCATCGTGCTCGCCACCGGTGGTAGTACAGCCAATCTGACTGCTGACTGGGTGAAAAAGGCTCAATTCGTCGACAATCTAACACTCAAGGGTTTGGCAGTCGCTTTCCAGCGCGCGCGATAAGTATCCAAAAAGGAAGGCTGCAAGAGCATCCGTTCGCTCATCGGGCCGGTCGACCCGACTACGTCCATAAAGCCTGTGGAGATACCGGTGAGAAAGCGTCGCTGCGCTAGCGGCGCCGACCTTTTGCCAATTTCTGGGCAACAAGGAACCGTACGCCGGAGGTCAGGCGCTCGAGTTCGTCCGGATCGACGCCCTCTTCCCGTGCTTTTTCCAATGCCGCTTCGGCACGAGCCTGAGCAGATTCGACTGCAGAGAGGTCAATTTCGGAAACGTCGATAGCATCCTCTGCCAGTACAGAAACCGCATCACCCAACACCTTAGCGTAGCCCTTGCCCACGGCAATATGCTCGGTGTTTCCGGCCTGTAAAACCTGTATCTCGCCGGCCACCAACTTTGTCACGAGGGGCACATGCCCGGGAAGAATCCCGGTTTCCCCAGACTCCGTGGGAAGCACTACCTGATCGGCAGGAGCCTCCAGCACCTTGCGGTCGGGTGTTATAATTTCGAGGGTGAGCGGCATATTTTATCCGTTCTTATTGGCCTCAATCGCCATTTCGATGGAACCCTTCATGTAGAGATCGTTCTCCGCCAAGTCATCACATTCGCCGTCAAGGATCATCTTGAAGCCCTTGATTGTGTCCTGAATGGAGACGTACTGGCCGGGCGTACCGGTAAAGACTTCCGCCACATAAAACGGCTGAGAAAGGAACTTTTGAACCTTACGGGCACGATAAACGGTCTGCTTATCCTCCGGGGAAAGCTCGTCGAGCCCGAGAATCGCAATAATGTCCTGCAGATCGTTGTAGCGCTGAAGCACGCTCTGTACGCCACGGGCAACTTCGTAGTGCTCCTTGCCGACAATGGCGGGATCCAATGCGTTCGAAATCGAAGAGAGAGGATCCACCGCAGGATAAATACCCAACTCGGCAATGGAACGCTCCAACACAATCGTCGAATCCAAGTGTGCGAAGGTGTTCGCTGGCGCCGGGTCAGTCAAATCGTCTGCCGGCACATAGACCGCCTGAAAGGAAGTAATGGAACCCTTCTTCGTCGAAGTAATCCGCTCCTGCAAGTTCCCCATTTCCTGAGAAAGTGTGGGCTGATAACCCACCGCAGAGGGCGAACGACCAAGTAGCGCGGAAACTTCAGCGCCGGCCTGTGAGAAGCGGAAGATATTGTCGACAAAAAGAAGTACGTCCTGGTTTTTCTCATCACGGAAGTACTCGGCCATGGTCAGGCCGGAGAGAGCCACACGCATACGAGCACCGGGAGGCTCATTCATTTGGCCATAGACCAGCGCCACTTTAGAGTTGGCCATATTCTCTTGGTCAATAACCCCGGCATCCGACATTTCGTGGTACAAGTCATTCCCTTCACGAGAACGCTCCCCCACTCCGGCAAAGACAGAATAACCACCGTGCGCCTTGGCAATATTGTTGATCAATTCCATGATGACCACGGTTTTGCCCACTCCGGCACCACCGAAAGCTCCCACTTTACCGCCTTTAGTAAAAGGGCAGATCAAATCGATCACCTTGATGCCGGTCTCTAAAATCTCGGCTTCAGTCGCCTGATCAATCAGTTCCGGTGGCATGCGGTGGATCGGGCGGCGCTCATCGGTCGCCACCGGGCCACGCTCGTCGACCGTATCTCCGGTCACATTGAAAATGCGTCCCAGTACGGCTTCTCCAACAGGAACGCTGATCGCACTGCCAGTTGCCTGCACGTCCATGCCACGGACAAGCCCGTCCGTAGAAGACATGGCTACGGCACGAAGCATGCCCTCGCCCAAGTGCTGCTGCACTTCAAGCACGAGCGTCTTTTCTTCGCCATCGACTTTAAAATCGACGGTCACGGCGTCGAAGATGGCGGGCATTTCGTTTTCAGGGAAGACTGCGTCAACGACGGCGCCGATGACTTGGACGATTTTACCGGTGGTACTCATGGTGTATATAGTAAGCGAAAAAAGTTGTACGGTTAGGTAGAATATTAGTTAGTTGCGGAGGCTGCCGCAATTTCGAGAATTTCCTGCGTGATGGCCGCTTGACGTGCCTTGTTGTATTCAAGAGTCAGGTCGTCAACCAGCTTAGATGCATTATCGGTAGCCGCCTTCATCGCAACCATGCGAGCACAGTGCTCGGAGGCACGTGCTTCCAGCAGGTACTGGTGAGCAAGAATTTTTACATAGAGATCGGGCAACCCTTCAAGAATATCGTCGACCGATGGCTCGAAAACCATCTGGCGAGAATCGGTTGACGTAGAGGCCTCTGCGGTCTCTCCCACCTGCGAATTGATTTGCTCAAGAATATCATCGAGGTCGAGAACCGGCAATAGCTTACGAATGACCGGCTCCTGCACGAGGACATTGACATAGCGGGGATAGGCCAACTCAACGGTATCAATTTCCCCATTATTAAAAGCATCGAGCGCGAGACGAAGAAGCGGACGCAGTTCGTTGAATCCGGCATCATCTGTGATCGTGAAATCAGCCAGTAAATCGCGGCCGGAGCGAGCAATTGCCTGTGTCGCCTTACGGCCGACTGTAATGAACTTGGCGGGGCCTTTGACTTCGAGGACGATCTTGCGCAATAGATTGGCGTTTAGGGGGCCGCAGAGTCCTTTATCCGTGGAATACACAATAACCCCCCGTGTCTTGACCTCACGCTTTTGAAAATACGGGTGGCTGATCTCCGCACCGGAAAGACGCAGCTTATCGCTGACTGTATTGAGCAGGTCTGCTAGCAGGTGAGCATACGAGCGCCCAGCCATAGCACTATCTTGCGCGCGTTTCATCTTGGAAGACGAAACGAGTTGCATGGCACGCGTAATCTGCCGGGTATTTTTGACCGACTTAATGCGGCGGCGTATGTCGCGTAGATTTGCCATTATTTACTTTTGAGACTCGCTGGATTTCTTGTACGCACCAATTTGTTAAGCGCTAAACCCGGCCTTCCACTCTTCAATCGAAGACTTCAGCTGTGCTTCGATTTCTTCGTTCAATTTCTTTTCCGAGCGAATGGTATCCATGATAGAAGCCCCACGAGTTTCCAGGAACTCTCTTAGGCTGATCGTTGCAGCAACCACTTGCTTGGCGTCAATCGCGTCATAGAACCCATTTTGCACAGCCCAGATAAGGGATGTCTGTACTTCTACCGGAATCGGATTAAAGGCGGTCTGCTTAAAGAGTTCGACAACGCGTGCGCCGCGGTCGAGCTGTGCTTTGGTTTTTTCGTCAAGATCGGAGCCGAACTGAGCGAAAGCCGCCAGCTCGCGAAACTGCGCTAATTGAAGCTTCACCTTGCCGGCCACTTTTTTAATCGCTTTGATTTGTGCCGCGGAGCCCACACGGGAAACAGAGAGACCGACCGAGACAGCCGGGCGAATACCCTGATTGAATAAATCTGTTTCCAGAAAGACCTGGCCATCAGTAATGGAAATAACATTGGTCGGGATATACGCGGATACATCGCCGGCCTGTGTTTCGATGATGGGTAGAGCGGTCAGAGAGCCGTTACCATTGTTCTCGTTCACCCGGGCAGAGCGCTCCAGCAAACGAGAGTGCAGGTAAAATACGTCACCCGGATACGCTTCGCGTCCGGAGGGGCGCTTCAGAACCAAGGAGATCTGGCGGTAGGCAACTGCTTGCTTGGAGAGATCATCATAGACGATGAGCGCATCCATGCCGTTACGCATAAAGTACTCACCCATAGAGGCTCCGGAGAATGGAGCGATATACTGATTGGCTGGATTATCCGCCGCCGGGGCACATACGATAATCGTATATTCCAAGGCGCCGGCCTTTTCGAGAACGTTGATCGTCCGCGCAATATTGGAATTCTTCTGACCAACAGCCACATAGATGGAATATACCGGACGGAACCCTTCCTCAAAGCTACCATCTTCCTGGCGATGCTGATTGTTGATGTTCGCCTGATTAATAATTGTATCAATCGCAATGGTCGTCTTCCCCGTAGAACGGTCACCAATGATCAACTCGCGCTGCCCCCGGCCAATCGGGATCATTGAGTCAATCGCCATAATGCCGGTCTGTAGCGGCTGGTCGACCGACTTGCGCGGGATAATGCCCGGGGCAATCTGATCAACAGGATAAGTCGTTTCGCTCTGAACCGGGCCTTTGCCGTCGATTGGATTACCGATAGCATCCACGACACGTCCCAACAGACCCATCCCCACCGGCACAGAAAGCAGGCGTCCGGTAGTTGTCGCCTCGTCGCCCTCCTTCAGGTTCGCGTAGTCGCCGAGAATAACGCAGCCAACCTCGTCTTCCTCAAGATTGAGTGCGAGGCCGTAGACTCCGTCCCCGAAATCAATCATTTCGTTATACATGACCCCGGAGAGCCCCTGCAATTTGGCCACACCGTCCGCGATCGTGACGATGGTTCCTGTATTAGACTTGATGGCTCCGCTTTCAAAGCGGGCGATTTCGTTTTCGATTTGTTCGACGATTGTGCTCATGGAAAATTGCCGTGCTGTAGGTGAAAAAATTTAGGTTTGTTAGCGCACGCTGTTGGCCAATCGCTCAAGGCGACCAGCGAGAGATGCGTCATAGAGATCGTCGCCCACGCGTACGCGCAGTCCGGCGATGAGAGAGGGGTCTTCCTGAGATACGGCCTTTATCGGACGATTATAGCGGGCACTCAGATTAGATTCGAGGGAAGCAATAGCATCCGCACTCAAGGGCGAGGGCGATGCTACGCGGGCAGTCTGGCGAGCCAATTCACGGCGAATCTGGAACAAGTAAGCCTTCGTTAAGCGCAGCGGCTGGCGGTACTTCGACTGGCGAATTCCTGCAAGCACCTCATCGACACGCTCACTTTTCAGGGCGCCTTCATCCTTGGACAATTCAACAAGCTTTTTGGCAAATTGTTTGATTTTTTTGTCCGTTTTCATGGTGAAAAGTTGTTTCGCCTTCTAGCGTTTAGCTAGCATTGGATAGTTCCTTAGCGGCAGTATCGGCATAAGTCGATTTTTCCGATTCAGAAAGTTCGCGCTCAAGCACTTTGCCAGAAGTCACCACAACGAGTCGGGCAACTTCCTGACGTACTTCAGAAAGCATTTTTTGGCGTTCCAGCTCAGAAGCTTCGCCCGCTTTGCGCAGTATGGATTCTGCCTGCGTCGCAGCATCATGGGTCTTTTGCTCGATCAATTCCTTTGCTTGCTCGCGAGCTTCAGAAAGAAGCGTTTGAGCCTGAACGGCCGCTTGCTTGATCGTCTCATTTCGCTCCCGTTCTGCTTCGGCCAGCTGGATCTTCATCTCTTCAGCATACTGGAGGCCTTCGGCGATCTTTTGTTGACGCTCGTCTAAGGTCGCTGTGATCGGCTTGACCGCGAGGAAGTAAAGAGCGCAAGCGACAATGACGAAGTTGGCCATTTGCGCAAATAAAGTGGGCCGGTCGACACCAAATTTACCGGCGATCTCGGAAATGACACCGGACTCTGTGGAGGTGCTCGCCTCGGAAGAGACCGGCTCGCTTCCGGCGTGGACATTCGTTGCCGCAATCGGGGCAAGGGTGAATGCCAGAACGCAAAAGAGTTTTGAAATCAGGGCCTTCATGTTCGGATCGGATCGATTGAGGAAAAAATTGGTGTCGGCGCCCGCTCAACGGGCACCGACAAAAGATCAACTAGCCGAGGAAGATGGCGAAGAAGATGATCGCTTCGGCGAAGGCCATTGCGATGATCGATTGGACCAGTACCTTGGTGGCGGCTTCCGGGTTGCGTCCAACAGATTCGCAAGCTTTGAGGCCAATCAGACCAATGCCCAGAGGCACAGCAAGGGCGGCGGCAGCGACGTGAATCTTTCCGGTGATTTCTGCGAGGAGTTCAAACATGATGTTATTTTTGTTGGTGGTTGTTTTTTTTAGTGTGCTTTCCGGGCGTTCACGGTTTTCTACATGATCCCAGCCGGAAAAAGTGTTTCGCTAGTGTGCGTGCTCTTCGTCATGGTTGGTCATCAAGCCGATGTAGATGGCGACCAGCAAAGTGAAAATAAGGGCCTGCACGACGCCGACGAGCAATTCGTAAACATAGAACGGGATCGGCACGATATAGGGAGCCATACCAGTCATACTGGTTAAGAGATTCTCACCGCCGTAGACGTTGCCATAGAGACGGAAGGAAAGAGACACGGGACGGAAGGCAATGGAGACGATCTCGATCACACCAACAAGCAAAAAGATCGGTGTGAGCATGAAGTATATGATGGAAGGAGTCTCCTTCTTGTCGGCCTTGTTGCCGAATAATTCCCAAACGAAAAATTTTGGCCCGGCCACTTTAAGGCTGATGAATAGCCATGCGATCATGGCGACGATGGCCATGCCGAGTGTGGCATTGAGGTCGGAATTGGCCGGCCGCATCCAATACTTCAAGTTTTCTTTCTCATCATAGAAGCCAAAGACGCCAACCCCGGGGATCAAACCGCTCCAATTGTGGATTAAGATAAAAAGAAACAGCCCGATGAGCAGAGGGAATGTCATGGGAAAAGCTTTTTTACCCACGATCGGAAGCAACAATTCTTTTAATTGCTCTATAATATTCTCGACCACTGCCTGCCACTTGCCCGGGATCAGCTTAGGACGACCCACGAGCGTGCGAACGGCAATGATCAGAACCAGAGAGATCGCCCATGTAGTGAGGATCGTATTGGTTAGTGGTAGTCCGAAAATCTCGGTAATTACGTATGGCGACGGGCTAACACCGGTATCTCCGGCCGCAAGTAAAACGGAAGGGATACAGAAAAGAACTGTTAGATATGGAAGCCGTCGGATCACAAAGTTAAACTGTATATTTGAATAGCGTAGCCGAAGAAAAAAGTAGCAATGTGTATTTATCGCACCTGTGCAAGGGTCAACAACGTATTCTAAAGCAACATTAATCCATAAGTGCTTCTAATGCAGAATATCAACGGATTTGCCCGCGCTCTACGCTTGCTCTGGGAGCACCACCAGAACACGATATGGACATGTCATCCCCGAAAAATCTGACGAGTACGATTACTCATTTGCGAGACCGCGAAGGAGGCTTTCAGGTGGGAAGTACACCTCCGGAGGGCCAAAACAA
>DKOA01000015.1 GCA_002469895.1 Opitutia bacterium UBA7374
AACTTCGCGCTTTCTGTAAACAATGCCTATTGCTCCGGTCCCCGTTGCGTTGTCGCGCGTCGCTCGATGCAAACGGGTAAGTATGACTGGCGCCCCGAGGCGGTACCGAATAACAAATACTACCTTGATGCGGATGGGCATCCCATCGGCGCGGGCCTCTGGGGGGGAGGCACCACTGTTGCCGGTTCGATTATTGGCACCGGAGTGAACATTCCTGACAATGAGACGTACGGCGAGGCGCTCCAATCTGCAGGCTACCGCACCTGTTTTATCGGGAAATACCACCTTGGGGAATCGCCTCCGACACTGCATACCCCTACCGGTTACAGCTTCGGTGACCAACCGGGGCGTGGACCAATCGACCAAGGTTATGACGTCAGCATCGCGGCCGGTCATGCCGGGGCTCCGCCGGCATCCTATTTTGCTGTTCTCAACCAGAAGCCGGGGGCGGCACCCGGGGAGTATACCTTCGAGCTGCCGAATTTGGATGACACCAACTATATGCGCACCCCGGCCGTACCAGCCGCAGGTGACTATCTCACCGACCGACTAACGGACAAGGCGATTGGATTTATTGACGACGCGATCAATCATCACGGCAGCCAGCCCTTCCACCTCACCCTTGCGCACTATGCGGTGCACACACCGATAGAGGCACCGGGTAACGCCAGCGCGCCCGACGGAAAGGGCTATGAATATTTTCAGGCCCGAAAAGCCGCCCGTGCAGCAGAATTTGCCGCACACCCGGCTGGCGACGCTCTCGTTACCGACTATTCCTCGCGGATACGGATCACACAGGACAACGCCGTCTATGCCGCCATGATGAAGAGCTATGATGCCAGCTTCGGGGCAATTTGGAGCTATCTGCAGGCGACAAACGACCCGCGCAACCCGGGCAAAAAATTGTCGGAAACGACGATTGTGGTGGTTTCCTCTGACCACGGCGGCAAGTCGACCAACCCGATCGACGACAACAAGTTCCTCGAGGACGACAGCACGGACTCGGTTAACCCGGCTCCGGTGCTGGAGGCAGACAACGAATATCGCAGTTCTTACAGCAATACCTACAACTCGTATCCAACTTCCAACTACCCCTACCGGTTTGGGAAGACCTGGGTCTTCGAGGGCGGCCTTAAAGTTCCGCTCTTAATCTACATTCCGGGTATGACCACAGGAGGAACGCATTCGGATGCCTTCGTCCACCATGCCGACCTATTTGCTTCGTTTATCGACATGGCCGGAGGCGCTCAGTCGGCCAACAGCACCGACTCGATCAGCTTCATGCTGCCGGCTACCCAACCGCAGAAAACAGCACGCGACGAGAGCTTTCACTTCTTCACCAACGCCAGCACAGGCACGGGGAACCCGGCCATAGGCGCTTACCGCAAGGGCGACTACAAGCTTCTCTACTTCATGGTGCAGCGTCGTGTGGAGCTCTATAACCTGGCGGCGGATCCTTATGAGAAGAATGATCTTGCTGCGAGCCGTCCCGATGTGGCTGCTGAGATGCTGAAAGAACTCTACCAGCAGGTCTTGTCGACAGGGCTTAACATGCCTAAGCCGGGCTCGAATACATGGTCGAGTGAGCAATCTATCCTCCTAGAAAATGGCTTGATCGCGTCCCTTCCTCTGGTCCCGGATGCGGCGCCGAGCTGGGTGGGTGCCGGTGCTACGCAGATTTCGGACCGGACGATTGAGTTGAATTGGCAGGTTACTGCAACCAATGCGACTCACTCGGTCCTTTATCGGCGCGCCGATGCCCTGGGAGAGACAAACTTCCGTGAGATAGCCTACTTGCCCGCAGGCGTGACAACCTACCGCGACACCGACCTGGTTCCCGGCGGCCAGTATCGCTACCGGGTTGAGTCTGAAAACTTAGGTGGCTGGGCCTCCGATAACACGGGCAATAAAAGTCTGGTTCTATCCAATCCCGGCCCGGGTAACCTCAGTTGTGATGCGGTTGACGACACGGTGACGACAGTACCGGGCGAAGCACGTAGCTTCCATCCATTGATCAACGATGAAGGAGAGGGCGCACTGAAGATTATTTCGATCACCCAGCCGGCCAGTGGATCAGCCAGAATCGAGGGCAAAACCATTCTATTTACTGCACCGGACGGCTTTGCCGGAGGCTTGACCATGACCTACACGGCCGAAGATGCCACCGGTCAGACCGATACGGCCTTGGTCACTTTTTCGCTTCCTTTGGGACTTTCCGATGCTGTCTTGGAGCGGTGGGATTTTAATGAGAGTGCGACGACCCAACTTGAAGCTACCCGAAGTTTCAGCGGCCTGCTCTTTGACGGGATAACTTCGCCCGGTGTCGCTGCCAATGGCGCCGGCCAATTGGTCATCTCCCCCGATAGTACCAGCCATTTCCGTGTAGCCAAACCGGTAACCGGCAGTCCTTATACCAGCGGACAGTTTACTATGGAGATCAAGGTGGATACACTTGATTTCTCAAACAGCAGCAACGGCAGCAGCTTGGGACTGTCTTTCCGCGATTTCACCAGGGGGGCCGATTTTGGTAATCTTCGCCTTCGAAAAAATGACGGCCTGACCGTGATGGAGGTGCGTACTGGTGCAACCAACCAGCGGGTCTACGACTTTGGCAACAATCTTATTCATGATCTCACGATCTATTGCACTCTGAACCTCGATACGGCCCCAGCTACCATCTCCACTGTATTTACCCTTGGTGCGGGGCCCCTTATCGGCCCTATCGTCTCTAACGCCGATACCACTGCAACGGTCTTTGATGCCATACGCTTCCAGACAAATTCCGATAAGATCGTTAGCCCGGATACGATCGTGGTTGATTACTGGAAGATTTCCAAAAGGTCGAACAGAACCTCCCTCTACGATGCCTTTTCCAGCACGTATCCCTGGTATGGCAACCTAGCCACGGGTGCAGGGGATGATGCCGATCAGGACGGATTGTCCAACTTATTCGAATTTGCCTTCGGACTCTCACTCACTGAATCGGGTGGCGTCAGCCCGGTCGAGGTTGCAATTTCCGGACCGGATCCTGTACTTCTTTTTACCCCCTTTCGCGATACCTCTGCAGTCAAATATACTGTCCAATTCACCAATGATCTGAATGACTGGAACCATTTACCGGAAGTTTCCGTAGCCACTGCAGCCGGTGTCTTGGTGGAAGAAAAACTGCCGTCGGGGAACACTGGATTTGGGCGTATATCCATTGCATTGCCATGATCCTACGCATTCTCATTCCTTTCTGTTTCAAATGTAATGTTTAGTATGTCTTGCGCGCTGATGAAAGACGATATGACCTTAACCCACGCCTTCTCAAAACGCTTACCGACGGGCGAACAATTTTAAAAACAAACCTTATGAAATACGGATTCTTTGACGACGCAAATCACGAGTATGTGATCAGCGATCCTCGCACCCCTACGAAGTGGATCAATTATATCGGGACACTGGCCTTTGGTGGATTTGTCGACCATACCGGCGGTGCACTGATCTGTGCTCAGGACCCTGCACTCAACCGCATCCTGAAATACGTTCCCCAACTTCCGGATTCGGATTTCAAGGGCGAGACTCTCTACCTGCGTATGCCTCTTAAGGAAGGGGGTTATCGCGTCTTTTCACCTTACTACGTGCCGACCCTCGACGCTCTGGATAATTACGAATGCCGGGTCGGTTTGGGTTACCAGAAGATCATCTCCGAGGTTCATGGCCTGCGGACCGAGGTGACGATCTTTGTGCCTCTCGGGGCGAACGTGGTCTTGCGGGATATCCGGGTGTCCAACATAGGGGATACCCCGGTCTCTGTCGATGTGGCTCCGGTTGTTGAGTTTAGTCATTTTGACGCGCTCAAGCAGTTGACTAATGCGGACTGGGTGCCACAGACCATGCAGGTGGATGCCGTTCTTGACGAGTCCGGCTATTGCTTGCTCAAGCAGGCAGCTTTCATGAAGCAGGAGAGTGAAGTGAACTTTCTGGCTTCGAACCAGCCAGCTGATTCGTTCCAAACCGATCGTGAGAAGTTCCTCGGTAACCACGGCTATGGTTCCTGGTCTTGGCCCGCCGAGCTGCAGAATGAACAGCTTTCCAACTATGAGGCAAGGCGGGGCAATGTCATCGCTGCCTTGCTTCACAAACTGGGGACGCTGCAGCCCGGTGAGACCCGCCGCTTGATTACTCAGCTCGGGCAGGATTCGCCGGAGGCCGTAGCGGAGACGGTCGAGCGCTTCCGCCATCCGGATGCCGTGGATGCCGCATTTGCCGGGTTGCGAAACTTTTGGAAGGAGTACCTTTCCGGTTACCAGTGTGATACCCCGTCAGCCGCGATGAACTCAATGGTCAACGTGCACAATCCGCGCCAGTGCCATACGACTTTGAACTGGTCGCGCTACCTGTCCCTCTACCAGCTCGGCTTCGGTGCGCGTGGAATCGGGTTTCGGGATTCTTCGCAGGATGTTATGGGGGTACTCGCCAGTGAGCCGGATGCGGCCAAGGACCTCCTTCGTAAATTACTCAGTGTGCAGCGCCCGGACGGTTCGGCGATGCACCAGTTTTTCCCGCTTACAATGGAGGCCAATGAAGGGGATTCCCGGGAGGAAGGCACCAAGCACGTCTACGGAGACGACCACCTATGGGGTGTGCTGGCAGTCTGTGCCTACCTCAAGGAGACGGGCGACTATGCCTTCACCGAAGAATCTATCACATTTTACGACAAGAAGCGGCTACCGGATGAGAGGGAGACGGCCCCCGTCTTGGAGCACCTTTGCCGCGCGGTTAACTATACCAAGGAGAACGTTGGGCAGCACGGGCTCCCGCTCCTTGGCTTCGCTGATTGGAATGACACCATTAACTTGCCCGGAGAAGCGGAGAGTCTTTTTAATGCCAACCTCTACGGAGTCGCCCTGCGGGAGCTGGCCGACCTGCTTCGCCACTTGGACAAGTGCGATGTGGCGAACCGGTTGGATGCCGATTGGGAAACCATGCGGGAGCGAGTTAATGACCACGCATGGGATGGCGAGTGGTGGGTGCGTTATTTCACCGAAGAGGGTAATGCCATGGGCTCATCAGCTAATGCCGAAGGCAAAATCTTTACCAACGGCCAGTCCTGGCCGGTCATATCCGGCTTTGCCGATTTTGAACGCGCGAAGAGCTCACTCGAAGCGGTCAAGCGCCTGCTCAATACGGACAACGGAATCAAATTGAGCTGGCCCGGTTTTACACGCTATGACCCCGAGAAGGGTGGGGTTACCTCATACCCGCCGGGGGCCAAGGAGAATGGCGGCATCTTCCTCCACTCCAATCCCTGGGTGATGATAGCGGAGACCATGCTGGGCAATGGTGACCGCGCTTTCGAATACTACCAGCAGATCAATCCGGCGGCGAAGAATGACTCTATCGAAGTCTACGAAATCGAGCCTTATTGCTATGCTCAGAACATCCTCGGAGATGAGCATCCACAATTCGGACTCGGACGAAATAGCTGGTTATCCGGGACTGCTTCCTGGACCTATCAAGCGGCCACACAGTATATCCTCGGCATACGGCCGACGCATCGCGGGCTTCTGATCGATCCCTGTATACCACATTCCTGGGACGGGTTCAGCGTGACCCGGGTCTATCGCGGCGCGACCTACAAGATTGCCGTGCGGAACCCGGAGCATGTATCCAAGGGTCTTGCCTCCGTCGATTCAGATGGCCGTTCCCTCGATGGAGCCATCTTGCCCCTGCTTGAACCGGGTGAAAGCTGTGAAGTCCTTGTCACCATGGGCCGGGATATGAAAATGAAGGCATCGTCTGCTTCGCAGGCTGTCGCAGTAAAGTAAATCATAATTCGTACGACTACTATAATGAAAACACCCGGTCTAATTTTACCTCTCATCCTTGCCTCAATCGCGACCGCCGATGTGATTGACAAATGGTCTTTCTCCGAAGCTGACGGTACCGCCCTAGGCAGTGCCCTCAGCAGCAGAGGAAAGCCGATGCACGTACATGGAGGGCCCTTGGTTTCGATCAAGAATGAGCAACTTGTCTTTGCCTCCGATGGCATAGCCGGACATACTTTCCGTATCTGCGAGTTTACTGATCAGGCGATCTCTTCCGGTACGGTAGAGTTCGCCTTCGAATTCAGCTCCGCTGACTTCAGCCGCACCGCCCTATCCGGTGGTTCCGGGAATATCGGTTTTGACTTTCGTGATACTAAGGGAACTCTCAAGAATCCGGGTGACGATGCCATTCTCGGAGGTATTCGCCTCCGTTTCGCAAAGGGGCAATTGCTCCTCCAGAGTGCCGTGCAGGAGCAGGGCCTTAGATACATATCGATTGCCACTCTGGAAACGGATATACTGGAAGAAGTCATGCGAATCCGTGTCCAGTTCGATTTCAATCGTTCGGGCAAGCCAGGTTCCATGCGCGTCTTCTTCAAGCTCGGCGAGGCGATGGAGATCGAGGCGCTGAGCGATGGTCAGCTTCCTGTCGATGCATCCTTGAGCGGATTTCGTATTGCACAGCAGACGATCAATGGGGGCAACAATTGGCAAGTCGGTGACTTTGTGGCAGTTGACAATTTTACCATTCAGACCTTGTAACCCTGCATCCTACCTACGGTACTGCTACAATTACATGTATTTTTGTCCAACCGTTAAAATAAGTAGGGAAGCATTTACCACAGTAGCTTTCGCAATTGTACTTTCGAATATGTTTAGCCATGTATTATTGTGCTGTGATGAGAGGACAGCAGGATAATTTTTTACAGTATTGGACAGATTTTTAAGAAACTTCTGTAGGCATCCGTGACCAGTCGATCCGGTTCGGTACGGTATGGGTTTTGGCCGCTGCCGGGGTTGTATGGAGATCTCAAGCCTTATCAAAAAAAGTACCCCCTATGGAAGGTGGGGCTTGAATCCTTTGGTTGTAGGGTTAGTCAGTGATTGTGAAGTTTACCTTTTTACTAATTGCCTCCTTGGGCCTGCTCGTAAGTTCGGTTAGTGGGTTTTCTATTTCAAATGTAGGCGTTGTTCAAGGAGGACCTGTGTACGGGACAAGTTTTGATCACGGGGATTATTGGTCGGGAAACCCAGGAACGCAGTATATCGCAAATTTCTCGGTCAATAAACAGATAAGCAGCCTTTGGGCATTCGGGATGCCAGAATATGCCGGTTCACATACCGGCTTTGGGAGTGCTGCTGGCCTTTTATACTCAGAAAATCGAAGTACACTGCTTGATTATATTGCACTCAATGACTACTCGATCAACGGATATTATTTTGCCAATATTTCCGGCGAAGACGGCTCCCTTATTTGGAATGGAAAGAGTGGGCAAGTGCGAGACCTCATTTTAGGAGAATCAGTTGATATACGTTTGGGACGACTTTATTATATCGATTTCGCTGAATTGGATGAAGACTATTATAATCTTGGTATGCCACCAACTCTCATAGCTAACCAGACAACCATCCCCTTGGTTGAAGACGGTGTAGAGTTTATTGGACTTTCTAGAGACGATTATTCCTACATAGACTATTATTCCTACAAGGCTACCGTAGCCGTGAATTCCGAAGAAGATTTAATTTTATCTTTTAATACCGGACCGTTCGTCTTATCGAGCACGTATGGGTATGGAGATGATTTATCATTTGATAGTTCAGGAGACACCATTTTAGTGTTAGAAGTCGTCCCCGAACCTTCAACCTATGCCCTTATCCTTGGCAGTCTTGCCATCGGCATCAGCTTCTGGCGGAGAAGGAAGTAGAACAAAGATTCCTTCCTAGAAGCCTCTACAAGGCTCCGTAAAGTCTCCCCTTTCTCTTACCCTAGTGAGGCATCCAAGCCTATCCTCGAGTGTTCGCATGTGGCTAATCTCACTCAATCAAAGCAATCGATGAAGCACCCCTCTAAGTCGTCGTGATTGATCCATCATGTGGCGTGTTCGGATATTTACTTATGCAGGCGCATTCAGTATGTTCTTCGGATGAGAAACGAAATACAGCTGTTACTGCTGCTCATCATTGTGCCCGGACTAGTTGTCGCAAAATCAAAGCTCCCCTTCGCCAACAGCGATTTTGAGTCGGGCGGCCTGAGCAACTGGACAGCCAAAGGCAAGGCCCTCGACAGCAATCCCTACGAACGGCAACCAGACGCAAACGACCAACGTGTTCACAGCACGATGCAGGGCGACTTTTGCGCCCATTCAGGCATGCATGGGGATTACCGTACTGGCAGCCTCACTTCTACTGCATTTAACATTGATCACGACTACCTCAGCTTTCGCATCGCAGGTGGGGTTCACCCGGGCACGCGCATCGAAGTTTTAGTT
>DKOA01000024.1 GCA_002469895.1 Opitutia bacterium UBA7374
TGAAGGCCGCCTGCCCGGCACGATTGATGGACATCCCTTCCTCCCCGATTCGATCCGGGCCGATCTCGGCCTGTCCGACAACGACTCCCGTCTGTCCCGCGATGCCTACCTCCTCGATTGCCTGCTCCGATCCCGAAGCGGCAGCAAAGTGCAATGCAGCTACAGTAAGTTCGACGCAGAAGGAAACCCCAACCGTCCCTCGCGTCTACTCCTGCGCTGCCATTCCAAAGACCTTCCCCAGCGCGTCCTCCAACTCACCGCCAAACAGGAATCAACGAAGATACGACCCCGCCGCCAAACCGACTGGCGCTGGCGGTTGCCCGAGGAGAAACCACTGAGCCTTTGCAAAATCAGCCCCACTCAGTTCAAAGACTACCTCGCCTGCCCTTTCCGCTTCTGCCTCAAGCACATCCTTACCCTAGATGCGTTTACTCCCGCCGCACGCGAAATGAATGCCGCCACTTTCGGCACACTCATTCACCATGCGCTGGAATCCTTCGGGAGAATCGCTATCAGCCGGGGCGAAGCCATGCTCCAAATGACCGAAGACGAGATTCGTACGCTCGTCCTCCAAGCCTTTGCAGAGGCCACAGAAAAACAGTTCGGCCCCAAGCCTTCGCCCGCCGTCCAAATACAGATGGCCAATGCGCGAACACGGCTCGTCGCTTTTGCCCGGGTACAAGCGCAAACCTTTGCCGAAGGCTGGCTCATTGTAGACGTCGAGCGCAAACTCGCCGCGGAGGACGCCCAACCGCTCCACATTGGATCACTCCCCCTCTCCGGAGTCGTCGACCGCATCGACCGCCATATGGAAAGCAACGCATGGCGCGTGATGGACTACAAAACCTTCAGCACCACGACCGACCCTGCGAGCAAACACTTTGGCGGAGCTTCCGCCGCTTGGTTGCCCGAAGCAGAAATTCACCTCGCTACCTCCAAAGCGTGGATCGACCTGCAACTTCCTCTCTACCGCAGTATCCTCGACCACTGGCATCGTCCGGCAACCGACACACAGCCCTCCTCCACTGCCTACTTCATTCTGCCCTCCGATCCCTACGAGACCGCCATTCGCCCATTCGTAGAACTCGATGACGGAGTGAACCCCCAAGCCTATCCGTCTGCCCTGCAGTGCGCCGAAGCCATCGTAAAAAATATCGATCAAGGCATCTTCTGGCCACCGCGACCTTTCCGCGGAAATTGGGACGACCCCTACGCACCGCTCTTTGTCAACGGCACTCCGGAAGACAGCATCCACCCGGAAACCATCGAGCGATTGAAAGGAGCCTTGTCATGACGCCGCCGGAAAACATCGCCAACGAAATGCTCCTGGCCAATGCGGGCAGCGGCAAGACCTACGCCCTCACTACCCGCATCATTCAACTCCTTCTCCTTGGCGTGGAAGCGGACAAAATTGCCGCCCTCACCTTTACCCGGAAATCTGCCGGAGAATTCCTCGACCAACTACTCGAACGAATTGCCAAGGCAGCCGAAGACCCGAAAAAGCTCGCTGCCCTCGCCGAAGACACCGAAGTAGAAACACTCTCGGCCGAAGATTGCCGCCGACTGCTCGCCCACATCGTCCATCATTTCGGACGACTCGGCCTCGGCACAATTGACAGCTTCTTCGCCCGAATGGCCCGCCAATTTCCCCTCGAAACCGGCCTCCCCGAAGACTTTGCCATCGCCGACGGTGCCGCTCTTGAATCCGCCCGCGAACGCGCCCTCGCCGCCTGCTTCTCCGCAAGCACCGGCAACGATGCCGCCCTTCAGGCGATGATCGACCAACTGCGGTTGATCACCCGCCGAAACGGAGAGCGTAATGTCTTCCAGACCCTGCTCTCGCAAATAGGCAACCTCCACCAACGCTATTGCGAAACCCCCAAAGGCATTCGCTGGGGCAATGCCAAAGCAATCTGGGGCCGCACAGGCGCCCCCTTTTCCAACGCCGGAGAAGTCGCTCCAGCCGTCGAAAACTTCCGACGCACTTTAAAAGAAACCCATCCCGATCTATCCCCTGAAGCCGCCGAAATACTCGAAGGCGAACTGGCTGCAGTGGAAGGCTTCGTAGCGGGTCGTCCCTGGAGTAAGGCAGTCAAAGACTTCGTTGAAAAACGCCTCTGCTCGGAGCCCAAAAGCGGCAACCTGCAAATCACTCGAAAAAAGACCGGCAGGTTGGAATTAAACGAAGCCGTGCGAACTGCTCGTGCTGATTTATTGGCAACTCTCCTCAAGGACGAGTTCAGCGCCCTCTTGGAACGCTCCGGTGGGATTCATGATTTTATGGCCGGCTACGAATCCGTCTATGAAGAACAAGTACGGGGAGCCGGACTCGTTACCTTCAGCGACATTACCGACCTGCTGGCCAGACGCGCCTCGGAGACGGAAGACTTCGAAACCGCCGATGCATGGCGCCGACGCGTAGCCTATCGCCTCGACCAGAAGTTTGACCACTGGCTACTCGATGAATTTCAGGACACCAGCCGAACGCAGTGGAGCATCCTCTGCACCTTTATCGAAGAAGTCCTGATGGACGACTCCGGCACGCGCAGCTTCTTCTACGTTGGCGACACCAAACAAGCCATTTATGGCTGGCGCGGAGGCGACTCCGACCTCTTCCACGAAATCCACAAGCACTACAACGGAGGCATCGAAGAAGCGGATCCCCTCGCCGCATCGTGGCGCTCGTCGCCCCCCATTATCGAAATGGTCAACACCATCTTCGATAGCGTAGGGCAACTGGCCGATACCCTCCAACTCCCCCGGGCTACCGTCGAAAAATGGCAAGCCGGATGGAATGCGCACAGCGTTGCCACGGAGAACCGGGATCGACCCGGCTATGCTGCCTGGCATACCGTAGAAAAAGATCCGGACGCAGCCATCGATCCGCAGTTCCTTGAGATCCGGGAAATCCTCGCCCAAGTTGATCCAATCAGCCGTGGCATCGACTGCGCCATCCTCCTGCGGAAAAACAATGAAGTCGCCGAGCTTGCCGCCTATCTTCAGTCCGAAGGCATCCCCGTCGCCGTCGAAGGGAAATCCAACCCCTGTGTTGACAACCCTCTCGGCACCGCCCTGCTCGCCGCTCTGCGAAACGCCGCACACCCCGATGACACCCTTTCCCTCGCCATCGCCCGCGGCTTTCCGTCGGCCACTGCCTGGGGACTCGACGAACCCGAAACCTTCCGCCAAAATGCCCTCCAGTCCATCGCCGAAAACGGCTACGCCCCCACCCTGCGAAGCTGGATTGATGCCGCCACTCTCGACCCTGAAGAAAGCTTCCTCGTCGCCCGCGCAGAAGCCATCGTCGCCGCAGCCGAAATCTTTGATGAACAACGCACCACCCGGGAAGGGATTGGGCAATTTATTGACTACGTCGAGTCCCTCCAATTGCAGGAAGCCGAAGCCGCCGATGCCCTGCGCCTCATGACCGTCCATCAGGCCAAAGGACTCGGCTTTGAAATGGTCATTGTCGCCGGGCTGGACAAATCCGGATCCGGTAGCGGCACCAATGCACTGGTACTCGGGCCGGACAAGCGCGACCCCCAATGGGGCACCCTCCTTCCCACAAAAGACATTGCCAAACAGAACCCCGAACTCAAAGCGCAGGGTGAACAACTCGATGCCGAGTCCCGCTACAACGACCTCTGTACCGCTTACGTCGCCCTAACTCGACCGAAGTACGGACTCTACGTCCTCAGTCAGGCACTCGGTGAAAGATCCAGCGCCAAGCACTTTGGCAAACACCTACAAGCAACCCTCGACCCCGACTGGAAATCCGGTAACCCGGAATGGTTTCTTACTGATTTCCGCTAGGCAGTGGCAATTCGACTTCGACGTCGGCTTCGTAATCGACGCCTTCGATACCAAAACCAAAGCAGCGGAGAAAGTCCTGACGGTAACCGGCGAAGTCGGATCGTTCGTCGAGGTTTTCCGTTTGGATCTCGGGCCAGATGGCGGCAACCTCGCCTTGAACGTCCGGTTCCATCTCGAGGTCGTCGACGCGAATGCGCCCGTCTTCGTCGAGTTGAAGACCGCCCCCATAAAGGCGCTCGTTGAAGAGACGAATCATTTGTTCGATGCAACCTTCGTGGGTGCCCTTGGCCTTCATCACTTTGAATAGGATGGAGATGTAAAGTGGAACGACAGGAATCGCGGAACTAGCCTGGGTGACCACCGCTTTATTGACGGAAACGTAAGCTTCGCAGCCATGATTGCTATGGATGGCAGCGGCGGCTCGTTCGACGTCTTTCTTGGCTGCGCCAATGGTACCGTTGGTGTAGACAGGCCAGGTGATTTCCGGCCCAACATAAGAATAAGCAACGGTCTTGGCGCCGTCGGCAAGGCATCCGGCATCGGCCAATGCACGCATCCAGAGTTCCCAGTCTTCACCGCCCATGACCTTGACGGTGTGCTCGGTTTCCTCGGCGGTCGCAGTCTCGATGGAGACTTCGCTGACGACACCTTTGTCGGTGTCGAGCGTGCGGTTGGTGTAGGTGTCACCGAGCGGCTTAAGGCAAGACTTATAGGTTTCGCCGTCGGACGGATCGGTACGACGGGGCGATGCCAAACTGTAAATGACCAGATCGACCTGCCCGAGGTCATCTTTAATCGCTTGAATCGTCTGCTCTTTGATCTCGTTGGAGAAAGCGTCGCCATTGATGCTTTTGGCGTAGCGCCCGGATTCATGGGCGGCCTTTTCGAAGGCAACGGAATTGTACCAACCGGCGCTGGCTGGCTTACCCTTCATCGAGGGCCGCTCGAAGAAAACCCCGAGCGTATCGGCACCATGACTGAAGGCCGCGGTAATCCGCGAAGAGAGTCCGTAGCCGGTGGAGGCACCGATAACGAGGACCTTTTTCGGGCCGCCTTCCAGTTGGGCGGCGCTGGCTTTTTCGATTTCACTCCGCACGTTGGCCTCGCAGCCTTGTGGGTGAGCAGTAATACAAACAAATCCTCGAATACGGGGCTTTACGATCATGATAAGCGGAATTTTGGGTTCAAAGTTTCAGCCAAAGCTGGGTCATCCGACCGCTGCTGGCAACCGGTAATTCAAGCGCGCACTAAAGGAAAGTTACCCCTGCCCAATGCCGCTGGCCTCAAAGCCGATCTTGCGGAGAGCTTCCAAATCGAGGAGGTTCCGACCATCGAAGAGGAAGGCGGGTTGGTGCATACAATCGAAGATCTTCTGGTAGTCGAGTTCCTTGAAGGCATCCCACTCGGTCAGGACAAGTATGGCGTGCGCGTCGCGGGTCGCTTCATAGGCGTCTTGACAAACGGTTACGCGAGCATCTGCGGAATCGATATTCAAATCCCGGCGAATCTGTTCATCCGATACCTTGGGGTCGTAAATCGAAAGAGCGGCCTGTTCGTCGAGTAAATCAGAGCAAATATAAATCGCGGCGGACTCGCGGGTGTCGTTCGTATCCTTTTTGAAGGCGAAACCAAGCACAGCGATCTTCTTGTCGGAGACCGTATTGAAAAGAGTAGAGACCACTCGGCGGGCAAAGCGGTGCTTCTGGTAGTCGTTCATCTCAATCACGCCGTTCCAGTAAGCGGCCACATCGGGCAACCCGAAATGCTCACAGAGGTAGACGAGATTGAGGATATCCTTCTGGAAACAGGAACCACCAAAGCCGACCGAGGACTTAAGGAATTTTGGCCCGATCCGGCTGTCTGTACCAATGGCGTGCGCGACTTCGTCAACATTAGCCCCAGTCGCCTCACAGAGTGCCGAGATCGCATTGATCGAAGAAATCCGCTGGGCGAGGAATGCGTTGGCCGTAAGTTTGGACAATTCCGAAGACCAGAGGTTGGTCGTGATAATATTCTCGCGGGGCACCCAGGAAGCGTAGACATCCACCAACTTTTGGATAGCGGCCTTACCCTCCTGAGTTTGATCGCCGCCGACGAGTACACGGTCGGGCGCTTCCAGGTCTTCGATAGCCGTGCCCTCGGCAAGGAATTCAGGATTGGAGAGGATCTGGAAGTTGCGACCCTTGGCATTCGACTCAAGGATGCGCTTAATTGACTCGGCAGTACGCACAGGAAGAGTGGATTTTTCCACCACGATCTTATCGCCCTCGGAGACCTCGGCGATCTTGCGGGCGCATTTCTCGATATAGCGCAAGTCGGCGGCCCGACCGGCACCCACTCCATAAGTCTTGGTCGGCGTGTTGACACTAATGAAAACCATATCGGCCTCACGGATGCCTGTATCCACGTCAGTTGAGAAGAACAGATTCTTGCCACGTGCCGACTGAACAACCGCATCCAAGCCCGGTTCGTAGATCGGTAAGGTATCGGAGTTCCAAGCCTGAATACGGGCTTCATTAATATCCACAACCGTAACTGTGTGCTCTTCGCTCTTGTGCGCGATCATCGCCATCGTCGGTCCACCAACATAGCCGGCCCCAATGCAACAAATATTCATAGTCTGCATTAGCTAAAGATTTGGCGCTGTCAGACAAGTGAAATCGAACCCGGCTACCTGTGTTGCCAAGCGCTACAAGCCTGCACCCTCAAGCGGACGCCCCCGCAGGGTGTTGACATCGACCACATCCATACCGGCCGATTGAGCTGCGGTTATTCCGATTTGAGTATCCTCAAAGGCATGACAGCGACCGGGATCGACACCGATCCGCTTGGCCGCGAGCAGGAATGTATCGGGCGCCGGCTTGGGTTGGTTGACGCAACCGGCCCCAACAATGGCGCCGAACCAATCCAATACTCCGAGTGCTGTTAGGATTTTTTCCGCCATCCAAGTCTCGCTACCCGTCGCAATGGCCATCGGCATTAAGCCCCGGTGCGCTTCAGCAATAGCCATAACCTCAGCAATCGGCTGCACGTTCGAAGCAAGTTCGATAAAAAGTTCTTCCTTGGCATGGGCAATTGCTTCAATGCTTTCTTTCAAGACGACATCCTGTTCTTCGGCCAACATTTTTACAATGTGCAGAGCCGGCACACCACCGAGCTGATAAAAACGCTCTTCACTGAATTCGATACCGTGCAGCGCCATCGACTGAGACCAAGCGTTATAGTGTGTGGGCATGGTATCGGCCAGTGTTCCGTCCATGTCGAAAACCAAGCCATCGTAGCGTTGATGAAGATTGTGCATCCTAGTGAGCTAGTCAGCTTCAACCGTAGAGCAAGCTAATCCACATTCGTCACCAAAGTCTTACATTTATTGCTCGTCCCATAGACTATAATCCTGTTTGCTAAAGATGATGTTTCGCTCTATCCGCAACGCATTTTTCACAGGCATTATTGCTATCCTCCCTCTTGGGGTAACGCTTTTTGTCGTCGGCTTCCTTCTCGACAAACTGGGCACTCCGGCGAGCAGCTTCTTTTTTCAGAATGTCGATCCCAGTTTGAAAGAATCGGACCTCTTGGTCTTCCTCATGGAAGCGGTCTCTGTCTTCGCTGTTTTTGCACTAATTACCCTGCTCGGTTACTTTTCGCGTTTCTTTCTTGGGCGCATGATGCTCAATGCATTCGAACAGCTGCTTCACAATGTGCCCTTCATCAACACCGTCTACGGGACGGTCAAACAGATCGTCACTACTTTCAGCGAGCAAAAGAAAGCGGTCTTTCAGGAGGTTGTATTGATCGAATATCCTCGGAAAAAATGTTACGTGATCGGCTTTCTCACGAGTAAGGCAAAAGGAGAGACGCAGGCTGCAACCGGTGAAAAAATCGTTAATATCTTTGTCCCTACGACACCGAATCCAACCAGTGGCTTTCTCCTCATGCTTCCTGAAAATGACATCACCCGCCTGAAGATGTCGGTAGCGGACGGCATGAAAGTCATCATCTCGGGAGGTGCTGTCGTACCTCCCGAACAAGATCAGCCAGTCACCGTGACCAATCCAAAAGAAGTCACCGGAAGCGCCCTCTGAGCGTGTCCACTCTCGAGCAGGCCCTGATCCTCAAGACCGCACCTTCCGGTGAGTCATTTGTATCGATCCATGCTCTGAGCGCCGAACGAGGCCTCTTTCACTGCCTCAAGCGAATCGCGAAAAGCACAAAAAAGCCCTCTCCCAAGCTTGATCTCTTCGATACTGCAGAGTTACAATTAGAAGCCTCGAAAAGCGGCAACGGCACACTCTTCGTCAAGGACTACCGCCTGCACCGCAGTCGGGGGAATATCGGCAGCTCCTACAACAGTCTGCTCAATGCCTGTCAATATGCAGGCATGCTCGTGCGCAATGGTACCCATCTGCCCGACACCGGTGCACTCTTTACTCTGGCCG
>DKOA01000049.1 GCA_002469895.1 Opitutia bacterium UBA7374
CCCTGAAAGCGTTGGCATGCGGGGATCATTCCAGCCCTTGACATGCCCCGCCTCAACCAAGGCTCGTAGCTTACGCTTGCTCACCACGGTGTAGGTTAGATTGAGCCGGGCAAACTCGGTCTGGCGCGAAGGAAAGATGCCCAGCTTCTCGATAAACCATTCATAGAGAGGACGATGATCCTCAAACTCCAGTGAACACAGCGAGTGCGTGACTTCCTCAAGCGAATCACTCTGCCCATGGGTAAAATCATAACTTGGATAAATGCACCAGGCATCCCCCAGCCGATGGTGGTGCATCCGCTTAATCCGGTACATTACCGGATCACGCATATTCATATTGGGATGCGCCATGTCGATCTTCGCCCGAAGTACCCGCTCACCGTCCGCAAACTCTCCTGCACGCATCCGTTTGAATAGGTCGAGGCTCTCCTCCGCAGGACGATCGCGGAAGGGGCTGTTACGTCCCGCTTCCGTCAAAGTACCCCGCAACGCACGCATCTCATCAAAGCTCTGATCATCGACATAGGCATCCCCCGACTCGATCAAGCGGCAAGCCCAGTCAAAGAGCTGTTCAAAATAATCACTGGCAAAACAAACCTTGTCCCACTCATAGCCCAGCCAGCGGATGTCCTCCTCGATTGCACGAACAAACTCATCGCTCTCTTTTTCCGGATTGGTATCGTCAAAGCGAAGATTGCACCGGCCTCCGAATTCCCGTGCGATTTCAAAATTCAGGCAGATTGCCTTGGCATGGCCAATCTGCAGATAACCATTTGGCTCTGGAGGGAAACGGGTTTGTACCCGCCCATCGTGCAGGCCAGCGGCCACATCGGCAGCCACCATTTGGCGGATAAAGTCCACTGATTTTTCTTTCTCTTCAGACATTGGTGCACAGGAAAAGCCGCCATGCCCTCTTCCGCCAGTTAAAAAATCGACCGAACTAGCTACCCATTCTCCTTTTCTGTAGAAGAAGCTTCTCATCTGACGTCCCATCCGACAGCCTGAACGTATGACTCAATCAGAAGCTGCACCCAATTTCTCCCGCCCCGACCAACGCGCAACCGACCAATTGCGCCCGGTCTCTTTCCAAACTGGCATCGCCCCGCATGCGTTGGGCTCGGTTCTCGTCGCCTTCGGGGATACCAGAGTCATCTGCGCCGCTTCAATCGACAATCGGGTGCCGGGCTGGATGCGGGCACAGGGCGTGGAAGGCGGTTGGATGACCGCAGAATACTCCATGCTTCCCTACAGTACGCTCGACCGCAAAGCACGCGATATCTCACGGGGCAAGTCAGATGGGCGGACCATTGAAATCCAGCGTCTGATTGGTCGCTCTCTGCGAGCAGTCCTCGACTTAAAGAAATTACCGGGCAAGACACTTTGGATTGACTGTGATGTGCTACAGGCCGACGGAGGCACCCGCACCGCTTCGATTACTGGAGCCTTCGTCGCTGCGCGAATTGCCGTGCGCAAGTTGATCGCCAATAAAGAACTGGAAGAAAGCCCCTTTAACGATTCCGTGGCGGCCATCTCCGTGGGTGTCTATCAGGATCAGCCTATTCTTGACTTAAACTATCCGGAAGACCGGGACGCCAGCGTAGATGCCAACATCGTCATGACCGGCAGCGGTCGCTTTGTCGAGGTACAGGCTTCGGGTGAAGAAGCCACCTATGGGCGGGAAGAATTAGACGCTCTGGTCGCCTTGGCCAGCAAAGGGATCACAGAGCTGAATGAATTGCAGAAAGAGGCAATTGAGAGCGCCTTGTAGCCGCACCAAAGTCTCTACCCTTAGAAATATTTGGGACTCTGCAACTTTTCTAAATCCGTGGCGTTTACTAGGATGAACAAGACAACATACGTCAGACCCAACCAAAAAATACCATTATGAAGAAGACGACTACATTACTTATTATTCTAGCTACAGCACTGCTTCAGCCCCTTGCTTTGCAAGCCAAGCCGGGCAAAGGAGACTTCGATAAAGAGCAAAGACGTGAACAAGCTCGTGAGCGGATGCAGCAAATCGACAGCGATGGAGATGGAAATATTTCCTACGTAGAAGCGGAATCTGCCGAAGCCAAGCGCTTGGTGGAAAACTTCGACGCGATCGACAGCAACGGGGACGGCATTCTTACCCGCGAAGAAATGCGCGCTCACCACAAAAAGATGCGTCCTGAAGGGATGAAAAAGAGAAAGCAAAAAGAAGAATCCTAAGGTACTCATAGATCTTTTTTAACAAGCCCGCACTCCTGCGGGCTTTTTCTTTGCCAAGGCTTCTGCGGGCTGTTCAATCCCGAAGCTTCAGTCGCCGGAAAATTTGAAACCGGCGTACGACCAAAAGTTCGCTAATATTGGCATTCCGCACATCCTAAAATGATAACAATAAATCAGGTCTCGCACAACTACGGGAAAAAAACGCTCTATAACGGCATCAACTGTGTCATCGGCGTACGTGACCGGATCGCACTGGTCGGATCCAACGGCTCAGGGAAGACCACGCTCCTGCGTATGCTTATGGGCGATATCGAAGCGGATGCCGGATCCTTCGATAAGGCCGACTATGTCAACATCGGCTACCTTCCGCAGGACGGGATCTCCGTCTCTGGTCGAACCCTCTACGCAGAGGCCGAAAGTGCATTTGGCAACATCCTGGAATTGCAGGAAAAGATTGATCAGGCGGATGCTGAAATCCTCGAGATGGATACCAGTTCTGAGGAATACTATGATCTGATTGATGCCATGGGCGAATGGGAGCAGCAACTCGAAGAGTTTGAGCCGCAGAAGATGAAATCCCGGATCGAGCGTATCCTCACAGGCATGGGCTTTTCACTCGACGACATGCAGCGAGATACCGGAGAGTTTTCCGGTGGTTGGCAGATGCGCATCGCGCTGGCCAAGCTCCTTCTGCAAAATCCGTCCCTGATTATTTTGGATGAGCCAACCAATCATCTGGACATTGTATCACAGCACTGGGTGGAGCAGTATCTGAAGCACTATCAAGGGGCACTTATCGTGATTTCTCACGACCGTGCCTTCCTCGATGAGGTGACCAACCGCACTCTCGAACTCAAACTGGGCAATCTCAATAGCTACAAGGGCAACTACTCTTTCTACCTAGAGGAGAGTCAAAAGAAACTGGAGGTGCTTCGTAAGGCCTACAATAATCAACAGAGAGAAATTCGTGAGACGAAAGACTTTATCAACAAGTTTCGATCCAACGTAAAGAAGGCTAGCCTCGTGCAAAGTCGTATCAAACAACTGGAGAAGATGGAACTGATTGTCATCCCAAGGGAGGAAAAAAAGATCTTCTTCCGCTTCCCTGAGCCACCCCCTGCCAGTGCCAAAGTACTCACCATTAAAGGGCTGCATAAGGCCTATGGGGATAATGTCATCTTTAACGGGATGGACCTCCGCATCGACAAGGGAGATCGCATTGCAATTGTCGGGGTGAACGGAGCGGGTAAGTCAACGCTCGCCCGTATTCTGGCAGACCAGGAGCCTTACCAAGCAGGCGAAATCGAAAAGGGCCTGAACACCGTGATCAGTTACTTTGCCCAGTCACAGGCCGAAGAACTGAATCCGGCTAATACGGTCTTGCAGGAGGTTGAAACCGCTGCCATCGGCAACAAGGAAACGAACCCGCGTGCCGCCCTCGGTGCTTTGCTCTTTTCCGGAGACGAAGCCCTGAAAAAAAACGAAGTTCTCTCCGGAGGTGAAAAGAATCGAGTAGCTCTGGCTAAAATGCTGATGAAACCGGGCAACTGTCTAATCCTCGACGAACCAACCAATCACCTGGACATAAAGTCCAAAGAAGTGCTGCAGGATGCGATTAACGCGTTCGAAGGTACGGTCCTGCTCGTCTCGCACGACCGCTCCTTCCTCGATGGAGTGGTCAATAAGGTGCTGGAAGTCTCCCCTGGTAAGACGCGCATGCTGACCTGCAATGTATCCGAATATATTGAACGGATGGAACGGGAAATGGCAGAAAACAATGGGAATTAAAACGGAATGGTATCCGCTAATCCCCTCTGCGTTGACATTGAGTCGAAGCTAGCAAATTCTAGGCATAATAAATGAAAAGCTATCTTGATCTACTGCGAACCGTACTGGAAAACGGAACCTACCGCGATGACCGGACCGGCACTGGCACTTACTCTATCTTTGGGGCACAGGCGCGCTTTTCTCTCGAGCCCAACTTCCCTCTTCTA
Source organism: Opitutia bacterium UBA7374 (assembly GCA_002469895.1). GTDB lineage: Bacteria > Verrucomicrobiota > Verrucomicrobiia > Opitutales > Coraliomargaritaceae > UBA7374. The sequence goes on from DKOA01000049.1 coordinate 4,206, forward strand.
ACCACCAAGAAGCTTCACCTGCGCTCGATCATTCACGAGCTACTCTGGTTCATTCAGGGGTCTACCAACATCGGTTACCTGAATGAAAACAAAGTGAGCATTTGGGATGAATGGGCCGACGCTGAGGGTAATTTAGGCCGCGTTTATGGTGCCCAATGGCGCGACTGGAAGTCCCCTGAGGGCAAAAGTATTGACCAGTTGAATGAAGTCATTGAATCCCTCCGCAAGAACCCATCCAGCCGTCGCCATATTGTCTGCGCCTGGAATCCGGGAGAAATTCAGCACATGGCTCTGCCCCCATGCCACGCTCTCTTTCAATTCTATGTAGCGGACGGTAAACTCAGCTGCCAACTCTACCAACGCAGTGCCGATATATTTCTCGGAGTGCCCTTCAATATCGCCTCTTATGCCTTATTGACAAAAATGGTCGCGCAGGTGTGCGGACTGCAAGCGCATGAATTTGTCCATACCTTCGGCGATCTGCATCTCTATGCAAACCATGTCGAACAGGCTAAAGAACAACTCTCCCGCGAACCACGCCCTGCTCCCCGCATGCAGATAAATCCGAATGTCAAAGAAATCGATGGATTCACCTTTGAGGATTTTCAACTGCTTGATTATGACCCCCACCCTGCAATCAAGGCACCCATTGCCGTTTAGACTGTGAGCGTTTATAAGGCCATAGCCGCTATGTCGGAAAACCGGGTTATCGGTAGTGATGGCGATATCCCATGGCACCTCCCGGAAGACTTCAAGTGGTTCAAGCGCACGACGATGGGGGGCATCCTCGTAATGGGTCGAAAAACCTACGAATCTATCGGACGGCCCCTGCCTGGTAGACAGACCGTTGTGCTCTCCCGCAACCCCACAACAATCGAAGGAGTTCAGGTATTGAATGATACGACAGGGATCGATTCTTTAGCCGATGATCAAACTATCTGGATCGCCGGAGGCGGCCAAATTTATTCCCAACTGCTCCCCCGCTGTAGTGAACTCTACCTCACCCGCGTGCACCGGGAATGCCAAGGCGATGCTTTTTTTCCGTCCTTTGAAGACGACTTTTCCTTCTCCAAAAACCTACTGGAGAATAGTGATTTCACAGTTGAGCTCTGGCTGCGCAACTGAGCATTAATCCCCTCACGATACAATATATAGATGAAAACAAACAATAATTTTCTAGAATTTCTAAGCGAACAGGAGCTGCGTTTAGCTTCCCGTTCTGGCTTCGACATCCCAAAGCCTTTGCGAATTTTCTTTATGATTGTAGCGGGCTTCGGCATCAGCCTCATCATCACGGAGAGCCTGATGACCAACCGAGTAGAAACCATTCAGGTGGACAAGATCATCCATTTTTTAGGATACGGTTGCCTTGCTATCGTCTTTGCTTTTGCGCTCCGGCCTATCCCGCTCTTTTTTGCAATTATTCTATCTGCTTTTGGCGGAGTTCTTATAGAGTATCTCCAATTGTTAAGTAAACGGGATTGCGATGTCATGGATATGGTTGCCAACGCGCTTGGGCTCATCACCGGCTGCAGTCTTGGCGTGATCGCTCGCTTATGTTGGAAAGAAGTCAGCCGTGGATTCACTCAAGCCTTCGCTAAGAAAAACCTGCTGATTTTTCACAAAGGAGAAACCATCCTCAAAGAAGAGCAGAAGTTGGAGTACCTCATGATCATTAAATCCGGGCGAGTCGAAGTCAGCCGTAGCGACTGGAACCGATCATTTGAATACGGCAAGGGAGGCATTGTCGGAATGATGGCAGCGGTCAAGGGCGATGGGCAATACACGACGATTCGCGCTTTGGAGAAAACCACCCTTTACAAAGTACCCATTGAAAAACTCTACAAGGACGCTGCTCGCAGGGAAACCCCGGTAGCCATGGTACTTGACGGCATGGCCGACGCCTTCATTGAAATGGCGGGAAAGATACAAGAAGCCGAACAGGGGCCACAGAAGAGTGCCCCAACAAACTAGGCGAAGCTGCCTACGAGCGCTTTGGGGGCATCAGAGCAGCAAAGAGTACAAAGAGTACATTGACTCCGGGAACAAAAACCAAAGCAGCCCACATCGGGCCCTTCCCAATGTCATGGAGCCTCTTGATCGATTGCATCAGGATGGTCATTACCGCGATGATTCCGGTAACGATGGTAAAGAAATAAGCCAAAGGCATAAGAAAGGCATGCTTCTCATCGTGATGGAAATAGTCAGTACTGACTTTGTAAACTAGAGCAACCAGGGCGAGAGAGACCAGCACACGCAGGATATAGGCGACTTGCCCGATGCGGCCGACAGAGCTAAAGAGTTCATCTTTCATAGATTTTTGAAGTAAAGTGAGCATTGCTTCTGTTGCAACCAGCGCAACAAAAACTTCAGTTGAATCTTCCCCCAGCAGGCAACACTAGCTTCACTTACGGCTGTGACCTGGATTTGGCTCAGTATCGTCTCCGCCTTCTTTCTCGGTTTTTATGACCTCGCAAAGAAACGTTCGCTGGAAGGCAATGCAGTCCTCCCCGTACTTTTTTTTGGGACAGTTACCGGGGCGCTTCTCTGGCTTCCGGTCATTCTCATTTCCCTACTCGCAGCGGATCACTGCCCTGAAATTATTCGGGTAACGGTCATTCCCGTTTCGGATCACCTGCTCATCCTCGCCAAGTCACTTTTAGTCGGGGCTTCTTGGCTCTTCGGCTATTTCGCCCTGAAAAAACTACCGCTCTCGATTGCCGCACCCATTCGTGCAACTAGTCCGCTTTGGACCATCCTCCTGGCCGTCCTCTTTTTCGGGGAAGCGCCCAACCCCAGGCAATGGTTTGGCATCCTACTGGTACTCGCTGCCTTCTACGCCTTCTCTTTAGTCGGCAAACTGGATGGCATACAAATGCATCGTAATAAATGGATTGGCTGCATGATGGTGGCCACCTTGCTGGGTGCCTGCAGCGCTCTCTACGATAAATACCTGCTACAAGTCATCGGTCTGCCAGTGGCGACTGTGCAAGCTTGGTTTTCCCTCTATCTCGTCGTCGTCCTGCTCCCCTTTTATATTCTTTGGATGCGTGGCGTTTGGCCACGAGCACACTTTCACTGGCGAAGCTCGATCCCGTTGATTGGCGTACTCCTCCTCCTCGCTGACTTCGCCTACTTTACCGCCTTAACCCAAGAGGAAGCTTTAATCGCAGTCATCTCCCCCCTTCGGCGTGGAGCTGTTGTCATCGCCTTCCTCGGAGGTATCCTTCTCTACAAGGAGAAACACTTTCGGCCAAAGGCCCTCTGTATTGGCGTACTACTTGTCGGTATCGCACTGATCCAACAGTCTTCTTAATCCGACTTAAGCTGCTCGATCGCCCACTCGGCATGCTCTGCCACTACGGGGTCTTCGCCTGCAGCCACAATTTGCAATGCGGGAATATCTTCTCGGCTACCCGCATTGCCCAAAACAATACAAATATTTCGACGAAAGCGGTTCAGCTTCAAACGTCGCATCGGGGAACCACGCATCCGTTCAGTAAAAGTCGCCTCGTCCCATGCCAGCATCTCACGAAGAGTGGGAAGCGTGCGCGGGGCAAAATTGCGCTCACTTGTCGGCACCGCCCACTTGTTCCAAGGGCAAACGTCCAAACATTCATCACAACCGTAAAGCCGGTCGCCTATGGCCTTTCGAAACTCAAGAGGGATCGGCCCGTCATGCTCAATCGTGAGGTAAGAAATACAACGGGACGCGTCAAGTTGGTAGGGTGCCGTAATCGCTGCTGTCGGACACACATCAATACACCGTGTACAGGATCCGCATCGATCCTTACCGGGGGTCCCTACGGGTAGATCCAGAGTAGTCACAATATTTCCAAGAAAAGACCAAGTGCCGCGCTTCGGCTCTACCAGAATGGTACTCTTGCCCTGCCAGCCAAGTCCGGCCGCTTCGGCAATGGGTTTCTCCAGAAGCGGCCCGGTATCGACATAGGGTTTCTGTGCAGCACCGTACTCTTCACGTAAAACACGACATAGCTTCTTCAAGCGACGCAGCATCAGGTTGTGGTAGTCGTCTCCCAGAGAATATTTTGCGATTCGATACCCTCGGTCCGGATCCGGCTGATAGTAATTCATTGCCAGTACAAGAATGCTTCGAGCTTCCGGGAGGATGTGCTCGGGGTGCAAGCGACGCTCGTTATTGCGCTCCATCCACTCCATCGTGCCGTGTTTCCCTTGGGCAATCCACTTTTCGTAATAATCGCGACGCAATTCCAATGGTACGGGCGCAACGCCGAATGCATGAAAACCGAGTGCCTTTGCCTCGGCTTCCAAATGTTCGTGTACTGCATTGGAATCTAATTCCATGGGGCAGTACTAGGCTGATAAATCACCAGAGTCCAGCCCTCGAAAGATCCGGACTTTTCAGACTCGACTCGACACTCCCGAAGGTGAATCGTGCACGCATGAATAAACAAGCATTCAGTGGCGTAGCCTTTGGTATCTTTCTCATTATAGCTGTATTTGTTGGCTTACGCAGTTTTGTCAGCGTACCTGCCGGCCATGTAGCGGTCGCGACGCTCTTTGGTGATGTGCGGGACCAGCCCTACCCGGAAGGCATGCACGTGCCGGTCAATCCCCTCTATAACTTTATTTTCTATGATGTGCGTGAAAAAGAGCTGAAAGAATCTGCCGGGGTGCCCAGTCAGGATCAGTTGACCACTTCAGTCGATGTAAGTATCAAATTTCGTATCAACGGGGCAGATGCACCGCGTATTCTTCAAGAGACCGGAACTTTTGATGATGCCGTACGTGTACAAATCCAACCCAAACTGCGCTCTGTCGTCCGTGAGCAGGGGAAGAGCATCGTACGAGCCGAAGATTTCTTCCTACAAGAGACCCAGGAGAGCCTGCAAACATCCATCTTTAATACCCTGAGTGAATATTTGGAACCGCGCGGCATCATTTGCCTCGATATCCTGATCCGCGATATCAGCCTGCCCCCTTTTATTACGCGAGCGATTGAGTCGAAAAAAGAGCGAGAACAGGAAGTGGAAAAACAGAAGGCGGAGTTAGAGCGGTTCCGTACAGAACAGCAGCAAATCATTGCCGAGGCGCAGGCCAAGCGAGACGCAGCTGAGCTGGACGCTGAACAACGCCGTATTCTGGCCGATGCGCGAGCCTATGAAATTACGCAGTTGAATGATGCTATCGCTAAGAATCCTGCCTATGTACAGATTCAGGCATTGGAAGCGCTGAAAGAAATCTCAGCCAATCCATCGAGCAAAATTTACTTCCTTAATGGTGAATCGCCGGCACCGTTGCCACTCATGAATATGGGTGACCCACTGACTAGGTAAACTCGCAGGGCTCTGCAAGCATACCGAGTTTAGTTATTTGCTGTAGCGATATGCCGAACGACTTCGGCAGCCATAATAAAGCCCATTGTGCCTGTGACAAAGCTAGCTGACCCAAAGCCTGCATCGCAGTTTAAACGATAGTCCTCGCCTGCATTTCGCTCGCAGGAAACACTACCGTCTGCCTGCGGAAAGACCGGAAGTTCATCGGTATAGACACAATCCACACCAAACTTTTGTCGAGAAAGTTTAGGAAATCCATGTTCACGACGCAGCCGCTTACGCACTTGTAGAAGCAGCGGATCATTCATTGTTCGGGCGAGATCCTTGACCCGGATACGGGTGGGATCTATCCGACCGCCCCCGCCGCCACAAGTGAGCAGAGGCAGGCTCCGCTGCCTTGCCAATGCAATGAGGAGACATTTATGCTTCGTCGCATCAATCGCGTCGACAATCCAGTGGTAGGGAGTCGCCAGCAGTTCCTCCGCTGTCGATTCTGTGAAGTACCGCTGTTCAATCTGCACACGACACTCGGGAGAAATCTGCTCAACTCGCTCGGCCAAAACACGTGCCTTAGCCTGACCGACCGTCCCGCCGAGCGCGTGCAACTGGCGGTTTATATTGCTTAGGCACACCTCATCCATGTCGATCAAGTTAAGTCCACCAATACCGGAACGGGCTAAAGCCTCAACAACCCAGGAACCCACTCCGCCCAGACCAATCACCGCGACACGGGCAGCCTGCAAACGGGCTAAACCATCTGCTCCGTATAAACGGCCGAGCGCTCCAAAGCGTGCTTCATAATCCGACATCTGGACAGACTAGCAGTACGGGTAAGGTTCTTTGAAGATTAAATATAAAACAAATTTATGTAGGCATATAAACCCATATTGGATGAATACTATTACTTAGTAGCTTGACCCAGCGAAAGACATATTTTGAGATCTCATCAACATAGAGAATCAGTTCAGAGGAAATAAAAAATGAGTAGACCAAACAACCCCGTAGGATGGTTTGAAATACCGGTAACAGATATGGCCCGTGCCAAGTCTTTTTATGAAACGGTCTTCAAAGTGAAACTAGAAGATAGTCGAATGGAAAATTTCGATCTGGCGATGTTTCCGATGGAAGAAAAGGCGCCCGGCTCACCCGGTTGTCTGATCAAGGGCGAAATTTGTATCCCTTCTCAGGATGGGGTACTGATTTACTTCACCACACCGGATCTCGACTCCACAATCCAATGTGCCAGCGATAATCATGGTACTGTCTTGCTTAACCGTACCGGTATCGGCGAGTATGGTTTTATAGCTATCCTATTAGATACTGAAGGAAACCGCATAGGCCTTCACGCTTGTGACTGATTTCAAATCTATGAGCAGACAGGCACGAAACTGTAATCAAGCCGGATCATTTTTTTTCGTGTAAGAACACTTCCCGATGCGGGTACGGAATATTGATGTCGTTGGCTTTAAACGCATCCCAAATCTCCAGCATGACCGCACTGCGGATATTGGTCAGCCCTTCTTGCGCGTCGGTAATCCAAAAACGAAGACTGAAATCAACCGAACTGTCACCGAAGGAAACAATATGACAAACCGGCGCTGGATGCGCGACCACACGGTCCGGCTTACAGGCAGCTTTCTCCACCAACTGCTTCACGAAGCGGGGATCACTCTCGTAGGAAACACCGAACTTAACTTCAATCCGTATCAAGGAATTTCCATGTGACCAATTAACAACTGGCTGGGTAATAAAATCCTCATTCGGAATGAGAAAGGATTTGTTATCGCGGGTTACAATTTCGGTAAAGCGTCCGCCCATATGAGCGACCCAACCGAAAGCACCATTTTGAAGCTCGATAACATCCCCCGGTTTAATCGACTTATCAAGGAGTAGTAGAAAACCGCTAAAGAGATTGGAAATGCCCTTCTGCAAACCAAAACCGATACCCAGGCCAAGAGCACCGGAAAAGACGGCAAGCAGGGAGAGATCGATACCCGCCGTGGTCACCCCGACCAGAATAGCCAGAGTGATTAAGCTTATACGAATCGTCTTCACCACCAATACCTTAGAAACGTTGCTGAAGGATTGCGTGCGGTTTACTTTATTTTCCAACAAACTGGAAACGAGGTTGGCAAAGTACGTCAGCAAAAACACCGCCATGAGGCCCTTCGTCACCGTCAACGCGGAAATACGCTGTTCTCCGATATCGATACCCGCCGCATCCAGTACAGCGGACACTTCTTCCATGACACCGAGTATGCTGAGAGCGGCGATCAACCAAATGACCGGCACGAGAAGACTTCGTAAGGCATTATTTTGAATAAACTGCACAAGTACACGAACGACAATCCAGGCCAAGAGCAGGGAAACTGCAGCGGAACCGATCGTAAAATCGAGGGCGATCACCCCCTGTGCGGAGAGCACCTGAATGGGAAAGAGGAGGAGTATCGTCAGCGCTAGGATAAGAAGCGATTGCAGATTGTGCAGTGCCTGCTTGAAGCGTTCTGGAAAAGGCAGGCGCTCAATGCTCTGCGCCAGTACTTTATGAAATAACCGATAAAGCGACCAAGCGACCACAAAGGCCACGACCAACAGCGCTAACTGAATATAAATATCCGGCGCAGAGAGTTGGGAATACAACCAGACAAAGAAGGTCTGAAAAATAGCGACTATTTTTTCCATAATAGACCACTATCCTTCGTTTCTCCGAGCGTACACATACCAAGTTAATTTATTAACAAATGAACTATAAGTAGAAAACAGGTGTCGTCAAAAGTACAAGCACCTAGTTCGTAGGAAATTGCAGGAAGAGAGCAGCAATGGAGGGAAGCCACAAAAACAGACTGATTGATGCGGTAAAAGGAGCGAGCAGCTCTTGGCAGCAAGCCTTTAATGCGGGCGATGCGGAAGCCTGCGCCAATTGCTACGAAGCGAACGCAACGATGATCGCACGGCCCTTTGGCACCTATATAGGGAGGCAGTCGATACAAGCCTTCTGGCAAAAGTTAATTGAGGATGGCCTGTCTGAGGTGGAATACATCGACCCCAAGTACAAGATAATCGACTCCTGCAGCGCGGAACTCACTGCCGATTGGAAGATGAATCAAGCACGGGGTGTAATCCTACGCGAGCTCTGGATCCTCCAAACCGATGGCAACGCCAAACTGCGGGAAGACGAATTTGAAGTGTTTCAATGAAGGTCTTTACCTTTTCGCCCCTCCCATGCCGGATGGCATCAGTTAAGTTTTGGGCACGCTGTACGAGTTTGCTCAGCGCCGCTTCAATAAGTTTGCAGGCCTGTTTTATAACCGAACCGGCTCTTAGCCCACAGCCATCTCTTATTCCGGAGCAAGGCCTTGAGTACTTTGTCTATGAGCGACTCGACTTGGCCAGCTTCCGCAACTCATTCGGCCCCCTTAGGAGTCAAAGCATACGATATTTCTGCGATTTGGGCATAGCTCCGACGAAGGCTGCAAAGGGCTTACTCGAAATAGAGATGTCGGATTGGTACTACCGGGTACGGGTAATAAATCGGGGAGACTTCAATAGGGACGGGCTGGAAGATTTGTACATCGAATTTATCGATGCAGCCAAGCATGGGTCCTATCAGAGAACTGACCTGTATCTAATAACGCGTTATCATGCAGACTCGGATCTCATTGCCATCGCCTTTGAACCAGCTCTGTAGCGCAGTACACAATATAGACACTCTATGAGTGTGATGCAGTAAAAGAAAAAGACTGAAACATACGGAAGGGCTGACTACTGGTCACAACGCCACCCAATAAATAAGCTATAACCTAGTTTTTTTAGGATCGAACACGCATCATTTAAACGTCTCTTATGATCGATTCAGATCGATAGATGTTTTTCTTCTTTTGTCTGTTTTTCACTTCGATAAATCTATACCGTGAAAGTCATTTACTTGTATGCATGTAAAAAAGTACGGTTTTCTCTATGCACTATTTTTGTCTGTGCTGGCGGGGCTGAAAAGCCCCGACTTTGGGGTAAATCTGTCCCATCAATTCGGCCTCTCTTTGACCCACCTTGCCATCTGGCTAATTTTCCTACGACAGGGGCTGGCCTTACCCTCGGAAGACCTGCTGCGTGGCCGTCATCCGATACGACTGCACGCTTTTGTCCTGAGCTGGAACTTCCTTATCTTTCCCTTAGTGACTGCAGCACTGGTACTCTCTGCCGGGTTATGGATTGGGCCGGACTTGCAACTAGGTTTTTATCTGCTCTCCATTCTACCAACAACCATCGCCTCCGCCATTGCCCTGACTGCTGCCTCCGGTGGGAATACCGCTAAAGCGATCTTCTCCACCGTTTATTCGAACTTGTTTGCCGTCTTCTGGGTGCCCATCGCGGGGCTCTTTTTCCTCGGAATCTCTAGTGGTAGCCAAATCTCTCTTCTACCCGTGATCAGTCAACTCGGCTTACTTATTGCCCTACCCCTGCTCATCGGTCAATTGACCCAGCACATTTTGCCGAAGTTTGCCGTCACCGTATCCTCGAGAACGACATGGTTGTGCCCCGGGTTGATTCTTTGGTTGGTCTACAATGCATTTGCAAAAAGCACGCAGAGCGGTGGTTTTGATCAACTCACGCCCACACAATTAATCACAACAGTCCTTTGCAGTGCTCTATTGTTATTGCTGGTTAGTGGAATGGTCTGGTGGAGTCAGCGCTGGTTGCAGATCGAAAATGACTGCCGCCCAGCTGCCTTCTTTTGTGCCAGCCAAAAATCACTGGCTACTGGGTTGCCTCTCTTGGCGACCCTACTGGCCGGTTCAGGCCTAGCTGAAATACCCGCTATTCTCTACGTTCCGATACTCGTGTACCATAGTCTGCAACTTCTGCTTGGTAGCGTATTACTCCGATTTTTTGAAAAGTTGGATTGAAAACCCTTGCCGCTAGAAGAACGATTTGAATAGTTATCTGGTTCGTTTCATTCTTATGCCCCCAAACAGATCCAGCCGTGTCTACAACCCGATCGCACTAGAGACCTGGTTCGAGAATGTGGGCTTTGATTGGGAAACCCGATTTGCCCTGGAAACCTTAAAAGAGGGCCAATCAATCTACCGGGAAGGGCTCATCTCTGGTCTGGAACTGGGACAAGAGGAAGCCATCGTGCATTGTTCCTTTGACCGCAAAGATACCTGTTACTCTGTCATTGAATGGGGTGCCAACGGCCCATCCGTCCGTTCCTCAACAGACAATACTAAAATAGGACAAGCAGTCGCCGTCGCCGGACTTTATGAAATAGAAGAATTGATCGCGGATGAAATTTCACCGCTTCCGCAGTTTCCCAAAAAAAAGCCAGTACCACAGGCCACAGAGACGGAGGAAGAAGTAAAGAGAACTGACGCCAAAGCCTCGTGGAATGCTTCGAAATCGCCCAAGGCAAGGCCCACTAAAAAAGAGAAAGCGCGCGCCCTCTGCCCTTGCTTTACTGGTATCCCTGCAGGTCTCTGTCTTACGGCAGACTGGATTGATAAGGACTCATTTCGTGAAACTGTCATAAAAAAAGATCCACAGGCGGAATTAAGCGAGGCAGAGCGCGAGTCACTTGTTCGTCTAACAGTCAAAGCACGACAAGCCGGCTTTACCTATCGCTCACATAAGAAAGATTTTCTCCTCGACGATGCAGAGAAAATTGCCGCCTTTTTGACCGGCGAACTCGCCACCTGGAGAGAAGCTTTTCGTCGCGTTGAACTCGACGAGGAAGCAAGACGTATGGCTCGAGGCCTGCGAAACGTTGATCTGGTCGGTCATGTCCAGCAAAGCGGTCGCGATCGAGTGCAGCTCGACTGGCGTTTCCGATCAGGGCAACAATGGCTGGACAACGATGCCACCACCCGACTGGCCAAGGCCCGCCACGGTGCCCACGTAGTCAAAGGCTTTGGTCTCGTACGCATCACAGAAGAACAATCCGAGACTCTAAACGATTGGCAGGTCGCATCCGTAAACGGAGACAACAGTTGGCCGCGCTATATGGTATTCTCTCTTTTCGCAGAGCGAAGTGCTGAACTAAATCTCGATAAAGAATTGCGGCATTGGTACACTTCATTGGAAGAAGCCGGTGAATCCGAACAGAGCGAAAAGCTTCCAGAATTCCTCCGGCCCTATCAGGCCTTTGGCGTTTCCTGGTTAGCTAACCTGCGTCGCCATAATTGTCACGGGCTACTGGCTGACGAGATGGGGCTGGGCAAGACGCTACAAATTCTAACGCTTCTGCAAACAAATCCGATTGCCGGGAAACACAATCTAATCGTATGCCCTGCCAGCGTTGTTCCTGTCTGGCAAGGTGAGGCTAAAAGATGGTATCCGAATCTCACCACATCTGTTCTCGGCAGTAACCATTTATTCGAAGAGGCCGTCAATGGTACCGGAGAGATCCTCTGGATCGCCAGTTATTCACAACTGCGCCGACACAAGCAGCGTCTGGATGCGATTGAGTTTGGCTACGCCGTACTCGACGAGGCCCAGCAGATTAAAAATCCGGAAGCGAAGATAACACAGGCCTGCTGCTCAATTCAGGCAGAATGTAGGATCGCCCTGACCGGTACTCCTATTGAAAACCGCCTGCTCGACCTGTGGACTCTCTTCCGCTTTCTCATGCCCGGCCTCCTCGGCAAACGAAAACAATTTGAAATGGCAGCCAAAGAGATCGACCCCGACCGACTGGCACAATTTGAGAAACGCATACGCCAACAAATCGCGCCCTTTCTCCTCCGTCGCCTCAAGGAAAATGTCAGCCGCGAACTACCACCTAAGATGGAGATCGATCTGATCTGCCCCATAACCGATCGTCAACGAGCCGCATATGATTCCCTCTTAAACAAGGGCCACGAAGAGATGGGGGATGACTTCAGCAAGGCGACTCAGGGACAGACGATGAATTTCCTGACTTTACTCACTCGTCTGCGTCAAGCCTGCTGCGACCCCGGTCTACTCCCTGGTATGGACTCTGACTCAGCCATCGAACACAGCGGAAAAGCACAGGCGCTGATGAGCCATTTAGAAGAGGCCCTGCGCAAAGATGGTCAGCGCAAAGTAGTCGTATTCAGTCAGTTCGTACAGTTGCTCCAGCGACTTAAGCCACACATTGCAGAACGCTTCCCACAGGCTGCTTTGCTCACCCTAACAGGGAACACCCGTGACCGCGGGAAGCCGGTCGAGCAATTTCAAAACGAGAAGGGCCCGGCGATCATGCTGGTTAGCCTACGTGCCGGGGGTACTGGTATTACCCTGAATGCAGCCGACTATGTATTTTTGCTCGATCCCTGGTGGAACCCGGCGGTAGAAAATCAAGCAATCGATCGGGTACACCGCATCGGGCAACAAAAGCAGGTCTTTGTCTACCGCATGATCACACAGGGAACGGTGGAAGAACGCATTCAGCAACTAAAGCGGAATAAACGTGAGCTCTTTGAGAATACTCTCGGAGGTCTGGGCGAAGTCAGTAACCTGCGTGCACAGGTTGGTGACCTTGAAGAACTTGCACGCTTACTTACCTGATCTAAAGGATCGGTCTGAATGACTGCTTAGACGGAATCTAAAGAAGCCAAGTGGCGCAAAGCCGCTGTATATCCATCAAAGCCAAGACCGGAAATCACACCCAGACAAGCTTCCGCTGTAATTGAGTGACGACGTATTTCCTCTCGCTGGTAAATATTGCTAATGTGTACCTCGATAATCGGAAGATCTATCCCCGCCAGGCAGTCACGCAGCGCCAAACTAGTATGTGTCAGTGCGCCCGGGTTTACGATCAACCCGAATACATTGCCTTCACTAAATTGCTTGTTCATCTCATCAATGAGGAAGCCTTCATGGTTGGACTGATAAAAGGTAAGCTCCACGCCCAGAGCTTCCGCCTCTTTGCTTAGACGGTTCTCTAGGTCGGCAAGGGTAGCATTGCCGTAGATGGATGGTTCGCGTACACCCAGACGGTCAAGATTGGGACCATTGACGATAAAAATACGTTTCATGATGGGTCTATGATTGACTCAAGGCTGGCCCTGAATCCAGCACGAAATCAGAGTGGACAGGGTTGGTCGAGAAAGGCCCATTCGATTCCGAACCGGGCAGCCACCTCTG
>DKOA01000068.1 GCA_002469895.1 Opitutia bacterium UBA7374
AAGGTAAGCCGCACCGAGCGATCCCAAGTATAGACGCCTTGCAGGTGTAGGACGGAGATGTCCTCGGAGAAGCCGGAGGCAATCACATCGTCGCCTTGCTTTAGGTCACTGCGGTGAATGGTTTCAGCAAGTACCTGAAAGCCATAGCCGCCGTCCCAGCGTGGCATCATGTTCATGATGGGCTGGTCGGCAGCTAATTGACCAATGGATACAAGCAGCAGAATGATGGTGGCTCGGCTGCGCTTCAATAGGGCTAAGTACATTTAGGATTCCTTCGAAAATGAGTGTACCTCTACTTCCCCGTTCTTCCAGAGGAAGTATTGGGAAGGATCGTAGCCGGCATCCACGATGGCCTGACGAATTCCGCCGATGTCCGCTTGTGCGCCGGGCTTCAGGGCCAGGATCAGGAGTTGTTTGGAGGCATCAAGGAAGATACCTTTCTTGAACTGCTTCTTGTCGATACTGTCTAATTTCGAGAGGTGGACGCGCAGTCCAATGCCGCAGGAACTGCAGACCAGGCCTTTGGCGTAGACACCAATTTGAGTTGTCTGGTTCTGAAGGTAGGATTGCGCGGCCTCGAGCCGTATCTCAGGTGATACCAGAGGTTCCGGCCTTTGGGCGTGTAAGGGAGCGGTGAAGAGAGTCGCCGCGAGGAATGGGATGTATACTAAAATTTTCATTGTCTGGAGTTGGCTGTGCCTTGGTAAGTGGAACGCGCGAAGACAGCCGGGCAACAGCCGGAATCAACGGTCGCTTCGCGCCGGATGATATATTATGCGGGGATAACAAGACCCCGCAGGCACCTTCATAATCTCCAGATACAATGGGCCTGCCTCAGCTTTGGCCCGGGCGGTGCTTCAAGCATCCACGCGAAAGGGCGGCAGGACTGTGCGGTTGGCGCGGCCTCTAGGTGTAGAGCCTGAGAAAATGAGTTTGGTAGCGCAGGTAAACGATCATTCGCTTGGATTTGCCAAACCGAAGGGTGTTCGTGCGCTTCCATCTGGCAACCGCCGCAGGATTCTTTACCCTCCTGACTGAATGGACTGCTTTGCTCGTTGGAGCAGGGGCAGACCGCTTCCGCATCTAGGCTGGAGCAACAAGAATCCGAGAGATATGGAGCCGCGCAATCGATGGCCTGCAGCAGGTTCATCGGGCAGATTACCGCCTGCCCCTGCAGGGCAAGGAAGCAACAAAGTACGGCTGTTCGAAAGAAATTCATCTATATGTGCTTATTTAATTAGGCAGCGGATAGTCAAATTTGTTTCATGAATTGTAAATTCGGAAAATTTCGCTGATTAGTCTTCGGTACCGTTTTGTTTGAAAAACTCACGAAAGACTTCCAAGCGTCCCTGAGCGATGCGCTCTTGCTGGATTTCCTCCGATGAGCGCTGGCGTTCGTTATCGGTGATTAAACGTCGCATTTTGTGAATGGCGATGTTTTGGATCTGGCGGACACGTTCTCGCGTAACGTTGAATTTTTCTCCGACTTCCTCGAGGGTGAGGGGCGGGTTGCCATCAATGCCAAAGCGCAGTCGTATGATCTCCGCTTCCCGCGGTTCAAGTTCGTTGAGGATCGCATGCACATCTTTTTTCTGCGACTTATCCTGCAGGTCTTCCACCGGTGTGGCTTGCTCCTCGTCTCCAACGAGATCACCAAAGCTGGTATCACCGTCCTCTCCGACCGGTGCATCCAGGGAGGCCGGACGCGTGCTAACAGACTTCAGATGAGCAACTTTGTTGACCGGAAGCCCCATCGTGTAGGCAATCTCTTCATCGCTCGGCTCACGGTCCAACTCATTGGTTAATTGGGTGGTGATTCGACGCATTTCAGCGATACGATCCACCAAATGCACTGGTAGGCGTATCGTTTTGCCCTGATTGGCGAGCGCTCGCTTGATTGATTGTTTGATCCACCAGGCGGCGTAAGTACTGAGTTTACCGCCCTTCGAGGGGTCGAATCGTTCAACGGCTTTGATTAGGCCAATATTGCCTTCGCTAATCAGGTCGAGTATGGGCAAGCCAAAATTGTTGTAGTCGTTGGCGATCTTCACAACTAGGCGAAGATTTGCAGAAATCATGTGCTGCCGTGCGGCTTCATCGCCTTTGCGGATGCGGTTTGCCAGTTTCAGTTCTTCTTCCGGGCGGAGGAGGGGAGTTTTCACCACTTCTCGCATGTAGGCACGCAGTCCGCTCCGTTCGTCGTAAGTCATGTTGCGCGTATCATCTGCGCTGTCGCTTTCGACGGAAGACCTGGGTACGGAGGAAGCTATTGCCCGCGTGCGTTTGCGGGCAGGTTTTGGCGATTCTGGATGTGCTGTGCCTTGTGCCATGATGTACTGGATAACCTTCCGAAGGTAGCCTTCGACAGGACTATTAATAGATCTTATGAAAATACATCGGATCTGACCGCCCTAACTTATTTTAGGGGCCAAATTAATTTCCGGTTTTTGCGCCAGCGAAGGTTTTTTCGGCCAAAGCGACTGCCTTGAGCATGCCTTTGGCCTTGTTCACGGTTTCCATGAATTCATTTTCAGGGACGGAATCGGCGACAAGGCCGGCACCGGATTGAACATAGATGTTTCCGTCCTTAACCACTGCCGTACGAA
This sequence comes from Opitutia bacterium UBA7374, assembly GCA_002469895.1. Taxonomy (GTDB): domain Bacteria; phylum Verrucomicrobiota; class Verrucomicrobiia; order Opitutales; family Coraliomargaritaceae; genus UBA7374. The sequence goes on from DKOA01000068.1 coordinate 2,607, forward strand.
TACCGATGCAGGAGTCGTGGTTCCCATCGAAGCTGAAATAGCCGAGCGCCCCGCCGTAAATGCCCCGTTGGCAGTTTTCGAGTTCAGAAATGATCTGCAATGCCCGAACTTTGGGGGCGCCGCTCAAGGTGCCGGCAGGAAATGTTGCCCGCATGAGATCGTAGGCCGTCCGGTCTTCGCGGAGGGTGCCAACAACCTGCGAAACAATGTGCATAACATGTGAATAACGCTCGATGACCATGTAATCGGGCACTTCAATCGACCCAAACTGGCAGACACGTCCGATATCGTTGCGAGCTAGGTCGACCAGCATGAGGTGTTCAGCCGTTTCTTTCTTATCTGCCAGCAGATCTTGCTCGAGTGCCAGGTCTTCTGCTTCGGTTGCTCCGCGATGCCGTGTGCCGGCGATCGGTCGGATCTCCACTTGATCGCCGGTAAGGCGAACATGGACTTCGGGGGAGGCGCCGACCACAGCAAATGCGGGGTCCTCCAAGAGGAACATATAGGGCGATGGATTGACCGTCCGCAGGGCGCGGTAGAGGTCGATTGGTCTCGGTTGAAATTCTTTCTCAAAGCGTTGCGATAGAACGGCTTGTATGATATCACCAGCCTCAATATATTCCTTGGTTTGGTGGACGGCCTGTTCGAAGCGCTGGCGTGTAAAGTTGCCTTCGGGAACGGAAATGGGACCGGGGTCCGGGAGTTCTCTATGATCAAGAGTATGTGGACCTCGGAGTCGGTTGGTGATGCGCTCGATTTCAGCCACTGCATCCGCATAGACTTGGGCGGGATCGCTGTCCTCGATGTGTGCCTGCACGCAAATGCGCAGAGTCTGCCGAACGTGATCAAAAATGAGCACAGAATGAGTGATCAGATAGTAGAGAACCGGCATGCCGAGTGGGTTTTCCTCCGGTTTTGGGATGGTTGGTTCGACAGTGTGAACAAATTCGTGGCCAACATAGCCAACGGCTCCTCCGCAAAAGGGCGGCATCCCGTCCAGCGTAACCGGATTGTAGCGGGCCATCTCCTTTTCCACCATTTGTAATGGGTCGGCAGGGGTCGGAACGGTTTCGGTATTTCCGTCGGCATGATGGATCGTCGTTTCGTTTCCAAAAATGCGAAAGATCTTGCGCGGTTGGGCGCCGAGGAAGGAGTAGCGGCTGATCCGCTCGCCTCCGACAATCGACTCAAAGAGGAAGGCTGGGCCGTCTTTCTTAATTTTCGAATATGCGCCGAGGGGCGTCTCGCAGTCTGCCGTGAGATCCAGATAAACCGGTAGGGTGTTGCCCTTTTGAGCGAGTGCGAGGAACTCGCTTTTGCTTGGGTGTATGCTCATCCTTGTTTTGTTGGTAAAGTGTGTTTTTCCAGTCTGGCAAAATGGTCTGTTGCCGCCGCCAGTGCAAGTTCCGGCGCGTCACCGGCGATGGTGAAATGCCCCATCTTTCTCCCCGGGCGGGCTTCGCCTTTATCGTAGAGATGGAGCTTTGCCTCCGGATCTTCGAGAAGTGGTTGCCAGTCGGGCTCTCCGTTTGCCCAGAGATCACCGAGGAGGTTCATCATGACAGTCGGTCGGAGCAAATGCGTGCTCCCGAAGGGGAGCCCACTGACCGCCCGGATGTGTTGCTCGAACTGTGAGGTATGACAAGCCTCGATGCTGTAGTGGCCGGAGTTATGCGGGCGTGGGGCCATTTCATTGACGAGCAGCGAGCCATCTGTATCGAGAAAATATTCGACTGCGAGCAAGCCGACAATATCGAGGGCTTGAGCGAGCTCCTTGGCGATACGGGCGGCTTCTTTATCGACGGACTGCGGGGTACGAGCCGGTAAAATAGAAGCGTGTAGAATATGGTCGCGGTGGATGTTTTCCGCCATGGGGAAGGTTTGGGTACTGCCATCGTCGCGCCGCGCGCAAACTACGGAGAACTCGCCGGCATGTTGGATCCATTTCTCAACGACGACGCGTGGAGGCGCTCCCAGTTGCTCCCAAAGTGTGGCAAAGTCGCGCCCTGCGTCTATGGGTTCAAGTTTCACCTGTCCCTTCCCGTCATATCCAAAGGCGGCGGTTTTCACGACGCAGGGGAACCCCACGTTTTGTGCGGCATCCGCGAGGCTTTCTGCGGAATCGGCGTAGGCAAACGGAGCACAGGGAAAACCGCCCTCGCGGAGAAAGTCTTTTTCTCTTTGACGGTGTTGGCAGGTGTAGAGCGCTTTCCAGCCGGGCAGGACTGGCCGGATGGCCGATAGAGTTTCAATCGCTTCAGCAGGGATATTTTCAAACTCCAGTGTTACGAGGTCAACGGACCGGGCAAATTCACCCAGCGCATCGGTATCTGTATAGGGTGCATTGACTTCATCGTCGGCCACGCGCCCTGCCGTACTGGGTCCTTTCGGATCGAAGACGTGAAAGCGGTACCCGAGGGGGCGTCCGCTCAGAATGAGCATACGTCCGAGTTGGCCGCCTCCAAGAATGCCGATAGTAGCGCCGGGAGGGATCATGAGGAAGGGAGTGTCGTTTTTTCCACGTTATGAGTTTGTTCCGCGCGGTAGGCTTTGAGGCGTTCTGCCAGGCGAGCATCCTGCAGGGCGAGGATCGAGGCCGCGGAGAGGGCGGCATTTTTGGCCCCGGCAATACCGATGGCGAGTGTCATGACAGGAATCCCGGCAGGCATTTGCACGATAGAGAGGAGAGAGTCCTGCCCGCTCAATGCTTTTGATTGTACGGGGACTCCGAGGACCGGAAGTGTCGTGATCGCTGCAGTCATTCCCGGCAGGTGGGCGGCTCCGCCGGCACCGGCGATGATTACCTGGAGGCCACGCTCTTCCGCGGCTTCTGCATATTCATAGAGTCTTTTCGGGGTGCGGTGAGCGCTAACGATCTGTTTTTCGTATGGAATCTGGAGGGCTTCCAGTAGGTTGGCTGCTTCGCTCATGGTGCTCCAGTCGGACTGGCTGCCCATGATAATGCCGACGAGAGGCTGCGTTTCATTTTTGCTCATTCGCCTAGAGAAGGGAATCTGAACGAGAATTCAACCATGTAAGCGCGGGTAAGTTTGACAGCGCTGGTGGATTGCGACCAATACTCTCTTGTGGCCAGTAATGTATTAGGAGGCAGTCTTATGGTTTGTAGTGCAGATCCGGTAACCGGATTTTTTCGCACGGGTCTATGTGATACTTGTGCGGATGATGCCGGCATGCACACGGTCTGCGCGCAAATGACGGATTCCTTTCTGGCTTTCAGCAGTTCGCAGGGGAACGATTTGAGCACCCCGGTGCCGGAATACCAATTCCCCGGGTTGAAGGCAGGCGATTATTGGTGCCTCTGTCTGGGGCGTTGGATGGAGGCTTATCAATCCGGTTGTGCGCCGTTGGTCAAACTGGAGTCGACGCATGCTTCGGTACTGGAATTTGTCGATTTGGACATTCTCAAGGCACACAAAGTTTAAACGTGCGGTAATTCCCGCAGGTTGTCGGCGATGCTCTGGTGAAAGCGTTGGAGCAGAGATTCCGTAAAAGAAGCGAGTGCGAGGGACTCGTCTTTCATGAGCCGAGAGAGATTCAGAGCAAACCAGATGCGAGCGGGGCCATCAGGTTCCCGGGCTTGGTAAAATGTGGCATTGGCCAGACTGCGCCCAACGACTGCTTGCCCATAGTTTTTGCCGCCGGCAATCTGGGAATCGAAGCAGGCAAGGAGGCGTTCTGCCAGCTCCGGATTTGCGCTTACGTCGAGGGCGACTTTATCGGCTTGAGGAACCCAGTCGAGGCCACGCCAGACCTCGCATCCAAGTAACTGTTTCGGGCGCATTTCCGGTGCCAGTTGGCGAACTGCTTTGACCACAGTCTGGCAGACAGCGACATGCGTGGAGTGGCTGTCTAGCGGATTGTGGGTGTAGATGACTTCGGGTCGGCAGTGGGCAATGAGATCGGCGATCGTATCGGTCAGTTGATCGCGAGTTGCTCGGTCTTTGACGGTGGCACTTTGTAAGCCGAGCTGCTGGACAAAAGTGTATCGCCCGATTCGAGCGGCTGCACGCTGTTCTTCAGCTCGGAGACGGATCATTTCCTCGTCGCTACAGTGACTGTATTTTCCGGCCCGCGAGCAACCGGCCCCGTTGGTACAGATGATACCACCAAAGGAGGGCTGGGCTTGCTCATAGCCATGACTGATCCCGTGGTAGGCCATAAACTCGAGGTCATCGGGATGGGCACCGATGCCGAGATGGGTACAGCGTTGTTTCGCTGTGGATGGATCGGCTCCATCAGGGATGTAGAATTCCGGCTGCATAGGGCTGTTTGCGGGGTAATCTAGGCAGCCATTCGTGTGCGGCAAGCCTTTGACATTGGTTCGGGACTGATCGAGCTTGTTTACATGGTGCAATATAGAGTCGGACAACGGTGGAGCAGTGAGACGGAGCCGGAGCTTGGGTTGGGCACGATCGATCAGGCCTCACGTCATCAGATAGAGATGAGCTTTCCGGCCAGCGGGGAGCGGCGGATCTATGCTGCGGGCAATGCGCCGATCCTTCGGGTGGCTTTTCGGGAGGGCGATACGGTGCGCCTGCAGTCGGGCGAGAGTGTGCAAGTGGATGCGGTGCGCGAGGAGGACGGGCTTTATGTCTATTCGTGTGCCGGTGAGGAAGTTCCGGAGTCATTATTGGCCGACACGCTGAGCTTTAGTAAGCCGGAAGATCGCTTGATCCAGGGGCAGGCGGATGGTTCGGAGGCATTTTCTCTGCGACTGGCGGCCAATCGTTTGCTGGGTCGTGCGAGGCAGTCACCGGTTTCTGGCTTTGTCGGGGGCCGGATCGATTTAATACCACACCAGTTATATATTGCGTCGGAGGTATCCAACCGGCTCTTACCGCGGGTTTTGTTGGCGGATGAAGTGGGGCTGGGCAAGACGATTGAGGCCTGCTTGATTTTGCACCGGCTGCAACTTAGTGGCCGAGCTTCCCGAATCTTGATTCTGTTACCGGAATCTCTGTTGCACCAATGGTTCGTCGAGCTGTATCGGCGCTTTAATCTTTGGTTCGAGTTATTCGATGCGGATCGTTTTGCCGCGGAGATGGAAAGAGACCCACAGGGCAATCCGTTTCTCGATCAGCAATTACTGCTCTGCCCGATCCAGACTCTGGCAGAGAATACAGAGTGGGCGAGGCTTAGTGCGGAGGCTGGCTGGGACATGCTGGTAGTGGACGAAGCGCATCACTTGGAATGGGCGCCGGAGTCGGCCAGTACGGAATACCGGCTGGTGGAGTCGATTAGCCGATCGAGCACGGGCTTACTTTTGCTGACGGCGACTCCGGAGCAATTGGGGGCAGAAGGACACTTTGCCCGGTTGCGCCTTTTGGATCCCGACCGTTATCCGGACTTGGAGCGTTTTCAGGAGGAGCAGACGGCCTTTATGGAGACGGCTGCGCTGGCTGCAAAGTTATCTTCTCCGGATGCTTTGGACGAGGTTTCTCTAAAACAGTTGCGGACGACCTTCAGTGAATTGGATGATTCGTCCTTTGCGGCCTTGCTCGAGGATCGTTCGGCTTTGCTGGATCAACTGATTGATCGACACGGCCCCGGGCGGGTAATTTTTCGCAACACAAGGGATGCGCTGCAAGGCTTCCCCGTGCGGAAGGCTTTTCCCCATTCGGTTGAGCCCCGCGAAACGGATTCACCGGAGGAAGTTCTTGAGCGCTTGCACCTCGAGTACGAAATGGGGGAGGCGGGTGCGGACGCTATGGCCGAGCCGGACTATCGGCAGGGTGCACGCATCCGTTGGCTGGCGAATTTGTTGCGGGAACTTTCACCGGAGAAAATACTCCTCATCTGCCGCAGCCCGGCGAAGGTGCTGGCCATCCATACGGCTCTGGCAGAGCAGATTAATGTCAAAGCAGCGGTCTTTCATGAGGGACTGTCTTTGGTCCAGCGTGACCGGAATGCTGCCTGGTTTGCCGAGGAAGACGGCGCGCGCATTTTGATTTGTTCGGAGATCGGCAGTGAAGGGCGGAATTTTCAGTTTGCCCATCATCTGGTACTTTTTGATTTGCCGCTCAATCCCGAATTGTTGGAGCAACGCATCGGTCGGCTGGATCGCATCGGTCAGAGTGAGACGATCCGTATACATGTGCCTTACTTGCATGGCGCGAGTACCGAGTTGCTTTTTCGCTGGCATCATGAAGGGCTCGGAGGAATTGAGCATTCGCTCCGTGGAGGGAGTGCCTATTTAAAAGAATTTGGTTCCAGAGTACGCAGTCTGGGAGACACTTATCATGAAAAGAAGGCGGACGACCGCGAGGCCGTGCAGCACTTAATCGAGGCATCGCGTGTTTATCGCGAAGGGCTGGAGAGCCGTCTTTCGGAGGGGCAAGACAAGTTGATCGCCTTAAATTCCTGTCGCCGTGGAGTGGCGGATGGACTGCTCGCACAAATTCGTGAATCGGATGCAGATCGTTTACTGGATGTGTTTCTGAATCGCGTCTTCGACCACTTCGGCGTATCTGTGGAGGATGTCGATGCCCGCACGCTGCGGCTTTCTTCGGGCGGTCTTTTTACGGAATTCTTCCCCGGGATTCCGGAGGGCGGCGTGACCATTACTTTCGATCGTGAGAGTGCGCTGCAGCGGGAAGACATCACTTTTTTAACCTGGGATCATCCGATGGTGCGAGGCGCGATCGAACTGCTGCTGGGTTCACATCAGGGAAATAGTGCGCTGGTCGTCTGGGAGAATCCGCCGGATGCGGCGCCGCCCCTTCTGGTGGAGGCGGTTTATATGCTTGAGTCGGTCGCTCCGGCATCGCTGCACATCGAGCGCTTTCTGCCGCCCACGCCGATTCGTATCTGCGTGGATCCGAGTGGAGAGAATTTCGCCGGGCAATTTGCGCCTGAGTGGATTGATAAAAATGTGCGTGATGAGGCGAGTTTCCGGATCCAGCAGGATCCGGATTTATTACGCGGATTGCTGCCGAGGATATTAGACTTGGCCAAGGAAGAGGCTCGGGCCGAGCGGGAGCAGAAGTTAATAACGGCGCTTCAACTGGCTGGGGATTGCCTGAAATCTGAGGCGGCTCGTTTGGAAGCGTTGCGCCGGGTAAACCCAAACGTCAGCGAGAAAGAGATTCGGTTGGCTTGGAAGCAGGCGGAGGCAACGGGACGGCAGATTGCAGGGGCGCATCTCCGTTTGGATGCGGTTCGGTTGATCCTGCGACCCCGTTGAAAATTCAATACCGATGGTGCCAACGCAGCATGGCTGAACCAAAGCGATGACTCTTCTGCTGCCCCTTGAATTCATCGCTGCGGAGGGTGTTTGATAAGCTCAGGTCGAAACGATTCCAGCGGAGTTGGATGCCAAAGAGCCACTCACCGACGAGCTTTTTTGACTCGGTGGTGGCTCGGCTCTCCCGGAATATGGGGCCATCAAGTGTGATGTCGTGCAGGACGAAGCTTCCCCGCAGTCCGGAGAATCCGAGGATTGAAAATGCTTTTTTGGCGGGCGGTTCCTTTTTAAAAAAGGCGGCACCATAACTGCCCAGTTGAACTCTTGGCGTGGAGTGGGTGGAGGGCAGGTTGTAGCCAAAGCGGAGGAGGCTGCCGATGTAGGCATGGGTATTGAAATTACCGCCGGCCAGACCCCATTCGCTGTAGCCGTCTGTCGCGAAAAGTTCGGGCTTCCCGTGCTCTAGAAAATCCAGTCGGCGCTTGTGATCAAAATGAAGATTGATTGTGACCTCTTGGGGTACCTGGCTGTCCCAGCCCTGAAAGAGGGGGCTGTCGCTTATGTTTTGGTGCACCCAGTCCTGCGTGTCTTCGGCCATGCTGGTGTCTCCCGTGGTGCCGATTGAGAGGGTGATGCCGCTGGTAGTGTTATCGTTCATCGCCTGCAGAGAGAATTCCATGCCGAGCCATCCGGCATAGGGGCGCTCGCCTGTTGGGGACGCTTTGCTGCCGGGGTCTCTCGGCGTGTACATCAGCTGGGTCAGGCCGATGCCCCAAGCATAGCGAAGCGGTCCGCGATTACTCAGGCGCAAGTCGCCACCGGGACGTTCGCGATTGGCTCCGGTCAACTCTCGCAGGGGATCTTTGAGCAGGCCTTGGGGAGTCTCCCAGCGGGGCAATTCGCGCTGGAATGCGATACGTGTGCCGTTGGTGTAATCCTGATCGGTGCCTGCCATGATCAGATCGTTATCCCATTGTACAATGGTTTGCCATTCTGCTCCCGACGAACCGGTTGCCTGCATTTCCCTGAGCGATGAAAGGCAAGCAATGAAAGATAAAACCAGTAGGGGAGCGTATGGCTTCACGGCTCGCTATGCATTCAATTCGTCTGCTTCAATGATGTCTTGCGCAAATCGCTCGTAGGCACCGGCAAAGAGCTTGGCCAGTTGATCCGGGAAAAGCAGAAATTCTCCTTCTTGCAAACTCTCGACAATCGCCTCCGCAACCACCCCCGGAGCTTCTCCCGCCCCGGCAAAGCCTGCTTTGGCAGACATGTCTGTTTCAATCGGTCCGGGATGTACGCTGAGCAATGCTGTCTGTTGCTCGGCGAACATACGCCGCAGGGATTGGGTGAACGAATAAGCGGCGGCTTTGCTGGCACAGTAAGTGGCAAACTCGTCAGCGCTGGCCAAAGAGGCGATCGAATTGAGCTGAACGAAGGCACCTCCTCCGTTTGCTTTGAGTACAGGGGCAAAAGCCCGAGCCATCCGAAGCAAGCCGTAGACGTTTACGGTTAACTCTTCTGCAAAGGCATCAATGACGTTTGCATCGGTAACCTTCGCTTTATTGAGGATGCCCGCATTCGATACAACTACCTCAACATCTGTAGCCGTAAGCGCTGCGTTTTCGATCGTCTCCGGCAAGGTATAATCGATCCGGATCGGAGTTATTTTCCCGCTATAGGATTGCCGGAGTTCATCGGCTTTATCGAGGGAGCGCACACCCGCGTAGATCTTGACTGCGCCGTGACGCAGAAAGCTTTCAATGATTGCCCGGCCAATTCCCCGATTCGCTCCGGTGACCAGACAGACGCGATTTTTTACTTCATACATAATACAAACCCGATCGAAATTTCACTGTAGATTAGTTGTATCCGTATTTTCTGGCCGAGACAATCCTCGTCTCTTTTCTTTTCCAGCCAGTGTCTGGCCGCTTCTGTGAAGCCGCAAGGCATGCCCTGAGGGACCCTAGCGGAGAGTATAAATTAGGGATGGGGACTTGACATTCAATTTAAATGAGATTGGATCTCGTTTTCAGTTATAAAAATTGCAACTGAGTCGCAATATCATAAAATAACCGATACATGAAAACAACTACCCGTAGTTTTACACGGTCTGCCTCGCTGAAGTCCCTGACTTTGGCGGGCTTCTATCTGTCACTGGCCTTATCGCCTGCGATGGCGCAAAGTGCTGCCGGGCAAGGCGACGAAGCGGTCTACAATTTGGAGGATTTTGTCGTCGTCGCGGATTCTCTTTATATGGATCAGGTCAACGCGTTAAAGACGCCGACGCCGATTATCGACGTGCCGCAAAGCCTTTCCATTACGACCGCCGAGGATATTTCGCTCCGCGGCTTCGAGAGCATCGGGGACATTGTTGATTATACTCCGGGGGTCAGCAATAATCAGGGTGAAGGTCATCGTGATGCCGTGGTCTTCCGCGGGGCACTCACCACGGCTGATTTCTTTATCGATGGTGTGCGTGACGATGTGCAATACTACCGCCCACTCTATAATGTGGAGCAAGTCGAGATCCTGCGCGGCCCGAACGCTCTTCTTTTCGGACGTGGCGGTTCCGGTGGCATCCTCAATCGTGTGACAAAGAAGGCTACGATCGGTGAAGATTTTAATGCGTACTCTATCTTCGCGAACACATTCGGCGCCGCAGAAGCGCAAATTGATAAGAACTTTGCGGTTAGTAAAGACGTCGCTTTCCGACTGAATGCCTACCTAGATACTTTCGAGAATCATCGTGATTTCTCAGATGGCGACGGCATGGGGCTGAACCCGACCTTAAAATACCAGCTCAGTGAAGAAACCTCACTCGACCTTTCCTACGAATATGTCGACTACGACCGTTCCATTGACCGCGGAATTCCTACCGGAGCCGACGGCGAGCCTATTGATGCGCTCAAGGATACCGTTTTTGGTGATCAAGATCTGAATAAATCCGAATTTGAAGCGAGCATCTTTCGCGTGCTTCTCCAGCACAGGTTCTCCGACACCCTGAAGGGCAATTTCACCGCATCTTATGGTGACTACGATAAGCTGTATCAGAACTTCTATGCCTCCAATTATGTTGAGAGTACGGAGACAGCTACGCTGAGCGGCTACGCAGACGGCACAAAGCGTACAACCACTACCCTGACCGGTAGTCTCGTTGGTGAATTTGCGACCGGCGAAGTGGATCACACAGTCCTTGCCGGGGTGGAGTCTATCCACACCGCGAACGACAACTTTCGTACGAAGGCTAACAATTCGGACGTAACGCTGGACGAACTCGCCAGCTTCAGTGGCAGTTTTACCAATTTTGGCGACTTAACAGAGGCCGAAGTGGACGTGGTCTCACTCTTCATCCAAGACGAAATCGGCTTAACCGATAGTCTCGATCTCGTACTCGGCCTCCGCTACGACCGCATTGATTTCGCGGTCGATATATTGGATGAAAAGGGTGATTTAACTGCTAAGCGGAGCCAGGTAGACGAGAAAATTACTCCCCGCCTGGGCTTCGTCTACAAGCCTGAAGAGAACGTTTCTCTCTACGCTAGCTACAGCGAGAGTTTCCTCCCGAAAAGCGGAGGGCAATACGCCAGCGTAAAAGATGCCCTCGATCATGTTGATCCCGATGAATTCACCAACTTGGAAGCAGGGGTTAAGTGGGACTTCGCACAAGGGTACAGTGTAACCACTGCAGTGTTCCAAATTGACCAGAAATATGCCGGAGATAATGGCTCCGGGGGAACCCAGTTCGTCGATGCTGAGATCGGCGGCTTTGAAGCGCAGTTCCTCGGTCAAGTCACGGATCAATGGACTGTCAGCGCCGGTTACAGCTATATGGATGGCGAGGATACAGACGGAGACAGACCGGCTGAACTACCAAGTAATATGTTCTCTGTCTGGAATAACTATCAATTGACTGAGCATCTGGGTCTTGGGCTGGGAGCGATTTATCAAGATGAAAGCACGCCCAAAGGTGGCGCCGATGGAATTGTACCCAGCTTCGTCCGCTTTGATGCGGCTGCTTATTACCAGCTGAACGAGAATCTGCGTCTGCAGCTGAACATTGAGAATCTGCTCGACGAAGTATACTACCCGCATGCCTACGGTACGCACCAGGCAACTGTAGGCGCTCCGATCAACGCACGCTTTGCCATCGTCGGACGCTTCTAATGATTCAAGTAGAAGTAACTTGGAACCACGGGGCGATCGGTTCCGTGGTCTTTTTTGCTGTAGAGTAGAGTTTTTGAACGGTGACGCGACCGCGCAGTTTTAGAAGCTGTCGTCTTCTTTGCTCCCGTAGTTCAATGGATAGAGCGGCGGTCTCCGAAGCCGCAAATGGCAGTTCGAATCTGGGCGAAACATTTTCCTTATTATGCTTTAGGGCAATAGTTTGTGAAATTAATATGGACTGTTGTCAGTTCTGTTTGCCCAGTCTTTTCGGTCAATTTCAACGACTTTCGGTCACTTTTTGGGCAAACTCTGGACAAAGTTGGCGGCTTTGACGAAGTCGGGGTCGGGGGTTCGAGGTGCCGCTGCTGAGGCTGTATGGATATACATCCGGCCCTCTCGAAAAAATAGCCCCTCATCGAGAAGGGCTTGAATTCTTCAGATGCCCGGATAGAGATAGGTAATGAAGTTTTTAGTCCTATTGTTTGCGTCCTTGGGTCTACTAGTGAGTTCGGTGAGTGGTTTTACTCTTCAAATAGTTGAAGGTAGTTACAATTGGCAGGAAGCAAAAGCGGATGCGGAGGCTAGAGGTGGTAGGTTGGCTGTTCTTAATACATCTGAGAAAATATTAGTTGCCTCCAATTTCTTAACTAACAGCGGTTACTGGCCTAATCTTTGGATAGGCCTTACAGATGAAGCGATAGAAGGTGAGTGGCTTTGGCTTAACGGAAATGAATTAAGTGATCATAATTGGGATCCTTTTGGGCCTTTAGGAGGTGAGCCAAATAATACAGCAGGAATACAACACTATGCATATATATATGGTACGCCTACTTTTTCTTCAGGTTCACGCTATCTTAAATGGGATGACGTTTCTAATACGCACAGCTGGGGCTATTTATTAGAGGTGGGGATAGTCCCCGAACCCTCGACCTATGC